>JAZSPF010000107.1:0-3288 GCA_045537315.1 Acutalibacteraceae bacterium
AGACAAGACCGTGAGGATGAATCCCTTTGGCACATATTACGGCAATCAGAGACATCATTTCGGCAGAGCAAAAGACCAGGTGCTTGATGCCTACACCATTGTTGCTGCTCAGAGCAAACCTCTTGCTCCCTCATATAACGGTGTCAGCGAAACAGCGCTTCTGGGCATTTATGCCTTTGACGGTACTCCTTCACCTGAGATGATGACAGAAATCTGTGCTTTCGCAGACGGTGCTGTGGCTGTGGCAGGGGAAAACAGCCTTGTCTCACCCTTTGAGGGTGACAATGTCACAGTAGGGGAGAGCAAGAAAGATAACAAGAGCGAAAAAGACCTTAAAAATCCTGTTATGACAGGTCTTTACGGTAATCTTGGAAAATATATTACCAAGGGTGTCAGGGGAATAGGTCATATTCTGTGGACGCAGCTCAGAACGAAATAATTATGAATTGATGACGGCTGATTTATGCACAGCAATTCACAATGCAAAGCAACAAATCATTTTGAATTAACTGTAAAGCATCTGTTGCTGTCGTTGATGATTGATACGATATGTGGCAAATGGACTGTAAGGCAAAAAAATATATATTGACATTGAATTTGCTTTTGTATATAATTTATTTAAAGGTGTGAAAAAACCGCAACAATTATCTCTCAATAAAGGAGGCAAAAAAATGCGCGAATTCAGAATTTCAGCTAATAACTACTTACATAAACCGACAGATGAGAGCTGTTATGATTATCTTCTTAAAAGCTATGAGAGAATATCAAAGGATATAGGAAGCAACTACACTGCTTTTGTCACTCCCGTGGGGCCTGTTGAAAGTGAAACCTCAATGGAAAGGCTCCTCTCGGATATAGAAAAAATGGCAGCATTCCTTTCATCAAAAGGACTTAAAAAGGGTGATGTTTTTACAGCATTTATGCCCACTTGCGGACATGCTTTTATTGCCTTTTATGCTCTTATAAAGCTTGGGGTTGTGGCTAATTTTGTTCACCCTCTCACACCGCCTGCACAGCTTGAAGAAACTATGGCTCACACAAAAAGCAAAGGTGTGTTTATGCTTGATCTCTTTGCGGCAGGGTACAAAAGCATAATTGAAAAGCACATGACAATTGTCTGCTCTACATCAGATTTTTGTGAGGGTGTGGCTTATCAGTACGCCAAGGGCAACGAAATGCAGAATGCACACGTGCCCGAGCATGAAAATATTTACCGCTATCTGGATATTATGGATATGGATTTGCCAGCAGTACCGTCAATTGAGCATCCGGGTAAAGACGACGCAATTTATCTTCACGGCGGCGGCACTACAGGCAGAAGCAAGACAATTATCCATTCAAACTACTCATTCAATTTCCTTGCCTACAGTATGTACGCTCTCGACCCGGCACACGATTACACAAACGCGTATTCTCTTTGTGTACTTCCCTGCTTCCATGCTTACGGTTTAGGTGTGTCTATGCACTATGCTCTGTGCAATGCTTACAGACCGATTATGATTCCCAAGTTTGACCCCATTCAGGCAAATGAGCTTGTAAGAAAATATTGCGTTATGGAAATCTTAGGTGTACCCAAGATGTTCCAGAAAATGATTGAAGCTCCCAATTTTGAAAATGAAGGCGTTAAAAACTTCCGCATTCTTTCTGTTGGCGGAGATTTCGTCAGCAACGAGTTTGTTGATTTATTCAACACAAAAATTGCTGCTCTCGGCTCAAAGGCAAGACTTGGCAGAGGTTACGGCCTGACTGAAATGTGCGCCGTATGTACCACCAACTCAGGTATCCCTGACCCCAGAACAACAACTGTTGGCGTGCCTATTTTCGGCACTGAAATAGAAATATGGGATGACGACTGCAATAAACTTCCCATGGGCAAAATAGGTGAGGTTGCTATAAGCGGTGAGACGATGATGAACCGCTATCTGCCTGATGATTTCATTCAGGAAACAGGTATTTATACTGATGAAAACGGCAAAAACTGGGTTCGAACAGGCGATATCGGATTCCTTGATAAAGACGGTCACCTTGTTTTCACGAGCCGCAAAAAGAGAATTATAATCATCGCAGGTTACAACATTTATCCGGCAACAATAGAAGAGAAGGTTCTCGAGCTTGATTACATAAACGAAGTCTGTGCCTGCCAGGGCTATGATGAAAACGATAAGCCTTATGTCAAGCTTGTGGTTTCACTGAAAGAGCCTGCGCAGAACGAAGATGAGATCAAGGAAAAGCTGATGAAGTTCTGCAAGGAAAACCTGGAAGCTTACTCCTGTCCGAGGAAGATTTTCATAATGGATATTCTGCCCAGAACAAAAATGGAAAAGATAGACTTCATAAAGCTGTCTGATCCCATTCCTCAGCCGAAGATGTAAATAACGTAAAGAGAAAGAGCAAAGTATTTTACGCTTTGCTCTTTTATATTTAATTAGTAAAGAAACTGTAAACCTAACGCCATAAGAGCGAAAAACTATTTACTTTTTCATAAAACAGGTGTATATTTATTTGGTGTTAGAAAAATAACGTCCCGGGATAGAGTTGTCCCAATACTACATTTGAAAAGGAACAAGAAAAATGGACATCAAAGAATTTATCAGAGGCGCATTATGTGAACCCGAAAAAGGCGATACCGTTGAATATTTCAACCTTAAAGCAAGAGTTTCAGGTAATGTTCTCACAAACGCTCAGAGAAATATCCCCAGCCCCGCTTATGCCTATGAAGCAGATATAACAAAGTTTCTTGAGGTCTACAATGAAATCAAAAAAGACTGTGGCTATCATCTTTCATTCAATGCTCTTATGATGAGAGTGCTTGTTGAAGGACTCAAGGCAGCTCCCAGACTCAATGCACATCTTCAGTATAATCATACAGCTTCCTGTGGCAGACTTATTGTAAAAAAGCATATTGATGTTGCTATGCCTATTTTCCTTGAAAGCGGTGAAACATTCCCTATCAAGGTCAGAGGTGTTGAAGATAAGTCCCTTAAGGAAATTGCTGAACAGACAGACAATCTCATTGCGAGAGTTGATAAAACCGATATGGACAGTCTGCTCTTTGATCTTATTACCCAGAGAATGGTTGGCTTTATTCTCAAAGGCAAGTTCATTTCAAGTGCTGCACAGATAGCATCAGGCTATTTCGGCAAATATAAGGTTGCAAAGCTGTCAGGTCTTTTTGAAAAGAAAGCGCCCCGTGACCCTGAGTCACTTGAGCCCCTTGATATGAATGAAGGCACAGTTTGTCTCACTAACTGGGGACCCCTCAATGATAAGATAACAGGTGATGTTACA
>JAZSPF010000123.1:0-4662 GCA_045537315.1 Acutalibacteraceae bacterium
CATGCTTTCCTCAGGTCCCATAAAAATTTTTCTGCCATCAACGTGTGAGTTGAAGGTAACGCCTTATTCTTTGATTTTACGAAGCTTTGCAAGAGAAAAAACCTGAAATCCGCCGCTGTCGGTTAGGATTGGGCCTGACCAACGCGTAAATTCGTGAAGTCCACCCATTTCTTTCACAAGCTCATCGCCGGGGCGGACGTGTAAGTGATAGGTATTTGACAGCATAATCTGGCACTTGATTTCTTTTAAATCGTGGGCTGACAGTGCACCCTTAATGGCACCGCAGGTCGCAACATTCATAAATGCAGGCGTCTGCACCGTACCGTGTACTGTTTCAAATTCACAGCGTCTCGCAGTGCCTTCAGTTTTGATTAGTGTTAATTTAGATTTCATAGTCACCTCAGGAATACGGCGTCACCAAAGGAGAAAAATCTATATTTTTCTTCGACAGCCGTTTTATAGAAATTCATTGTGTTTTCATATCCGCAAAAAGCACTCACAAGCATTATAAGTGTGCTTTCGGGCAAGTGGAAATTAGTTATCAAAGCATCAATGCATTTGAACTCATAACCGGGATAAATGAAAATATCAGTCCAGCCTTCACTTTCCTCAATCTTGCCTTTGAAAGTACCAACTGATTCAAGCGTACGGCAGCTGGTAGTACCCACAGCAATAACTCTGCCGCCGTTTTCTTTGGTTTCATTGATGAGTTCAGCAGTTTCATCAGGTAACCAATAATGCTCGGAATGCATAAGATGAAGTGAAATATCCTCTTCCTTAACGGGGCGGAATGTTCCGAGACCCACATGTAAAGTCACATAGCCAATTTTTACACCTTTAGCTTCAATTTTTGCCATTAGCTCCTCGGTAAAGTGAAGTCCTGCAGTGGGTGCGGCGGCTGACCCAAGCTCTTTTGAATAAACTGTCTGGTACCTTTCGCCGTCCTCGAGTCTTTCAGTGATATAGGGAGGTAGCGGCATCTGACCGATTTGGTCAAGAACATTATAGAAATTTCCTTCATAGTAAAACTTTACGAGTCTGTTTCCGCCGTCGAGAACGTCAAGAACTTCACAGCGAAGAAGTCCGTCAGCGAAGCTGAACTTCGTGCCGGGTTTTGCCCTTTTGCCGGGACCGACAATACACTCCCAGGTGTCATCGCCTTTGTTTGTCAGCAGAAGAAACTCAACCTTAGCGCCTGTATCTTCTTTAGTACCGAAAAGTCGTGCAGGCAATACTCTCGTGTTATTGAGTATAAGGCAATCGCCTTCTCTGAGTTCGTCGAGAATATCATAAAAATGCTTGTGTTCTATTTCACCGGTAACCTTATCCACACACATAAGTCTTGAAGTGTCTCTGGGCTCAACGGGGTGCTGAGCTATAAGTTCTTCGGGCAAATCGTAATAAAAATCTGACTTATTCATCCTATTTTTGTTGTATCCTTTCAAATCTTATTAAACGCACAAAAAAATCGCTAAATTAAATTGACTAATTGAGAAATAAGTGATATTATATAAAAGTTAATTTACATTATAGTGCATTATGCTGAAATTAGCAACAGTTTTATGCAAAATAATGAGATTTAATTAGTTAAAAAGAGGTGTTTTCAAATGAAAAAGTATAAGGTAGGTATTATCGGTGCTACGGGTATGGTTGGTCAGAGATTCGCAACTATCCTTGCAGACCATCCCTGGTTTGATGTAACAGTTCTCGCTGCAAGCGGACGTTCAGCCGGTAAGACATATAAGGAAGCTGTAGGCGAAAGATGGAGAATTGCAGATGCAATGCCCGAAAAGCTTGCTGACCTTATCATCAAGGATGCAACAGCAGACATCAATGAAATTGCTTCAGCAGTTGATTTTGTTTTCTGTGCTGTTGATATGAAAAAGGATGAAATCAGAGCACTCGAAGAAGCATATGCAAAGGCTGAGTGTCCCGTTGTTTCAAATAACAGCGCTCACAGAGGCACTGCAGACGTTCCCATGGTTGTGCCTGAAATCAACGCTGATCACGTCAAGGTTATTGAAGACCAGAGAAAGAGACTCGGCACAAAGAGAGGCTTTATTGCTGTTAAGTCAAACTGCTCGCTTCAGAGCTATGTTCCCGCTATCTATCCCCTTGATAAGGAATACGGCGTCAAAGAAGTTCTTGTCTGCACATATCAGGCTATTTCAGGTGCAGGTAAAACCTTTGAAAGCTGGCCCGAAATGATAGATAACGTAATCCCCTACATCGGCGGCGAAGAAGAAAAGAGCGAGCAGGAGCCCTTAAAGCTTTGGGGTACTGTTGAAAATGGCGTAATCAAGAACGCTACATCTCCCGCTTTCACAGCTCAGTGCATTAGAGTTCCCGTTTCGGACGGACACATGGGTGCAGTTTTTATGCGCTTTGAAGACGGCAAGAAGCCCTCAAAGGAAGAAATCATCAAGGTATGGGAAAACTATTCAGGCAGAGCTCAGGAATTAGAACTTCCCTCAGCTCCCAAGAAGTTCCTTCACTACTTTACAGAAGACAATATGCCTCAGACAAAGCTTAACCGTACACTTGAAAACGGTATGGCTGTTTCAATCGGCAGACTTCGTGAAGACTCACAGTACGACTATAAATTTGTATGTCTTTCACACAACACACTCAGAGGTGCAGCAGGCGGTGCAGTTCTTCTTGCAGAGCTTCTTGCAGCTGAGGGTTATATGGACTAAGGAGGCTTTTAATGAATCCCCTCTTCGTTGGCAGCGGTGTTGCGATAATAACACCCTTTGACAAGGAAGGTCAAATTGATTTTGAGGGATTTGCAAAGCTTATAGAATTCCAAATTACAAACGGTACGGATGCTATTATTGTTTGTGGGACAACAGGAGAAGGCTCGACATTAAGTGTAAATGAGCGTTTAAAGCTGTTTTCCTTCGCCGCCGAAAAGATTAAAGGACGCGTTCCTCTGCTTGGCGGTACAGGCAGTAATAGCACCTTTTTTACTCTCGATTTAGCCAAGGAGGCTGAAAAAACAGGTATTGATGCACACCTTATGGTGACACCATATTACAACAAAACTTCTCAGCAGGGGCTTATCAGACATTATACTTTTCTTGCTGACAACCTCACAAAGCCCTTACTCATTTACAATGTACCCTCAAGAACAGGGCTTAATGTTTTGCCTGAAACATATGAAGCACTCTCCCACCACAAAAATATAATCGGCGTTAAAGAAGCTGACCCGAACATTGCAAAGCTTGTTAAGTCACTTGCTTTATGTAAAGACAGATTGACTTTTTATATCGGCAACGACGACCTGATAACTGCATCGGCATATCTCGGCTGCAAAGGCGTTATTTCCGTGCTTTCCAACATATTGCCGAAGTTTACTCACGAGATGACCGTAAAAGCTATTTTGCACCAATATGGCGAAGCTAACGAAATGCAGGAAGACGTGTTTGATTTGATTGAAGCAATATTCAGTGATGTCAATCCAATACCAATAAAAGAAGCTATGAAATATCTTGGCATGGATGTCGGCTATCTCAGAGGGCCTCTGTGCGGTATGGCACCTAATAAAAAAGATAAGCTGATTGAAGTGCTTGAAAAACATAAAGACAAACTGTTAGCTGAAAGAATAACATAAGAGAAGGCTGATGCTCTCACTTAACAGAGCATCAGCCTATAATTTTATGTTACATCGCATTATTTATCAGACTCATTTAAAATCCCGTCAAGAGCTATAACATAATGTGTGAGTATTCTCACAGCCTCAAAAAATCCCTCAAGGTCAATTCTTTCATCGCACTGGTGCGGGCCACCGTGTCCGTCAGGCATAATCAGGACAGGAGATTTTCTGTCTTTCATAATAACTGAGGTGCCGATAGAAAAAGCGTTGCTAAGACGTCTTGCATAGGTGCCGCCCGACATACGTACTCTGCCGAGTCTTTCACCTGTTACCTGACAATAAATATCCTCAAGTACATCAGGAATTTTGCTGTTTTTCGGAATTGAAAAGCCTGCACTATTATTTTTATAAGTGACAGTAAAACCTTTTTTCAATAAAGTTTTTTCGCTTTCACTTTCCAGATATTCTGCACTGAGAGTATCACCGTAGCGGCAATCGAAGCTAAGGCAAAGCCTGCCGTTTTCTGTTTTGACCATTCCGTTAACGCTGGTGAGTTTGCCGAAGTTAATATCCTCGTGTGTCACGCCTATTCCGCCGCCGTAGCTGCATGAAAGTATATCTGCGGCCATTGCCATTATATCTTTATCATTTTCGCAAAGGCTCTTACACTCCGAGAGCAGTTTTGCAGCAATATACGCCGCATTGACTGAACCTTCGGGTATACTTGCGTGCTTAGCGATACCTTTTGAAATAAGTGTCAATGTTTCTCCGTCGCTTTCGAGAGCAAATTCATCTTTATCCTGAGTCTTTTCTGTCAGTTCATTGAGAACAGCATCACTCAGCTTAATTTTGACGCTGACATTATCAAGAACAATATTGAAAGCTTCTCCGCCACAGAAATCAAGAATGTCGAAGAAAGGTTTTTCGCTCTCGCACCAGAAATGATATATACCTTTTTCACCCACACTGCAAGGAAAGTCAGCGTCAGGCACAAGGGAAACATCAGGCATTTTTTGCTCTTTAAGATATGCTTTCAAATCTTCCATTCCGCATTCTTCATCTGAGCC
>JAZSPF010000127.1:0-6539 GCA_045537315.1 Acutalibacteraceae bacterium
CCTGAAATGGGACTATTTGACATTATCCCCACAATAAGAAAAGCTCAGAAGCAGGATTATGACGGCAAGAGAGTTATTTATATCAGAACAAGCAAAATTAAAATCACCTCCCCTTATGAGGAAGTTGAATGGACACTGGACGGCGAATACGGCGGAAAGCATAGTGAGGTTATGGTGCATGTTCTGGAACGTGCAGTTCGCATTTGCACAAATGAAAGCCACTTGTTTGTAAAGCAGCCCGAACCGCCTCTCCCCGAGCAGGAAGCAGAGACATCATCGGAAACTGAGACTGAGAAAAAGCCCCTGAAGAACCGTAAAAAGAACAAATAAGCTCCTGAGTTGTTTTTTATCAGCACAATTTAATAAAAAGGCGACACTTTAAAAAGAGCTGTCGCCTATTTTTTGTCGAATTTTCTCCTATGTAAAATTTGTTACATTGAAAAGTAAATTATTTTTTAACAAACTGTTGACAAAATTATAATATTGCTGTATACTAATAGCGTGAACAGAGAATAATATAGATAAGGGGGAAACCAATGTGAATTATGCTGAGCTTATTCAGATCATCATTGACTTCATTATGAAATTAGTCGCTCTTTTCAAGAGCAGTGATAATACAGAAGCACCTGAAGAAAAAATAATCTGATTACATTTTGATATACTTCCTGCATTTCATCAGATTGCAGGATTTTATATTTTTAGTGAAAAAAGCCATCCGCCAAAAGCGGATGGCTCAATTATATTTAATGCTTAGTTTTTACCGGGACCGTAGTTAAGAGAGGGACCGATATTAGCAAACATATCGTTACAGCAAACATGCTCATAACCGAAGAGCGAGTAAAGAATATTGAGTATTCTTACCCAAAGAGGTTTGAAGATGGTGTGACAGATACATCCGCAATTAAATGCCGGAACCTTTTCCATTGTGATAATTGCACCACTAGGACCAATGCCGCTGACAAACGGGCTGACTTTTTCACTCTCATAACCTGTTGAAGTTGCTGCAATTGTGTAGCTCACGCTGTGGTTAACAAGGAATGTATACTTATATGTTGAGTCGTTAATCTTTGTTGCGTACTGACCACCGGCTACCTTACCGTTTGAATATAAAACCTGAATATATACATCCTCGGGATGATAGTTGTTATCATCGGGATAGAGAACTGTAACTTCAAGCTCATAAACTCTGGGGTTCTTTACATACTTAGGAATAAGACGGATTTCTGTGCTGCCGTCAGTGAGATCGGGTGTGCCCTCAGGAACTGAAAATGAGCTGAGTGAAACAACATAGTCCTGACGGTTAGCCATTACCCACTGGCCTGTCCATGCATATACGTACTGGTCATCTCTTGCCTTTTCCAGTGCTTCAACAGGAATTGCATAACCGTTGGGGGCTACGTCACCGTATTTTACATGGCTGTCTTCAACAACTTTATCTGCATTGAAAATAGGCACTGTGCAGGTTTCATCTGTAAAATACTTAATATTGTATTCTCTTGGAATAGCTAAGTAATCGGCTAATACTGAAACATCACCGTAAATTGCTGTAAGATCTACTTCCTTGTTGTCATATGCCCAATACTGGAATTTATATCTGTTCTGAGCATCAGAACCTCTGGTGGGAGTATCAAGCTTGTAAACAGATGCTGCACCGTGAGGAACTGCCTTGCTGCTTGCAAGAGCTACACCGTTGTAATTGTAGTATTTAACTGTATATGTAACTTCGCCATCACCCTGGAAGCCTGCATATAAGCTTATATTCTCGGTAACGAGGGTTTCCGGGCTGTATAAAATACTCTGTGTAGTAGCAGGCTCTGCATCGATAAGAACGAACTCATTATCGTACCAACCAAGTAATTTATACTCGCCGTATTCAGCATCTTTTTCACAGGTTGCCGGTACTTCATTAAATTTCTTAAGAAGTGCAGCATCGTCAGCAATAGCGGTGTTTGCTTTGACATAAATAACATCAACAAACTTAGCGTCTGCAATGCCCACTCTTTCTGTAACAACCTTTGCGTAAGGAATGTTTGCGTCATAGCTCTTGGCTACTGCAGGATTATAGAGTGATACTCCATAATAAATGACAACTTTTCCAGCGTCATCTCTTTCTTTTACATTAAGCTTACAAACACTGCACTGACCGTTGTTTTCATAGTGGTCACCGTTTACGCCCATAGTCCATGTATATTTGTGACCCTTTGCAGGCACATCTGAACCGGGTACACGACCTATTACAGTGTCACAATTGCCGCAGACAACCTCTGTATATCCGTCCTCTGTACAGTTGGGAGCAATAACATTACCTTCATATGAGGGGTAAAGTTTGTGGTCACAAGTTGCCGGGTCTACGTCATCTGCTGATACTGCAAATACTGTCAGTGTGAAGAGTGCAACAACAGTAATGAGAATCATCAGATACTTTTTAGTTAATCTTTTCATGTTTACCTCCTGCGATTTTCATAAAATTTGAATTCGGGTAAAATATTTTGAATACAGCTCAAAGCCGTACACTCATACATATAATATAATATATTTTTTTTACGCAAATGTCAACAAATATCTGAAAGATAAATGTAAAATAATAAAGATTTCATATTCAGTTAAACATTTTGTATCGCTCTGATGTAATATGTGCCGTCTGCATTTTTACCCAGAGTGATTTTCATATGCTTGCCCGGCTCAGGCGGCACCATATTTCCGTCGCTGTCCTGTTGCCAGTCGGCGGAATAAAGATAACCCACCGTAAGGACGGTATAGCTGCTCTTTTCGTCAGCGTCAATAACGTCCGGGGTGTAAATAGGAGTTATGCCCGTAATAGGAATAATATATGACTTTTTCTCTTCGCTGTACCTGAAGTCAATACCGCCGCCGTCAACACTGCTGTGCGCTATCCTGACCTCACTGCCGAAAAGGGATGTAAATTTTTTCTCTACCTCACCCTCAGGCAAAAGCATACCGCTATCGGTGTACTCATATTTGTCAGGCTCGATGTTGCCGTCAAGAATTGACCATATGGTTATGCTAATGAGCTGATTTTTATCTGCCAGCGTCACATCGTCAAAGGTGTCAGGGTCATTCATTATAACGGGAGCGATAAAATCCTCATACTCACTGTAGAGTGTCTCATTTTTCTCTTTTATCTGCGCAGTAATCCTGCCGTGAAGAGTCATGATAAGAGATGCTGTGCCCACAAGAGCCAGCAGCAGAACAAACAGACCCACAAACAGATTTAATTTTGAGCGTTTCTTCTTCAAAACAAAACCTCCATAAAATATAAAACACACTTCATATTTGCCCGCCGCGTGGCATACTTTTTCCTGACGCGGAAAAAGCATCAAAAACGCGTTGATATTTACGCAATTATCTTACTTGTCCTTCACCCTTAATGACATATTTTACGCTTGTCAGCTCAGGCAGTCCCAAGGGACCTCTTGCATGGAGCTTCTGGGTTGATATGCCTATTTCTGCACCGAAGCCGAATTCACCGCCGTCAGTAAATCTTGTTGATGCATTGACGTACACTGCCGCTGCATCGATTTCCTCGGTAAATTTTTTCTGTGAGAAGTAGTTATCTGTCACGATGCATTCACTGTGGCCGCTTGAGTATTTCATTATATGCTCTATGGCCTCGTCAATATCCGAGACAATTTTAACGCTGATTTCATAGGCAAGGTACTCTCTGCCGTAATCCTCTTCATTTGCAGGTACAACACCGCTGAGGATTTTTGCCGTTTCTTCGTCACCGTGGATTATCACATTCTTTTCATCAAGCCTTGCCTTAATCATAGGCAGTGCCTCTTTTGCAATATCACGGTGAATAACAAGGCTTTCGCAGGCGTTGCAGACACTTGGGCGTGAAGTCTTGGCGTTATATATAATTTCAGTTGCCATGCTGAGATTTGCGTCTTTATCAACATATACGTGGCAGTTGCCCGTTCCCGTTTCAATTACGGGTACGCTTGCGTTCTCAACACAGGACTTAATAAGCCCTGCACCGCCACGGGGAATGAGTACGTCAACATAAGCGTTCATTCTCATAAGGGCTGTGGCACTGTCTCTTGAGGTGTCCTCTACAAGCTGTATGCAGTCCTCGGGAAGACCAGCCTTGGCTATGGCATCTCTCATAATTTCTGCCATGGCTTTGTTGGAATTGATAGCCTCTTTGCCGCCGCGCAGAATAACAGTGTTACCCGATTTCAGGCAAAGTGCCGCCGCATCAACGGTAACATTGGGACGTGCCTCAAATATAACCGCAATAACACCAAGGGGTACTGTCACCTTTTCGATAACAAGACCGTTAGGGCGCTTAGTGCCGCTTATAACCTTGCCGCAGGGGTCATCGAGAGCTGCAACCTGAAGTGCCGCATCGCTGATGCCTTTAATTCTGCCTTCATCAAGCTTCAGTCGGTCAATCATGCTTTCACTCATACCGCCCTGCTTTGCTTTTTCGATATCAAGAATATTCTTTTCGATTATGTAATCGCTGTTTTCTATAAGTGCTTTTGCAATACTTCTGAGTGCTTCATTTTTCTTTTCGCTTGAAGCTGTCATAAGCACACGTTCAGCTTTTTTTGCATTTATGCCTAACTGAGTGAGCATTCTTATCTCTCCTTTGCAGTAAAAAGTGTACCTACACTGTGTCCGTCAATAAGCTTATAAATATCCTGAGGTGCAGTTCCGTTCATTATAACAGTGGGTATGCCTGCACCTGTGGCAATTTCAGCGGCATGGATTTTGGTAATCATTCCGCCTGTGCCTCTGTCTGTGCCTGCACCGCCGCAAAGAGATGTTATATCCTCGTTAATCTCTCTGACAACAGGGATAAGTCTCGCATCGGGATTGTCATTGGGGTTTTCGTCAAAGAGACCGTCAATGTCTGAGAGTATGATAAGTGCATCCGCCTTTATAAGTCTTGCAACAATAGCTGACAGCGAGTCATTGTCGCCATAGACGATTTCCTCTGTTGCAACGGAGTCGTTTTCATTTATTATAGGCACTGCTTCATATTCAAAAAGCTTCTCGAATGTGTTTTCAAGGTTTTCTCTTCTCTTGTCGTTTTCGATATCACTCTTGGTTATGAGAAGCTGTCCTGTTTTTACGCCGTTTTCACCGAAAAATTTATCATACATAAACATAAGCTCGCACTGACCCACAGTTGCCGCAGCCTGTCTGCCGGGGATGTCCTTTGGTCTTTCCTTGAGACCAAGCTTGCCTACACCTACACCGATGGCACCTGAGGTAACAAGGACAACTTCCTTGCCTGAATTGTGCAAATCTGCAAGAACACTGCAGAGCTTTACCATGCGTCTTATATTGATTTTTCCTGTTTCGTGAGTGAGTGTTGAAGTTCCTACTTTAACAACAATTCTCTTTGCATTTGAAACTGCACTCATTGTTTTTCACCTTCTAAAAGTTTCTTATATTCCTTTTCATTTTTAACCTTACCCACTGCCGTAAATGACATCTTTTGGGGGTCAAAATATTTCTGCGACGCTTTTATTACATCGTCGAGAGTTATATTTTTAATAGATCTTATTATTTCGTCATCCTCAATAAATCTGCCTAAAAGCAGCATATTATATCCCATTGAAGAAAACTTTGACTGAGGCTGTTCACGGGACATTATCAGACTTGATATAAGCTTCTCTTTTGCTATATCCACCTGTCTTTGTGTCACCGTCTGAGAAAAATTCCTCAATATTTTCAGTGCTTCTTTAATTGCTTTTTCTTCGGACGCGGGAGAAAGACTCATTGAGACTGCAATATATCCGCCGCCCATATAGCGTCCGAGCCAACTGTCAACACTGTAGCAAAGACCCAGCTGTTCTCTTATTCTCTGATAGAGCATTGAAGATGTACCCGTGCCTAAAATAAACATACACACCTGCAAGGGATATAAATCCTCGTGTTCAATTCCCACACCGGGCAGGCACATCATTATGTGAGTCTGCTCAGTTGGCATTGTTTTAAGTGTAATACCTTTGTTAAAAGGCACATCATATATTTTATTTGCCTCGCCTTCCTCAGGCAGTGCCGAAAAATATTCCTTTATTTTTCCCATCATTTCTTCTTCGGGGAAATTGCCGCTTACACCTACCACTATTCTTTTACCGCAGTAGTTGTTTTTCATATATTCTTTTATTTCTTCGGCAGTGTAGGCGCTGACGGTTTCTTTTTCGCCTAAGATTTTCATTTCCAGTGTGGTACCGCTGAAAAGAGCACTTTCATTGACTTCATAGACCACATCTCCCGGGTCATCCTCGCACATATTGATTTCCTCAAGGACTACACCCTTTTCGGTTTCGATATCTTTTGGGTCAAGTCGGGGATTTCTTATCATATCAAAGAGGATGTCAGCCGCCTTCACAATCTGATAATCCAGAGCCTTTGTGTAAAAGAAGGTATATTCCTTTGTGGTGTAGGCGTTGACGTGAGCGCCTATTTCATCCATTCCCTCGGCTATATGGAAAGCCGATCTTTTTTCACTGCCCTTAAAAACTATATGCTCAATAAAATGTGAAATTCCGCTTATTTTT
>JAZSPF010000136.1:0-15133 GCA_045537315.1 Acutalibacteraceae bacterium
GGCGGATTGGTCAGAGCATATTCCCACGGAGCGAAGATTGCTCTTGATGCAGGCGGAATAATCACTATGTCTCTTTGTAAAATTGTAAAGGTTGAAACGGATTACAATTTTTACGGACGGCTTGTGCCCTTGGTCTGTGAAAGCGGAGGCATTGTGGAGGATACGGAGTTTACGGATAATGTAACAGTTACTTTCAGAATTCCCGAGGATCTTGTGGGCATTTTCCGCGCAAAACTCATTGATCTTTCAAACGGCAGATTTGACTGTAGTGTGATTGATGAAAAATATTGTGAAATTTAATATTTTTTTAGGGGTAAAATCAGAAAAAACGCGTATATATATTTAAAGGTATCAAAAAAAGGGGTGGTAAAAATGTCTCATATCAGACTCAGAACACTGGAAAATGAGCGAAAAACCATATCTCAGTACGGCACACTTTGTGAAAATACAAAGGGAAGACTTGTCCCCGAAGAGGAATGTCCCGTCAGAACTGCCTATCAGAGAGACAGAGACAGAATTATTCACTGCAGCGCTTTCAGACGTCTCAAGCATAAGACTCAGGTTTTCCTGTCGCCCGACTCTGACCATTACAGGACAAGACTTACCCACACTCTTGAGGTGTCACAGATAGCAAGAACAATAGCTATGGGTCTGGGACTCAACGAAACTCTCACGGAAGCTATTGCTTTGGGTCACGATTTAGGTCACACGCCCTTCGGTCACGCAGGGGAGAGAGCTTTAAATGAGGTTTTCCCCGAAGGCTTCAAGCACTATCAGCAGAGTCTGAGAGTTGTGGACTTCCTTGAAGATAAAGGCAAAGGGCTTAATCTTACCTATGAGGTGAGAAACGGCATTGTCTGCCACACAAGAGGCGAAGAGGCATGCACCCTTGAAGGCAGAATAGTTAAGCTTGCAGATAAAATTGCTTATATAAATCACGATATTGACGATGCTATCAGAGGCGGAGTAATAAGTGAGGGTAATATACCTATTGAAGCAAGACGATATCTGGGCGAAACAAAAAGCCAGAGAATAAATACACTTGTTATGTCAGCTATCAATAACACTACGGACACAGTCTGTCTTGACAGTAATGTGCAGAGTGCCTTTGATATACTTCACGATTTTATGTTTGACAGGGTTTATACAAACCCCATTTGTAAGGGTGAGGAGAGCAAGGCAATTGCCCTCATACAGAAACTTTATGAGTTTTTCAGTACCCACCCGGACGAGCTTCCCAACGAGTACATAGCAATTGCCTGGAAAGACGGCGCAGAGCGAGCTGCCACAGATTACATAGCAGGTATGACGGACGGCTATGCACTTAAAGTTTTCGGTGACTATTTTATTCCCAGCGGCTGGAACGGATGATAAAAATGCATTTAAATTAAAGAAGGGCGGTGAAATTATGGCAGGCAGGTTTCCTGATGAGTTCCTTATGGAGCTGAGAATGAGATGCGACATTGAGCAGACCATATCTATGTATACTCCTCTTAAGAGACGCGGCAAAAATCTTGTGGGACTTTGTCCTTTCCATAATGAAAAAACACCGTCATTTACGGTTTATCCCGACTCTCAGAGCTTTTACTGTTTCGGTTGCGGTGCAGGCGGTGAGGTCATCAGTTTCATAAGAAGGGCGGAAAATCTCGACTTTGCTGAGGCTGTGCGCTATCTCTGTGACAAAGCCGGAATGGTTATGCCAAGTGAAGGCTATGACAATTCTATGGCTGAAAAAAGAAAGCGTATGTATGAGATTAACAAGGAAGCCGCAAGATTTTTCAACTCTTGCCTTTTCAGTGAAGACGGCAAAGAGGGTCTGGAATATTTCAAGGCAAGAGGCATGAAAAAAAGTACTATCACCCGATTTGGTTTAGGCTTTGCTCCGAACAAATGGGATGCACTTTTAAAGCACATGAGAGAAAAGGGATATTCATGGGAAGAGCTCTACGAAGCAAATCTTGCCAACAAAAGTGAAAAAGACGGCAGGGTACGCTTTTACGATGCCTTCAGAAACAGAGTCATGGTGCCCATTATTGATGTACGGGGGAATGTAGTGGCTTTCGGCGGCAGAGTGCTTGACGACTCAAAGCCCAAATATATCAACTCATCGGACACTCTCGTTTATAAAAAGAGTCTTGGTGTTTTCGGCTTGAACTTTGCCAAAAACTCAGGCGAGAAGAGTCTGATTTTAGTTGAAGGCTATATGGATGCCATTACCCTTCACCAGGCAGGCTTTACAAATGTTATTGCCTGTCTCGGCACCGCATTTACGGGTGAAATGGCGCATCTTCTCTCACGCTATGCCGATGAGATTTTGCTGTGCTACGATAATGATGAGGCAGGGCAGAAGGCAACTTCAAGAGCTCTCGGTGTGCTCAATTCCATTGGTATGAAGGTGCGTGTGGTGCATCTGAGTGGCGGCAAGGACCCGGACGAGATACTCCGCAAATTCGGTCCCGAAAGGATAAGGAATCTTATTGACGGTGCGGCGAATGATATTGAGTTTGAGCTTCTCAGAGCAAGAAAAGACCTTGATCTCATGAGCAGCGACGGCAAGATGAAATATCTTGATGCGGCGGCTGAAATTCTATCCGGAACAAAAAACAAAATAGCACAGGATATTTATTCATCACGTCTTGCCGAGGAATTAAGTGTAGATAAAAAATCTATTATCACAAGAATTGAGCAAATCGGCAGAAAGACTGCGAGAATCGAAAACAAAAACCGATTTAAAAATATACAGCAGACTTCTATGAGCGAAAATGCTAAGGCGGCACTGCAAAATTCCACGAATATTAAAGCAATAAAGGCGGAAGAATTATTTATAGCGTGCATTTATTATAACCCTGATTTTGTGCGGCGTATAGAAGGTGAAATAACCGCCGGGGATTTCAGCGTCAGTGACAACCGGGCCATATTCACCGCAATATGCGAAAGAATAAAAGAAGGCGAGAGCCTGGAGTTTACTTTCTTCTCACAAGCTCTCACAACTGAGCAGATGAGTGCTTTTGTAAGAATAACAAAGAAAAACGAAAATCTTTCTTCTACCTTCAAAACCTGCACAGACTGCATTGATGTCATAAAGCACAGCAAAGAAAAGACCAACAAGGCGGCAACTGCAGGAAGCTTGAGCGATGAAGATTTTCTCAGGCTTTTCAATAAAAAGGCATAAATAACTGACAAAAAACTATTGCTAAAATTAAGTTAATAGCTTATAATAAACCAAACAGAAAGGCAAGGATGTAATATTATGGATAATCATGACAAGGAATTACTCTTAAAAGCACTTATTGACAGAGGTGTTGCAAACGGCAAAATCAATTCATCTGAAATTGATGCCGTTATTGTTGAAGCTGATGTTGATATGGAAAAAATGGATGAAATATATTCGAAGCTGGAAAGCAAGGGTGTTGAAATTATCGACGATTTCAGCGGTGACTCGCTTGACGATATTACCGTTGATATTGATATGCCCAAGGACTATGACAGTGTGTCTGTTTCAGCTGTTGATGCTAAAAGTGTCATCGATGACCCCGTCAAGGTTTATCTTAAAGATATCGGCAGAGTACCTCTGCTGTCACCTGAAGAGGAAATTGAACTTGCCATCAGAATTGAAAACAATGACAAGGAAGCAAAGGAAATCCTCACAAAGGCTAACCTTCGTCTTGTTGTAAGTATCGCAAAGAAATATGTAGGTCGCGGTATGATGTTCCTTGACCTTATCCAGGAGGGTAACCTTGGTCTTATTAAGGCTGTTGATAAGTTTGACCACTCAAAGGGCTTCAAGTTCTCAACTTACGCCACATGGTGGATAAGACAGTCAATCACAAGAGCTATTGCTGACCAGGGCAGAACTATCCGTATACCTGTTCATATGGTTGAAACCATCAACAAGGTAAAGAAGGCAAGCAATATGCTTCTTCACCGTGACGGCAAAGAACCTACTCCCGAGGACATTGCAAAGGAGCTTGGTCTTAGCGTTGATAAGGTACGCGAAATTCTCCGCATTTCACAGGAGCCGGTTTCACTTGAAACACCCATCGGTGAAGAGGAAGATAGCCACCTTGGCGACTTCATTCCCGATGAAGATGCCCTTTCACCCGCCGACGCAGCAGCTATGACCTTCCTTAAGACAAAGGTTAACGAGGTTCTTGAAACTCTCACTCCCAGAGAAGCTGAGGTTCTTCGTCTTCGTTTCGGTCTCGGTGAGGGTACTCCTCAGACTCTCGAAGAGGTTGGTAAGGCATTCAACGTTACAAGAGAGCGTATCAGACAGATTGAAGCAAAGGCTCTTCGTAAGCTTCGTCACCCCAGCAGAAGCAAGCATTTGAAAGATTTATAATAAAAAAGTGAACTGTATGGTAGTGAAAATGCTTCCATACAGTTTTTGTCAAAAAACATATTACAGTTTTGTAATCATAACGTTTTTTTCACACAGATTACACATTTGGGTGATACTATACTGATAAGGAAATATGAAAAGGAGAATACATATGAAAAAGCTTACAAAAATTTTAGCAATGCTCCTTGTGTGCATTACCGTGTTCAGCACAGCTTCACTTGCTGTCGACGGTACTCTGCCGCAGGAGGAGACCACAACTGAGGTTCAGGAAGAGACAACCACAGAACCTACAACCCAGCCTGAGGAAGAAACAACGGCTCCCGAAGAGGAAACAACAACTGAGCCTACAACTCAGCCTGAGGAAGAGACAACAGCTCCCGAAGAGGATGAAACTACAACCACAACTCCCGAAGAGGAAGAAACAACCGAGCCTGAGATAGTGCTTCCGAAAGCGCCTACAGGACTTAAAGTCAGCAGTTCAAATCAATCGCAGTGTGTTCTTCTTTGGGATTATGACAAAACTGCAGACGGTTATGATGTCTTTTTAAAGGTTGACGGAGAATGGGTCTATCAGTCAACAACAAACAATGCAGCCGCTTATGTGTATAATTTTATCTGCTACAGCACATATGAAATCGGCGTAAGATCATTTATTATTGTAAATGATGTGAAATATTACAGTGAGGATATAACTACTGTTATTCATAATTCACCTGATGATGTGCCTTATGTTTCATTACATGTAAAACGCAGTTATGCAGGCGGCTTGGTATTCAGCTGGAGCAATATAAATAAGGGCATCAGCGGATATATTCTTTATAAGAGAGAAAACAATAAATGGGTGAGAATTGCAACAATCCATGACAGAGAAGCAGAGGAATTTGATTATAAGTTCCCTGATATGCAGACAGGCAAAAGCTATAAATTTGCAATCAAAACCTTTGTTAAAGGTACTAAAGGAACAAAATACAGCAAGCTTTATACTGTAACACTCAAATTTTCTGAAATAGGAAAAACAAATCTCGAAGCAACCAAGAAGACAGCTTCTTCAATTACTCTTGAATGGGACAAGGTTGAAGGTGCAAAGGGCTACAGATTATATAAATATAACTCAAGCAAGAAAAAGTATGAGGCGGTAAAGACAACATCCAAGCTCAGCTATACCGTTACAGGTCTTGAAGCTTCTACAAAGTACAGATTCAGAGTAAGAGCATATTATAAAGCAGACGGTAAGACAAAATGGTGTACATATTGTGATTCAATTGCAGTTTACACTGATAGCAAGAGCGTAAAGGCTTCAAAAGTGAGCAAGTATAAGAAGTACTTCACTGACGGCGACTGGAGTGTAAAGGTAACAAATCTCAACGACGGTTACGGCAATCTTTTAGATTACACTTATGCAGTCAGAGATACTAAGATTTTCATCAGATATGATTATAAAAATAATAAGAAATTCAGAGATTTTGAATATCTTATTGATCTGAACAAAGAAAAGGTTTATCTGATTTACGACGATAAGAAGACCTATTCTGTGCTGGATGATGAGTCAGCTTATGCAATGGTTTACAGTGCTGCGGTTATGGGTGTAATTCTTGATATGTCAGATGCCAAAGGCGTAAAAGCAAAAACCGCACTTTATAAAGGAAATACTGCTATCGAGGAGTATTACACAGATAAAGAAACCGGTATGAAGAAAGTCTTTACATTCTATGAGGGCAAGCCGGTAGGACTTGAAGTTACTTATGCAGACGGCAGTTCTGAATATTTAGCAATAGCCAAAATCAATGACACACCCACAAGCTCAGTTTTCAAAGTTCCGAGCGGATATAAGAAGGTTGCATATTGATAATAGTACGAAAGGACACGGCTTCGGCTGTGTCCTTTTATGCATGTTTTTAAATTTTTTTATTATTCAATTGCCTTTTATAATAATTTTATGTATAATAAAAACACTGGCGATTTTCGCAAATAAAAACCAAGGATGATAACCTATGAAAAAATATGAGTGGATGAAAAATGACACCGCCGCCATTATGTTTTCGGCTATAGAAGGCTCAAAGCAATCAAGACTTTTCCGTCTTTCGGCAGTGTTCAAAAACGAAGAAATAGACCCTGAAAGACTCAAAAAAGCAGTTGAGAATATAATTCCCCGATACCCTCTTCTTATGTACCGTGATGTGAAGGGTTACTATTGGGCATATCTCGAAAAGTGTGATGTGTTGCCTGCAGTTTTACCTGAAGAAAACCGCCCTGCAGAGCTGAGACGCCTTGGCAGAGACGGCGCACCTGAGATAGTTTTCCTTTATTATAAGCGCAGACTTTCAATTGAAGCTAATCATATTTACGGTGACGGAACAGGCTTTGTTGAGATACTCAAAAGCGTTGTGGCTGAATATATGGTGCTTGGCGGAGCAGACAGAAATGATTTTGAGGGTGTTCGCTTCGGTGACGAAAAGGCAAGTGAAACTGAGCTTGAAAACCCGTTCAGACGCTATGCAACAAAAGAAAAATTACCCAAGGTCAAAAGAGAAGAATCCTATGTCTTGCCCAAGGATTATGTGAAAGACTATCAGAATTATATCTGCGGCATCCTGCCTTTCAGTGAGCTGAAGCCTCTTTGCAAAGAGCGCGGCCTGACAGTTACGGAGTTTATTGCTTCGGCGATGATTCTTGCAATCATCAAATCGGCGAAAGAACCAATAAACAAGGCAATTATTATTGATATACCCGTTAACCTCAGACAGTTCTTCCCCAGCGATTCAATCCGTAATTTTACATCACCTATGCCCATCCATTTCAATCCCGAGGGCAGAAAAGATGTGACTCACGAGGAGATTATTGAGGCTGTAAGAGGTCAGCTTAAAAAGTACAACACCAAAGAAAATCAGCAGGCTTTCATCAATCACAGCTTTGCTATGACTCAGAATCTTGCCGCGCAGCTTATTCTTTCAATTTTCAAGCAGTGGGGAATGAACTCAATGCAGAAAAAGAGCCATAACAGTGAAATGACAGTTGTTTTCACCAATATGGGTAATGTGAAAATACCTCAGGTAATGAGTGATGCCATTGAGCGTTTTGAGCTTGTGGGCGGCGATGCAAGAGTTTATGATATGAGCGTTTTCACCTCAGCAATCAGCATCAACGGCTATATGCATATCGGTTTTAATTACAGCACCAAGGATGTCAGCTTCTGCCGTGAGTTTTTCCGCATACTCTCGTCTTACGGCATTTCGGTACGCGTTGAAAGCTCCGATGAAAACGGAATTGAAGCCGCCACTGAAACCTATCCTAAAGTATGCAGTGAGTGCGGTGTGAGAACAGGCGAGGAGTACGGCAAATGTCCTCTTTGCGGCAGTGTACCCGTTAAGGCTGAAACAGCAGACACTTACTTTAAAACTGCACTCTATCCTCAGCCATATAAGCTCTATAAGCATGTTCCCAGAAAAAAGAAGAACAAAATTTATGATATTGACCGCTTCCATGCATGGTTTAATATGGATCCGTCATAAGTAAACATCATTAAATACTCCGCCTGAATTTTTATCAGACGGAGTATCTTTTTTATAAAATTATGCATATTTTACAGTTTTTTTCACACTCTATTTTCAGAGGTGTTAGTTTATGCATTTTAATAAAAAGATAAAAATCCTTTTGTGCCTGCTTCTTGTGGTTGCAACAATTTCATCGGGTGCATATGTAGTTTCGGAAAAATATGGGAGTAGTGACTCGGCAATTTCTGCCCTGTCAAAGCTCGGTTCAAGAGGCGAAGAAGTGAGAAGGGTGCAAAAGAAGCTGAAAGAGCTTGGATATTATAAAGGCTCAGTTGACGGCATCTACGGCAGTGCAACACAAAAAGCGGTGAAGGCTTTTCAAAAAAACTGCGGCATAACTGCAGACGGCATAGCAGGACCGAAAACACTGAAATTTTTAGGCCTCGGCTCGTCATCAACTTCAGCCTCAGGAAAATACTCTCAGAACGATATTAACTTGCTGGCCAAACTTATAGCCGCAGAGGCAAGAGGTGAGAGTTACACAGGTCAGGTGGCAGTAGGCGCCGTGGTGCTAAACAGAGTGGAGCATTCATCTTTCCCGGATTCGATTGCAGGTGTAATTTATCAGAGGGGTGCTTTTTCCTGCGTCAATGACAGCAACTGGAGCATAGCTGCAACAGAAGCGTCTAAAAAAGCCGCAAGAGACTGCATAAACGGTTGGGATCCCAGCGGAGGCGCAATATATTATTATAACCCAAAAAAGACAAGCAATGCCTTTATGCATTCAAGACCCATTATTACTGTTATAGGAAATCACAGATTCTGCAGATGAGAGATGGCTGTGAGTAGTTTGCGGAAAGGTTTAGCTTTGTCCCGCAGAGTGGGTCGGCGGTGAGGCGGCTCCACCGCCGGACGAAGTCCGGCAAGCGACCATAGGTCGCCTTAAAATCGCATTTATGCGATTTTTGTGGAGCCGCCGCCAACTTCATTCTTTATCCTGCTAAAAATGCAAATCCACCTGCCTGAACAGGTGGATTTGTCATATAAACTCATATTTTGTTACGCTCGCCGCGGGGCATTCTTTTTTCTGGCGCGGAACCCCTCAGCATTTTGCTTCGCAAAATTCAGCTCCCCTTTCAGGGGAGCCAAGACGAATCAAAAACGCGCTGATGTTTTTATCCAAGAAAACTGCAGGCTTCAAGAGCGGCTGTTGCACCGTCTGAAATTGCTGTTGCAACCTGACGGATTTTCTTTGTTCTGCAGTCACCTGCAGTGAAAATACCTTTCACACTGCCTTCGGGGATACAGCTTTCGTCTGATACGATATAGCCGTATTCGTTGAGCTTTACAACGTCTTTGAAGCTTTCGTTGTCAGGCTGCTGACCGATTGCAACAAAAATGCTGTCAACGGTGATGTCGGTTTCTTCTTCGGTTTCGGTATTCTTGATTTTGATGCCCTCAAACTTACTGTCGCCGAGAATCTGCAGTACAACACAGGAAAGAATTACCTTGACATTATCGAGCTTTTCTATTTCTTCACGAAGCTTGATTTCGCCTGTGAGGAAGGGGAGGTTTTGCACAACGGTAACACTTTTGCTTGTCTTTGCAAGAAGGATAGCTTCCTGCAGAGCCGAGTTGCCGCCGCCGATAACTGCAACATCCTTGCCTTTATAGAAGGCACCGTCACACACTGCACAGTAGGAAACGCCTTCACCTGTGAAATCGTTTTCTCTGTCAAGGCCTAACTGTCTGTGCTTTGCACCTGTTGCGATGATAACGGTTTTGCCTTTAAAGGAGCTTCTCTCGCACTCTACGGTGAAATCGCCTGCTTCGTCCTTGATGCCTGTTACGGTGTCGAGTTCAATTTCAGCACCTTGATACATCACCTGCTCAATTAGCTTGTCGGCAAATTCGTTGCCGCTCATAACGGTGAAGCCGGGATAATTCTCAACCTTGGGTGAGTGCGTTATCTGACCGCCGAAGGTTTCTCTTTCAATAACAAGAACCTTTTTTTCAGCACGTCTTGCATATAATGCGGCGGTCAGCCCCGCAGGGCCGGCGCCGATGATTATAATGTCATACATCACTTTGTCACCTTATCTTTCGGTGTAAGCTCTGATGTTTGAAAGGTTAACGATTTTCTCTGCCTTGTCGCCGTCAATAACAACGAGTGTGGGAGCCTGAGTGATATCGTACTGCTTTGCAAGGTCTGCGTTTTCTTCTGCAAGGAGCTTCTTGTAAGCGATGCCTGCCTTGTCAAGGAACATAGCAGCCATTTTGCAGTTGGGGCATGTAGCTGAAGCGAAGAGGATAACTTCTTTAGCTGATGCTACTTCTGTTGTAGCTTCGGCTGTGAGCTTGTAAGCAGGGGTGCCGAATTCCTTTTTTGCAGCCTTTACAGGGTCATATTCAACACGGTGCTGGAATTCCTGACTCTTACCGTCGTTCCAGTTCTGTACGGGACGGTAGTAGCCTGTGATACGGCTGTAAACCTCTGTTTTTTCACCGCATTCGGGGCAGGTGTATTCTTCGCCTGCGATATAGCCATGGTTCTTACATACTGAGTATGTGGGTGAAATTGAGTAGTAGGGGAGACGGTAGTTTTCAGCAATCTTCTTAACAAGGTTTGCTGCACTCTTCCAATCGGGAAGCTTTTCACCGAGATAAGCATGGAATACAGTACCTGAAGTGTAAAGAGTGTGGAGCTCATCCTGCTTGTCGAGAGCCTCGAAGATATCATCTGTGTAACCAACGGGAAGGTGTGATGAGTTGGTGTAGTAGGGAGTCTCGTTCTTTGTCTTGTCTGCTGCAGTGATGATATCGGGATAATGCTTAAGGTCATGCTTTGCAAGGCGGTAGCTTGTGCTTTCTGCAGGAGTTGCTTCAAGGTTGTAAAGATCGCCGTAAAGCTCCTGATAGTCAGAAAGTCTGTTTCTCATGTGGTTGAGTACGTCTTTAGCGAACTGCTGAGCCTTGTCATCGATAAGATTACATCTGAGCCAGTTTGCATTGAGAGCAGCTTCGTTCATACCTACAAGACCGATAGTTGAGAAGTGGTTAGCAAAGGTGCCGAGATATCTCTTTGTGTAGGGATAAAGACCTGCTTCAAGAAGGTTTGTGATAACCTTACGCTTGATTGAAAGTGAACGTGCTGAAATATCCATAAGCTTGTCAAGACGTGCATAGAAATCAGCTTCGTCCTTTGCAAGATATGCAATTCTGGGAAGGTTGATGGTAACAACGCCGATTGAACCTGTGCTCTCACCGCTTCCGAAGAAACCGCCTGACTTCTTGCGAAGCTCGCGAAGGTCAAGACGAAGACGGCAACACATTGAGCGAACGTCACTGGGCTCCATATCGCTGTTGATGTAGTTTGAGAAGTAGGGAGTGCCGTACTTTGCTGTCATCTCAAAGAGAAGCTGGTTGTTCTGTGTTTCTGACCAGTCAAAGTCGCGTGTGATTGAGTAGGTGGGGATAGGATACTGGAAGCCTCTGCCGTTAGCATCGCCTTCAATCATTGGTTCGATGAAGGCACGGTTGATCATATCCATTTCCTTCTTACAATCCTTATACTTGAAGTCCATTTCCTTGCCGCCAACAATAGCGTTGAGCTCTGCAAGGTCATTAGGTACTGTCCAGTCAAGAGTAATGTTGCTGAAGGGAGCCTGAGTACCCCAACGTGAGGGAGTGTTAACACCGTAGATGAAGGACTCGATGCACTTTTTTACTGTGCCGTAATCAAGGTTGTCAACCTTTACGAAGGGAGCAAGGTATGTGTCGAATGATGAGAATGCCTGAGCGCCTGCCCATTCGTTCTGCATAATACCGAGGAAGTTAACCATCTGGTTGCAGAGAGTTGCAAGGTGCTTTGCGGGTGCTGAGGTTATCTTGCCGGGTACGCCGCCGAGACCTTCCTTGATAAGCTGCTTGAGTGACCAGCCTGCACAGTAGCCTGTGAGCATTGAAAGGTCGTGAAGGTGAATGTCAGCGTTTCTGTGAGCTGCAGCGATTTCATCGTCATAAACCTCTGAGAGCCAGTAGTTAGCTGTGATAGCACCTGAGTTGTTGAGGATAAGACCGCCGACTGAATATGTAACAGTGGAGTTTTCCTTAACACGCCAGTCATTAACCTTAACATAGTTGTCAACGATTTCTTTGTAGTCGAGAACTGTGCCCTTGATGTCACGGAGCTTTTCGTGCTGACGGCGATAAAGAATGTATGCCTTTGCAACATCTGAATAGCCTGCCTGAACGAGAACGTGCTCAACGCTGTCCTGAATATCTTCAACAGCGATTTTGTGGTCTTTGATTTTCGGCTCAAAGTCTGCCGTTACCTTTAAAGCAAGAAAATCGATAATGTCGGGGATAAATTCTCTCTGCTGTGCTTCAAAAGCAAGTGTGATAGCCTGAGTGATTTTGCCTAAGTCAAAATCTACAACTTTGCCGTTACGCTTTAAAACTGTGTACATTTTTATATTCCTCCTCATATATATTGTTACAAAAATAAAAGTGAGATACCACATTTAGTGGTGCCTCACGATTATAGCATCAACTATATATAGTTGTCAAGAGCTGAAAACACAATTTCTTGTACTTTTTTGAAAAATAGTACACAATATCTTGTTTTAAACTCCTCTGAGTCCTATATTTGGTACTTTTTTACCTATAATTTGTGCAAAAGCCTCGGTTTCCTGCTTTGAAAATGCCGAAAGGCCCTCGCCGATAAGGTTGCCGCTGTCTTCAAAATGCTGCAAGAAGTATTTGCTGTCACCTTGGAGCCACTGAGCAATAGCTTCAAAATCCTCTTGGGTGTGATATTCTTTTACACAGGTGGTGCGGAATTCATAATCCACCTTACCCTCTTTTAATATAGAAACGCTTTTTTTGATTTTTTCTATATCTATATTGACACCGCATATTCTGCTGTACCCGGAAGGTGAGGATTTGATATCCATTGCCACATAGTCAAGGAGATTTTCGTCTATGAGGAACTTCAGTATTTCCGGCTCATAGCCGTTGGTGTCAAGCTTTACGGCAAAGCCCATTTCTTTTATACGGCGTATAAAGTCGGGCAGATCCTTTTGCAGAGTAGGCTCACCGCCGCTTATGCACACACCGTCGAGAATGCCCTGACGTTTTGATAAAAATGAGAAGAACTCTTCCTCAGTTATATTATCCGGGTTTTCTTCTGTCACAAGACGTGCGTTATGGCAAAACTCACAGCGAAAATTGCAACCGTAAGTGAACACCGTGCAGGCAACCTTGCCCGGAAAATCGAGAAGGGTAGTTCTCATAAGACCTGTTATTTTCATACTATTTCACCTAAATCCCTGAGCATACTGTCTATGGAAGTAAAATGCACACCCGTGATGCCTAAGTCGGGGAGTACCTCTAAATTTTTAAGGTTATCGTCTATCATATATATTTCTTCATATTCTTTGCCGAAGGCTGAAACACAGTGCTTATATATTTCAGGTTGGGGCTTTGCCATTTTAAGAGCGCTTGAAATGAAGATTTTGTCAAAGAGATGCTCGAGTTCATATTCTTTCATCAGTCTTTCAACAAAGCCTTCGGGCGCGTTTGATAAAAGTGCAACGTCGTACTTTTTGCCCAGTGCCTCAATAACGGGCGGCATATCGATATTAAGCTTGATAAGCTTTTCCCATTCGTCGAGAATAGCCTGCTTATCCATAGCGAGTTCCTCTGCCATAAGATTGAAAAGCTCATCTCTTGTTATAAGCCCCATATCTGCAGGTATGAAGTATTTATCTTTAAGTGTTACCGCTTCATCGCCCTCAAAATGACGGGAAAAGAATAGGGGAGCGATTTCACCGAAAATTACACCGAAGCAGTCGAATATAATCAGTTTATTTTTCATTTGTTATCACCTGAATATTTTTTTGCAAAAAAATTATATCAATATAAGCTGAAGATGTCAACAAACTTTAAAGTTAAATAATTATAGTTGCAATATTTTCCTTATTATGCTATCATAGACACATAAGTATAATCTGAGAGGATGAAAAAAATGGATAACAGTTCAAGCGACATTAATTTTTCCGATATTATGAAAGGTGTGGCAATAGCACTTTGCCTCATTATTTTGCTTGGTTCGGGCTACATAATGGGCATTATCGTGTCCCCAAACAATGATATTGAGGTTGGCGGTGAGCCGGGCTTTACAGTACAGAACCCCGAAAATATCAAAGAGGTTGAAATCAAACCCATCACTCCCGGTAACGATGTAGCAGCCACAACTGCTCCCACAACTCAGGCACAGCCTCAGGAAGATACAACTGCTCCCAAGGCTGAAGAAAATGACAAGGGCGATACAACAACTACAAAAGCTCCTGCAAAACCTGAAAGCACAGAAAAGACAACAGAGGAAATAGTCAAGATTTTCAACGACAGTGCAAACAGAATCAAGGGTGAAGCAACAAAGGTTGTCAAAAATTATGAGTACCGTACCGTAAACACAGAGCATCTTGTAGTGCCTTCAGCACTTCAGTCAATGGCTGAGGAAATGATGACAACTTTTATGGGTGACGACCTTGATCCTATTGAATACACAACTGCAGAAGAAATTGCAGCAGAATATATGGTTCCCGCACAGAGCTATGTCAGTGTTCTCAAGGCAGAAGACGTAAAAGAAGCCACCTTTGCCGACAACGGCACGGAGTACGAAATAACAATCAAGGCAAAGGATTGCGTTAACCCCAGTGCAGGTGCAGGTGTGGGTGCAGCCTTCGACGTTATTGAAACTGCAGAGGTTTCATCAAAAACTTCAATGATTGAAAAGTTCGACAGCCAGTATTATGACTGTACTGTAAAGTGTAAAATCGATAAGGCAACAGGTAAAATGACCTGGTCAAACTACACAGTTTCCGTAATACTGGACTGCAGTGTCAAGGTTATCAAGGTCTTTGATGTCAAGTGTGGCATGACTTTTGAAAAGGATTATAATATTTTCTATTGATATATTGAAACAAAAAACTTAACGGCGGATTTCTCCGCCGTTATTATTTTAGGCTTTTATCAGTCCCACTCGCAGCCTGTTACCGTGTCCATATCAATACCCTTGGTTTCGTTTGTCTTGCGCACAAGACAAATGAGAGCTGCCACAAAGCCGGGTACGAGAAGAGCGAAGGAAACGATTCCCGTTACACCGTTGCCGAGAAGAGTGAGAAGAGGCAGGCTGATTATGTAGGAAATTGCAACGCCAACTGAAGTTACAATATATTGAGCTGACATTGTTGATGAGCGAAGATTTGTAGGTGAGGATTCGCCTATCATCATAATG
>JAZSPF010000098.1:0-9363 GCA_045537315.1 Acutalibacteraceae bacterium
TGGGCGAGGTCTCATCAAAGCAGATTGAGGTTTACGAAACTGTACTCGAAGCTCAGTTAAAGGGTCTTGAAGCCATAAAAGCAGGTGTACCCTGCCGAGAAGTTGACGCGGCGGCAAGAAAGATTATTGCCGACAAAGGCTACGGTGATTATTTCGGTCACGGACTCGGTCACGGCGTAGGCGTAGAAATTCACGAGAGTCCCTCACTCAATCCATCAAGCAAAGCTGTTCTTGAGGAAGGTCACATTGTTACCGTCGAGCCGGGCATTTATCTCCCCGGGCAGTTTGGTGTGAGAATTGAAGATATGGCACTTGTTACGGCGCAGGGCTATGAGAATCTTACAGTTTGCGAGAAGAAACTTATAGTATTATAATATAACAGCGTGTTTTTGGTTACTTTTTCCACGCTAGGAAAAAGTAACGCCCCGCGGCGAGCGAAGAACAATTATGAATTAGGAATTTTGAATTATGTATGAGAATGAGATAAAAAAAGAAATAGCTCTCCTTGTCAGTGTTGACACAGGCGAATTTGATGCCGAGGTGTCTATTGACGAGCTTGAAGAGCTTGCACATACAGCAGGCGCCGAGGTTATCGGCAAGGTTATACAAAAGAAAGAAGCACCCGAAAAGGCAACCTTTGTGGGTGTGGGTAAGCTTGCAGAAATTATAGCCTTTATAACGGAAAATCCCGTTGACCTGCTCATATTTGACAGTGAGCTTTCACCCTCTCAGCAGAGAAACCTTGAAAGACTCACCAAGGTGCGTGTTATTGACAGAACTATGCTTATCCTTGACATTTTTGCCGCAAGAGCGAGAACAAGTGAAGGTAAGCTTCAGGTTGAGCTTGCACAGCTTAAATATTCACTTCCCCGTCTTGCAGGTCAGGGCACTGCTCTGTCCCGTCTTGGTGGCGGTATCGGTACAAGAGGTCCCGGTGAAACTAAGCTTGAAAGCGATAAAAGACACATAAGACGCAGAATTGATAAGCTTCAGGAAGAGCTGAAAGCTCTTGAAAAGCGCAGAAATCAGATGCGCCGCCGAAGAGAAAAAGACGGAGTGCAGACAGTTGCAATCGTTGGGTACACAAACGCAGGCAAATCAACGCTTATGAATGCACTGACACAGGCAGGGGTGCTTGCCGAAAACAAGCTTTTCGCAACTCTCGACCCCACATCAAGAGCGCTCATTCTTCCCGACGGCAGACAGGTTATGTTAGTTGACACCGTAGGACTTATCCGCAGACTCCCTCATAAATTAGTTGAAGCTTTTAAGTCGACCCTTGAAGAAGCCGCAGAAGCCACGGTTATACTCAACGTCTGTGATGCCAGCGACGAACACAGCGCCGAGCATCTTGAAGTAACAAGAGAACTTTTAAACGAACTAGGCTGCGAGGGTAAACCCATTATCAGTGTTATGAATAAGTGCGACCTTGTAGGTGACATATATTCAATGCCTACTTTCGGCAAAACTGTTATGATTTCCGCACTTAAAGAGAGAGGCTTCGAGGAGCTTTTAGAAGCAATACTCAAGGAGCTTCCGCCAACAAGACGAAAAGCAGAGTTTCTGTTGCCGTTTTCCGCCGGTGCAATTGCCGCACAGATAAGAAAAGAAGGTGTAGTGGAAGAAGAGGAATACCGCCCTGAAGGTCTTTATATGAAAGCCACAGTGGATATGCTTCTTCTTGACAGAATTAAGGAGTATATCCTTGCGGATGAATAATTACCATGCATAAAAAGGCAGGTCACTAACATTTTGTAGTGACCTGCCAATGTTATTACAATAATTCTTTATCGGGGAAGTAGCCGGGAATGGGCTTTAATTTAAATGCATTAAGCTTATTGAGATAGTCGATACGAGCCTTTGTTTTTTCATCTTCACACACACCTGTGCGGATGTATTTATCAAGTACGGCATAGGTAAAGCCTAACTTATCTTCATCACTTGAGCCGCAAAGACCGTCAGATGGTACCTTATCCACAAGATTTAGAGGCAAGCCGAGATATTTGCCGATTTCCTTAACCTCCTGCACCGTAAGACCTGCAAGGGGACTGAAGTCACCTGCCGCATCACCGTAGCGTGTGGAGTAGCCTACCCAGTCTTCGCTGAGATTGCAGGTGTTGGCAACTCTGCCGTTTAAGCTCTGTGAGAAAGCATACACCGTGGTCATACGAAGTCTCGGAGCAAGATTGATTTTTGTCTGCTCGCTGATTTCTATTCCGCTGTCGAGAAGCGACTGCACTGTTGCATCGTAGCCTTCCTTGATGTTACAGATGTAATATTTTATGCCAAGGTAATTTACAAGCTGGAGTGCATCGTCAATGTCACTCTGCACACCGTTAGGCATAAGTATGCCGTAAACTTTATCTTTGCCCAGAGCCTTCACACAAAGGGCGGCTACAATGCTTGAGTCTTTGCCGCCCGATATGCCGAGAACTGCGTTGCAGCCCTTGCCGTTAACCTCAAACCAGTCTTTAATCCACTGTATAACCTCATCAGTAACTTTTTCTTTATTAAACATAGGAAAGTCCTCCGAAATAATATTCTGTCTTTTATTATAGCATAATATTTCCGATATATAAAGCCTTTTTTTAATGTAACCGCAGATTAGAGAAAATGTCAGGATTAGCGGTTGATTTCATTGTTTTAATATTTAGATGAAACATATTTGTTATTACATGATGTTGACAAATGTCCTGAATAATAATATAATATTAACAAGACAAGTGTCTATGAAAGGAGAAAAAACATGAAAAACAAAAAAATGACAATCGCAGCAAGCATGATGCTTGTAGTCGCTCTGCTTTTCAGCAGCTTTTCAGTAGTTGCTGCTGAGGGTGATATTGTGTCCCCGACCTTCGGAACAGCAAGTGGGGCTGTTTCAACAACGGCTGCACCTGAAACCGACGAAACCACAACTGCCCCTGCTGATGAGACTACAACCGTACCCACAACAGGTGATGACGATTATTATGACGACAGCGACTATGAAACCGACGAGGAAAAAGAAGCCTATGATGACGGCTACTGGGACGGCTATTATGACGGTTACGGAGATGCCGAAGAGGAGTATAAAGACAAAGACTACGACGACGGCTATGAAGATGGTTACGATGACGGTGAATCAGACGGCTATTGGGACGGTTATCATGATGGCTATTATGAGGGATACTACGAAGGCGTAAACAGCGGCACGGGTGATGATGAGATTATCACTGTCTTTGACAGATGGGATGCATTTATTGAAGACCTCAGATACAGACTGGAAGAGTTTATTTATAAAATCAGAGACTTCTTTGAGAGAATCTTCAAAATAGGCGACTATGCTCCCGCTACACCTCTTGACCCGGATGCCGATTTCATTCCCGACGGTTCACAGGCAACACTTGAAGGCGACGAAGCTGTAGCAGCTCTCTGTAATGAGTTCAATATACTCATAAACCGTTTTGTCGAAGAGGTACCCGCAGATGTAATAATAACCAAAACCGAAAATGTGGGTGCTGAAATCACAGACTGTCCGGGCGGTGAGACAGTTAAAAATATTATTCAGCCCATAATCAATAATTTCACAGGCGAATGGTCTGACCCATACTATTGTGACAAAGGCGATCTTGCATACTTTGTACAGGAAACCTATCTTATGCCCGAATATCTCACAGCTGCAGAAAAAACAGTTAACGAAGACGGCACAACAGACTACAAGTTTATTATCATGGAAGAAGCCGCTTACTACGACGGCTATGAAACCTACGGTGTAAGACTTGTTGACGGCGAAGTTTATTACTATACTCTTCAGCACGAGCTTGCTGCCGATGCACTTTATATCGAGTATGCTGACGTAGAACCCGCAACTATTACTTACGCTGAAATTCTTTACCCCGGTGCAACAGTCACAGCCACAACTGACGTTCAGGGCAGACTTGTGAAGTACGATATAAATATGCCCGTTAAAGGCACAGGCACGGGCAAGTTAAGTAGCTTTATAACAGTCACTGTCGGTCTTGAAGGCTACAGAAACGAAGGCTTCGTAATAGAATACGTTGCATAATAGTGCCGGCGTAAAACAGCGCATAACCTGATCAACATATTTAATAAAGCTTTAAGCGGCGGGATGAAACCTGCCGCTTGTTTTTTTCCCTCGCGTACCGCCTTGACACGGATTTTATATTTTGATATGATAGTCACATAAAACACAAAACAAGGAGAACACTATGAAATTTGATGTTAAGATAAAAAAGCTCAGAGACAATGCGCAGATGCCCACTTACGGCAGTGAATTTGCCGCAGGCGCCGACATCTATGCCGCACTGGATGAAGCTGTTACAATTGTCCCCGGCGAAACGAAGTTTATCCCAACAGGTCTTGCTTTTCAAATTCCTGAGGGTTACGCAGGCTTTATGTACGCGCGTAGCGGTCTGGCATCAAAAAGAGGTCTAGCACCCGCCAATAAAGTGGGAGTTATTGACGCAGACTACAGAGGCGAAGTGATGGTTGCACTGCATAATCACGGCACTGAAGCACAGACAGTTGAAGCGGGGGAGAGAATATCGCAGATGATTATTGCCCCCTTTGTAACTGCAAACTATATTTTCAGTGATGAGCTTGATGAGACTGTCAGAGGTGAAGGCGGCTTCGGCTCAACGGGAAGAACGTAAATTATAAATGATACCTGCTTCGTGTTTATTTTGAGGGGGATTTAAGATGCAAATTGCCCAAAAAACTTAAAAAATCTTGCGTTTATCCGTTGACAAACGCAAGCTCTTATGATATACTCATTCATACCGCGTGTAAAAGGCGGCGTGATTTGTCATGCCACAAGGATAGCAGTATCCGCCTCAAATCAGCGAGTCCATAATAAAGGAAGGAAAGAAAAATGTACGCAATTATCGAAACAGGCGGCAAGCAGTACAAGGTTGAAGCAGGCGATACACTCTTCATCGAAAAGCTTGACGTAGAAGCAGACTCCGAAGTTACCTTTGACAAGGTTATCGCAGTTGGCGCAGACGACGGCATCAAGGTTGGTGCTCCCTATGTTGACGGCGCAACAGTAACAGCAAAGGCAATCAAGAACGGTAAGGGTAAGAAAATCACAGTATTTACTTACAAGCCCAAGAAGAATGCTAAGCGTAAGATGGGTCACAGACAGCCCTACACTAAGGTTGAAATTTCAGCTATCAACGCTTAAGTCATGACAAAGGTAGTTTTTTACGAAGCAGATGAAAAGCTCACAGGCTTTCTTATCACAGACCATAGCGGTTATGATGACGAGGGGTACGACATTGTATGCGCAAGCGTTTCCTCGGCGGCGTACCTGACAGCCAACACCTTGACGGAAATTGTCGGTGCAAAGGCTGACATAGAGGTCAGAGAAGCCTATCTCAGGTTTCTTCTCAAAGATAAGACAGACGAAGCTCAAAGTCATCTCAAAGGTTTAAGACTTCACCTTGAATCACTCGCAGGGGATTACGGTGAATATATTTCCTGCAAAACAGAAACTGTTTAAGAATAATACGGAGGTGTAACAAATGCTTAAGATAAATATCCAGTTATTTGCTCACAAAAAAGGTATGGGTTCAACCCGTAACGGTCGTGACTCTGAATCAAAGAGACTTGGTGTTAAGCGTGCAGACGGTCAGTTCGTTCTCGCAGGCAACATCCTCGTAAAGCAGCGTGGTACTCACATCCATCCCGGTAACAACGTTGGCAGAGGTTCAGACGATTCACTTTTCGCTCTTATCGACGGTAAGGTTAAGTTTGAGCGTATGGGCAAGGATCGTAAAAAGGTTAGCGTTTACGCAATCGAACAGTAATGTACATTTAAGCTGTTGCAGTTAATGCGACAGCTTTTTTCTTTATGTAGAGGTAATAGAAATCTGCGCGTTTTGGTTATTTTTTGGCGCGAGCAAAAGTAACGACTGCCCGGCGAGGGCGGTATAAATGAAAGTCTGATGCAGAGGGCGGAGGCGGCTCCATTGAATCGCAAAGCGATTTACAGCGATTATATCGCTGAGGCGCGAAGCCGAAGGCTTCACCTATGGAGCCGCAACCCGCCGATTGCAGATAACAAAAAAGGACGGTTCGCACCGCCCTTTTAATTTTTATGCTTACTCTTCCGCAAACTCAACTGTCATTGCCCACTCAACGAATTGCTCACGGTAGCTTTCATAGTCTTCTTCAAAGGATGAGAATTGGAAAAGCCAGAAAGCATCATCTGATTTATAAACGGGGACAAAATAGGAATATACGTCGCCGCTTTCCTCATCATTATATACATATTCGAAATATGTAAGACCGTTTTCCTTCTGTAACTCTACATCATATTCGCTGTTTTCTATTATGTCATTACCGTATTCTTCCAGGGTATATGAATCAAAATCTTCAAAGAATTCCTTATCGTCTTTGTTGATAAGAATAATAGAAGAATAGGACTCATAGCAAGCTGAAAAACCGTCTACATTTCTTTCTGAAAACTCATTTGTCAGTGTTATTGACATATTGCCGTAGGTGAAAACCTGGGGAGCAACATCTGCCTCTAATAAAAATGTGACTGTAAAGCTGACCGCAAAAACCAGCAAGAAAAATACCGCAAAAAATATGGATGCTTTTCTTGATGTCTTTTTTCTGTTTGCAAGAACTTCTTCGTCTGTTACACCGTCAAAGCGGAAAGCGTTTCCGTTAAACGGGTTATATTTGTGTTCGCCACTGAGAGTTATGTTTTCTTCACCGGCAGGGATTTTGTAAAAGTCATTACACATATTGCGGCTGAGCTTATCACTTATGACATAAACCTTTGCTTCAACAGGGTCGATATCAAAGGTCTTTTCTTCGCCGTTTTTGAGTACGCCTATTTTGCGGCAGGGTACACTGTTTATGATAATGTCATTGTTTACATAGTCTTCGATATATACCTTGTCTTTTGCGTTCCAACCGGTAAAGGCTTTATTTCTTTTGATTGTTAAAGTTCTCATATTACAACTCCTTTTAATATATTCTTATCCATATTCTAACATAATGTGACAAATTGTGCAATATGAGACTCTCATAATTTTGTGCGGTAAAATATGGCAACAATAAACAAAAGGACGGCTCGCACCGCCCTTTTTGCTTGATATATCTTATTTAATCTTCGGCAGACTTGCAGCTGCAACTGACTGACCTACACGTCTTGAGTTTTCATCGGGAATATGAAGCTGAATTTTCTTTGCAAGCTCGGGGAATTCCTTGTCGAGAACTTCCTGAGTACGCTCAAGAAGGATTGTGCCGCCTTCGCCTGAGGTAACTCTGCCCATGATGATAACATGCTTGATATCATAGAATTCAGTATAATATGCAATAGCATAGCCGAAGTATGCACCGATAGTGTCATAAATCGCTGCGGCACGCTCGTCGCCCTTTTCCATAAGACCCTGCACTACCTTGAGCTTTTCAGCAGGTGAAAGGCTTTCGTCAAGTTCAATTCCTGCGGCAGGAGCAAGCTTGATTACGCTGTCCTGTGAGAAGTATTTAACACCGCAGCCGTAGTCGCCTGACCATTCGTCAACCATTGATTCTTTGCAATAGTCAACGGGTACAAATGCAAGCTCGTTGAGCCAACCTGTGATATTTCCGTCGGGATCGATGTAGCCGCCGGCTTCACTGGTACCCATAGCAACACCGAGAACGCTGTCGTCATTAAGATCCATAGCACCTGCAAGAGCTGTTACGTCGCCGTCGTTTGCAACCTCGATGGGGATGTTTTCGCCGATTTCCTTAGCGATATCGAGATACATATTCTTAACTCTCTTTTCGCAGTCTTCGGGACTTACCTTAATGAAAAGTGAAGCTGCCATAATACGGTTGTTTACATAAATACCTGCTGAGGAAACGCCGATAGCGTCAACTCTGGGCATTTTTGAAGCGGCTGTTTTCATTGCATCGAGGATGCCCTGATAATGATATTCGGGGTCTGAGTTGAGCTTGGGGAACCATACAACTTCTTCTGAATATACGCTTTCACCGTCGATAACTGCACTTACCTTACGGTCACTTCCGCCTGCATCAAAACCGATACGGCAACCGTCAAGGTGTCTGCCGAGAGGAGCAGCTGATGATTTATCTTCGGGAGCATCTTCAAGAGCACAGATTTCAACCTCGAAAGGTTTCTCGTAAGTTTTTTCCATATGACCTACATCGAATGCACGAAGACCGTCATAAGTATATGCCTCTTTGATTTTCTGACCGATTACGTCACTGCCTGCGATAACAAGCTTGTATGCACCTGCAACCCAAACAAGTGATTTAGCGATACGCTCAATAAAGCGGAAATTTTCTTCATCGTGGCCTGTGCCGTCAGGGAAAATGCGAGTTTTGTATGTAGTTGTGTAGCCGTCATTTCTTATAGCGGCAATGATAATATCCTGACCGTTTTCTTTTGTTGCTTCACGCATTTCACGAACAACCAGTGAAAGGGGCTGGAACTGAGGGTCGAGTTTGGCTTTTACTTTAAGATTCATATTTGATTTTACCTCCGATTATGGTTTTTTCTACATTGAATTCGCTGTCTGTAATAATTATGTCAGCGTCTTTTCCAATTTCAAGTGAACCCTTTGTCTTGTCAAGACCGAGAGTTACGGCAGGGTTCAATGAAGCGCAGTTGACACACTCATTAAGGGGAATATTCGAGTTAGTGTAAACATTCCACACGCCCTTGTTAAGGTGCAGTACACTGCCGGCAACAGTACCGTCTTCAAGGCGGCAGACAATGCCTCTGTAGATAATCTTAGCACCGCCGAGAGTATATTCACCCTCGGGAAGTCCGCCTGCAGGCAAGCAGTCTGTGATGAAGCAGAGCTTTCTTCCCTTGAGCTTCCAGAGTAAATCGTAAAGGCTTGCATCAACATGGAAGGTGTCAACAATAAGCTCGCAGCTCACATCGCTGTTCATAGCCGCAGTGACAACACCGGGTGCTCTGTGCTGCAGGGGAGTCATTGCATTGAAAAGGTGAGTGACATGCTTCACACCTGCATTGACACTTGCCATAGCCGTTTCATAGTCAGCCGAGGTGTGACCCATTGAGATGACAACATCTGTGTCTCTTGTGATTTCACGGATAGCCGCAAAATCGTTTTCGTCAGTTTCGGGTGCAAGGGTAATGGATGTAATTATATCTGCATATTCCTTGACAAAAGCTGCATCAGGCTTAAGGATATACTTGGCATCCTGTGCGCCCTTTTTGCTCTCAGAGATAAAAGGTCCCTCAGCGTGACATCCGAGGATAACACTGCCGTCCCAATCCTTGCTTTCTTCTTTGAGTTCACGGCAAACCTCGAGAGCCTTGCGGATAACCTTCATATCCACTGTCATTGTTGTGGGCAGATAACCCGTAAC
>JAZSPF010000143.1:0-2352 GCA_045537315.1 Acutalibacteraceae bacterium
ACTGAAAACGGCAGAACAGTTTTCGATGTTACTGCCGGTGAATTTGCTGACTATGCAGTGAAAATGGCAGAGATGGGCGTAAGCCTTCTTGGCGGCTGTTGCGGTACCACTCCCGAATATATTAAAAAGGTAGTGGAAAAGACAAAGAATATTCCCTACAAGGCTCCCGAAAACAAGGATATAACAATGGTGTCCTCTTATACTCACGCCGTGGAAATCGGCAGAGTACCTGTGCTTATAGGTGAAAGAATAAACCCGACGGGTAAGTCGAAATTCAAGCAGGCGCTGAGAGATAATAACATCGCCTACATCATAAATGAGGGCGTGTCTCAGCAGGAAAAGGGTGTGCATATTCTCGATGTGAATGTAGGTCTGCCCGAAATTGACGAGGATAAAATGCTTGTCACTGCCGTGAAAGAGCTTCAAAGCGTTCTTGATTTGCCTTTGCAGCTTGACAGTGTTAAGGCATCCTCTCTTGAGAAGGCTATGCGTATTTATAACGGCAAGCCTCTTATCAATTCCGTGAACGGCAAGCAGGAGAGTATGGATGCAATTCTGCCTCTCGTGAAAAAATATGGCGGCACCCTCATAGCGCTCACCATTGACGAAAACGGTATTCCCGACACGGCTGAGGGCAGATGCGCCATAGCTGAGAGAATCGTTAACGAGTGCAAAAAGTACGGCATAGAAAAGAAAGATATTATTGTTGATCCCCTTGCAATGACGGTTTCTTCCGATGACAAAAGCGGAAAAATCACCCTTGAAAGCGTAAGGCTCATTAAAGAAAAGCTGGGACTTAAAACAAGTCTCGGCGTGTCCAATATATCCTTCGGTCTGCCTGACAGAGAAAACATCAACGCACTTTTCACGACTCTCGCTTTCGGGGCAGGTCTGGACTGTGCAATTATGAATCCCTACAGTGTGGCTATGATGCGAAGCTACCACACCTATCTTGCTCTTTCGGGCTGTGACAAAAACTGTATGAATTACATTGAGTTTGCCGACAGTCACAAAACAGAGACCGTCGCCGTCATTGCCGAAAAGAAAGCTGAGGAAAAAAGCGAAGTGAGCGCCCTTCAGAGAGCAATTATCAAGGGCATAAAAAGTGATGCGTACTCTGCCGCAAAGGTGAGCCTCACAGAAAAAGATGCACTCAGAGTCATAAATGAAGAAATCGTGCCTGCACTTGACACCGTAGGCAAGCAATTCGAAGAAAAGAAAATGTATCTTCCTTCGCTTCTTATGAGCGCGGAAGCCGCTTCAAAGGCATTTGAGGCTGTTAAAGAGACTATGCCTGAGGGCAAGAGCGAAAGCAAAGGCAAGATAATCCTTGCAACGGTCAAGGGAGATATTCACGATATCGGCAAAAATATTGTAAAGACTCTTCTTGAAAATTACGGATACGATGTAATAGACTTAGGCAAGGATGTTGCACCCGAAACGGTGCTGGAAAAAGCAAAGGCGGAAAACATAAAGCTTGTGGGTCTGAGCGCCCTTATGACAACAACCACAGAAGCTATGGCTGAAACGGTGAAGCTTCTGAACGAAAATCTGCCCGAGACTAAAAGCGTCGTAGGCGGTGCAGTGCTGACAAAGGAATTCTCCGATATGATAGGAGCATCATATTACGCAAAGGATGCTATGGATACAGTGAGATTTGCAGAAGAATTTTTCAGCTGATTATTGACAGTGATAAAATAATATTTTAAAATTAGTGAGTCTGCTTCTTTGGCGGACTCACTTTTACTTTTTGAGGACATACAAATGAAATACGATAAAATTAAAAAGGCAACCTTCATAAGCCGGCCTAACCGTTTTGTTGCCTATGTGGATATAGACGGCGAAGAGACTGCCTGCCATGTTAAAAATACGGGCAGATGCCGTGAACTTTTGGTAAACGGGGCAGAGGTATATTTAGAGGAAAGCGATAACCAATTGAGAAAATATAAATACTCTCTCGTCACCGTCAGAAAAGGTGACAGACTCGTTAATATGGACTCTCAGGCACCCAATAAAATAGTTGGTGAGTGGCTGAGAGGCGGCGGACTTTTCAGTGGTATAAAACTGCTCAAAGCCGAGAGTACCTATAAAAAATCACGCTTTGATTTTTATTGTGAATATGAGGATAAAAAGGCTTTCATTGAGGTCAAAGGAGTAACTCTTGAGAATGACGGAGTTGTGTCTTTCCCCGATGCACCAACCGAAAGAGGTACAAAGCACATAAATGAGCTTATAGAATGTATGAGCGAGGGCTATGAGGCGTATATTATTTTTGTGGTGCAGATGAAAGATGTGCTTTATTTTACGCCCAATGATGAAAATGACCCGAAGTTTTCTGCGGCGCTGCGCCTT
>JAZSPF010000028.1:0-8993 GCA_045537315.1 Acutalibacteraceae bacterium
GATTTCTATATGATGCAGCACTTTGATGAAAAGTATATGCGTTCAGAAATGCTCAGAGATATCGACTGTCTTGCTGCTTATTTCCAGAAAGAACTCGGCCTTAAAAGAGGCGATGTTTACACAATCTTTATGCCTACAACCGTTCAGAGCATTGTTGCTTTCTATGCTCTTAATAAGATTGGTGTAATCACCAGCTTTGTTCATCCTCTTATGGCTACCGAATTCCTCAAGGAACAGCTCGAACTCGTTCACTCAAAGGGTGTTATGGTTCTTGACCTTCTTGCAAAAGACCACATCGGCACTATCAATGACAGCGGTCTTCCCTGCATCGTCTGCAACAGCTCAGACTATTCAGCTGGCATCAAGGGCTTCGGCTGTAAAGTGGGTGAGGGTCTTATCAAAAAGATTTTCCCGAAGTATAACAGAGCTACATATTATAAAGACGCTATAAAGATGCATCGTGGTGCTGAGGCAGTTGTAAATAATGCAGACGATGTATGTGCTTACCTCAACGGCGGCGGTACAACCGGTAAGAGCAAGACAATCAAGCTGACAAACAGAGCTATCAACGAGCTTACATGGCGAGTTTCCGATATCGACGAAATTCATGATCCCGGTAACGAATGTGAAGTTATCGTGCTTCCTATGTTCCACTGCTTCGGTCTTTGCATCGGTATCCACATGGCAATGTGCAACAGTGCAAGAATTATCCCCATGATGCAGTTTGATGCAAAAATCTTCACAAAGCTTATGCGTAAAAATCAGGTCGTCGGTTTCGGCGGTATTCCTCTTATGTTCGAAAAGCTTATGAAGGACAAGCACTTTGACGGTCCTCACCTTAAAAATATCAGACTTATGTTCTGTGGCGGTGACGATATTTCAGAGGCATTTATTGAAAAGTATAACTCATATTTTGAAAAGTGGGGCGCAACAGGCCGTCTTCGTCAGGGCTACGGTCTTACAGAAATCGGTTCAGTTTGCTGCACAAACACTAACACAGACTTCAGACGCGGTTCAATCGGTAAGGCTATCCGTGGTGTAGAAGTAGAGATCTGGGATGACGACCACAAGAGACTTCCCAACGGTGAAATCGGTGAATTCGCAATTGCAGGCCCCACAATTATGCAGGGCTATTATATGGAAGGCGAAGCAGAGGACTACGGTCTTTACACTGACGAAAACGGCAAGAAGTGGGTTCTTTCAGGTGACCTCGGTTATATGGACGATGACGGATATTTCTATTTTTCAGGAAGAAAGAAGAGACTTATCATTATCTCAGGCTACAACGTATATCCCACAGATATGGAAAGAGTCGTAGGCGACCTTCCCTTCATCAGAGAATGCTGTGCAGTCCAGGGCTGGGAAAACGAAAGAAGTATCGTAAGACTTTATGCTACTCTTAAGGAAAAGGGCGACGAAGAGGCTTACAAGCAGACAATCCGCGAAACACTTGAAGGTGCTTTCTCCAAGTTCTATGTACCCAGAGACATTATCTTTATGGATGCTCTTCCTGAAACTCCCCTTATGAAGGTTGACTTTATGAAGCTCACAGCTGCAGACCCTGAAAAGGCAAGAGCTGAAAGAAAAATTAAAGATTAATTTCAATTATATTTAAAACACTAACTCCATTTGTTATTTACAAGTGGAGTTAGATGTGATATAATGGTTCTATTGTCCGACTTAAAGTTGGGTTAAGGATAAACAAATACGCCGCCTATTCTGCGGTGAAAAAGGAGATTCTAAACTTATGGTCAGCATCAACTCAATGATGTGCAAGGGCTGCGGTTACTGCATCAAGTTCTGCCCCAAGCATATTCTCGAAATGGGTAAGGAAAGATCTGAGAAGGGTCATTTCTATCCCGTAATGACAAATAATGACGCTTGCATAAGCTGCGCTATCTGCGCACTTATGTGCCCCGAGGGAGCAATTGAAGTTTCCTCAGATAAAGCTTAAGGAAGGAGGAGCAATAAATGGAAAAGAGATTTATGAAGGGCTGTGAAGCTATCGCAGAGGCTGCTGTACGCGGCGGTTGCCGTTTCTTCGCAGGTTACCCCATCACTCCCCAGAATGAAATTCCCGAATATCTTTCATGGAGACTTCCCGAAGTAGGCGGTGCATTTGTTCAGGGTGAAAGTGAAGTTGCATCAATCAATATGGTTTACGGCGCAGCTGCAACAGGTAAGAGAGCGCTTACAAGCTCCTCAGGCCCGGGCATCAGCCTTAAGGCAGAAGGTATATCATACCTTGCTTCCGCACAGCTTCCGGCTGTTATCGTTAACATTTCAAGAGGCGGCCCCGGTCTTGGCTCAATTCAGCCGGCTCAGTCCGACTATCTTCAGGCAACAAAGGCTCTCGGTCACGGCGGTTTCAGAGCAATGGTTTTCGCTCCCGCAACACTTCAGGAAGCAGTTGACCTTACATATAATGCATGGGACTATGCCGAAAGATACAGAAATCCCGTTATGATTCTTATGGACGGTTGTCTCGGTGCTATTATGGAAGAAGTAGAGCTTCCCGAAATGAAGGAAACCACCTTTGAAAACACAGAGGAATGGTGCCTTGCAAGAGTTGGCGGAAGAACTGACTCACATATGATTACTCCCATTCTTCCCGAGCCTGCACTTGAGCTTCTCAATAAGGGTAAGGCTATGCAGTACAAGATGTGGGAAATGCTCGACACTAAAGTTGAGGAATTCATGCTTGAGGACGCCGAATATGTTGTTGTAGCTTACGGTATTGCCGCACGAGTTGCAAAGGAAGCTATCCTCAATCTTCGTGAAGAAGGATATAAGGTTGGTATGGTTCGTCCCATTACACTTTATCCCTTCCCCAAGGCAAGCCTTGACAATCTTGATTACAGCAAGGTTAAGGGTGTTATTGACATCGAAATGACAATTCCCGCACAGATGCGTGAAGATATTGAGCTTCAGGTTAAGGGTCGTTGCCCCGTACACGAATACGGCAGAAGCGGCGGTATGCTCCTTGATGATGAAGGCGTATATGATGCAATTGCAGAAATAGTAAAGGGAGGAGAATAATCATGGCAGAGTATAAAAGACCAAGTTCACTTATGCCCATGGCAACAGGTTATTGCCCCGGCTGTATGCACGCTCTTGCAACAAGACTTGTAGCTGACGCTATCGATGAGCTTAATCAGGCAGACAATGCTATCAATGTTGTTTCAGTTGGTTGCAGTGCGCTTAACCTTTACTCATGGAAGGGCGACGTTATCGGCTCAGCACACGGCAGAGCTCCCGCAGTTGCAACAGGTATCAAGCGCTGTCTTCCCGACAGACTCGTTTTCACCTATCAGGGTGACGGCGACCTTGCCGCTATCGGTCTTGCTGAAATTATGTCAGCAGCCAACAGAGGTGAAAACTTCACAGTTATTTTCGCAAACAATCAGACCTACGGTATGACTGGCGGTCAGATGGCTCCCACCACACTTATAGGTCAGAAGACAACAACAACTCGTTTCGGCCGTGATGCTCTCACAACAGGTTATCCCCTTAAGATGTGCGAGCTTATTTCCGTACTGGAAGCTCCCGTCTTTGTTGCAAGATATGCTCTTAACTCAGTTAAGGGTGTTCAGGACGCTAAGAAGGGTATCAAGAAAGCATTTGAAATGCAGATGGCAGGCAAAGGCTTCACCTTTATCGAGCTTCTGACAAACTGCCCCACAAACTGGGGTATGAATCCTCTTGATACACTCGAATATATGAACACAAATACAATACCTTACTTCAAGCCCGGTATTTATAAGGATAAGGAGGCTGAAGCATAATGAAAAAATCATTTGTTTTCTCAGGTTCAGGCGGTCAGGGCATTATGAGCGCAGGCATTATGCTCGCTCACACTGCAATTGATATGTCAAAGCACAGCACATATCTTCCCGAGTACGGCCCCGAACAGCGTGGCGGTAGTGCAAAATGCACCGTTATCATCAGCGATGACAACATCGTTTCACCTCTTACCAAGAAGTGCGACACTCTCATTTGCATGAATGAGCAGGCTTATAGAAAGTTCTCAAAGGATATTAAAGCTGGCGGACTTCTTGTTCTCAACTCAAGCCGTATCGTAGACGAAGAGGTAAGAGATGACGTTAAGGTTCTCAGCGTACCCGTTGATGATATCGCTCTTGAGCTTGGTAACGTTAAGGTTGCTAACATCGTGCTTCTCGGCGCACTTATCGGTGCAACCGACATTGTCAGCAAGGACGCTTTCGTAGCAAGCCTTGAAGAAAAGTTCAAGACAAAGAAGCCTGAAATCCTTGAACTCAATATGAAAGCTCTTGAAAGAGGTATGGAGCTTGGTAAAGCACTCGCATAATTCAACTATGAATTGCGGGAAAGTCAGCATTAAAATATGACTCTTACTTTCAGGAAGAGAAAAGTTTTTTGATTGCTTTTTTACAAAAAATGCAATGCCCGTGCGGTAAGCACAATTATATAACAAAAACTGCCTTGAGCAGAAAAATATAAAAAAGGAGATTTTTACTATGTCAAAGTATTCATTCGACACAAAGTTCAGCGTACTTATGAAGGACCCTCAGGTTATGGAAATCGTTGAGGATCTTTGCCCCGAAATCGTTAACCACCCCATGAAGAGCCTTGCTCTCAGCCTTGGTTTCACACCTAACATGGGTATGGCTGTTCTTTCAAAGATGTACTCAAAGGAAAAGATTGAGGAATTCAGAGTAAGACTTGAAGCTATCGAATAATTCCTGAAACAAAAAGATATCCACCTGTTCCCTTTGGATTCAGGTGGATTTTTTGTATAAATTTCTGCATTACATTTCGAATGAGTTGGCAAGAGCAAACTGTTTTGGAGTTATGCCGTACTCTGCTGTAAAGGCACGGTAAAAACCTGCATAGTCACTGAAACCGCAGTGAAGGGCAGCAGTGGTAGGCTTGATTCCGCTTGAGAGCATCTGCTTGGCATTGATAAGTCTTTTAAGAGTGATATATCTGTTTACGGATATTCCGACAACATCAGTGAATGAGTGGGAAAGGTAGTATTTGCTCAGGAAAAACTCATCTGCAATTGTGGCAAGCGAAATCTTTTCGCAATAATGATTATTTATATAGTCAAGAATATCGCTTATAAGAGGGGAGATAGCCTTAGTGTTATCTTCTTTTTTTTCAGTGGATAATGTCAGTCTGTTAAGCTCAACTAAAAATCTAACAAGAGTTGCCTGGGAAGCAAGGTCAGAGCCATAATTGTTTTCTTTGGTTTCGTCAATAAGCTCGCCAAGCTTTGTAGAAATATATTTCTGCTGAGAGGGAGACAAACGCAATAAATTAGTATGGTTTGGATTGGTGTTGTCAAAACAGCGTGTCAGGCTGGTATTATTTGACTGAAGACGGGAAAGATAATTTTTGTTTATCCACAGCACGATTCTTTCATAAGTGCGCTGGTCTGGACCTATTCTCGGTTGATGAAGCTCAAGGGGATTGATAAGCAGCAAGTCGCCTTCTTTTAAAAGATAGCTCTTGCCTTCAACGGAATATTCCACGTTCCCGCCTATGAAAAAATAAACCTCATAGAAGTCATGCTGATGCACGGGTACACCCTCAAACTTAGCATCACGGTAATGGAAAATCTCAAAAGTATTGCTCGACATACTTTGTCTCGGGTCAAAAACCTGCATAATATCACCTCACATATATCATATAGCAATATTAACAATGAGTCAAGCAATTTATGCAATTTTCATTGTGATTTATATGAAGTATAATAATAGTAGCATTATAATGGGATTTTAGGGTTAAAATCTCATTCGCGCGAAAGGAAAGGACTTTTATTATGACGGAGTTTATGACAAAAGACTTTCTTCTTGACACTGATGTGGCAAAAAAACTTTATCATGATTTTGCAGAAAATCTGCCCATAATCGACTATCACTGTCACGTCAGCCCCAAGGAGATTTATGAAGACCTGCGTTTTGAAAATATCACTCAGCTCTGGCTTTACGGCGACCATTACAAGTGGCGTCTTATGAGAAGCAACGGCGTAAGTGAAGACTATATCACAGGTAAAAACACAAGTGACAAGGAAAAATTTCTCAAATTTGCCGAGCTGCTGCCTAAGGCAATAGGCAACCCGATGTATCACTGGTGTCACTTTGAGCTTAAGAGATATTTTGGCTATGAGGGTGTTCTCAATGGGGACACTGCCGAAGTGGTGTGGAATCTGACCTGTGAAAAGCTCAAAGATGAGGATATGAGCGTAAGAGGCATCATAAAAAAGAGCAATGTTGCTTTTATCGGCACCACTGACGACCCTGCCGACACTTTAGAGTACCACAAAAAAATAGCTGAAGACGAGAGCTTTACTACCGTTGTTGCTCCCTCTTTCAGACCTGATAAGGCATTCAATCTCAATGCTGATTTTTATCCCGAATATATACAGACTCTCAGTGCTGCAGCAGGCTTTGAAATTGACGGCATTGATTCTCTCAAAGAGGCTCTTTACAGACGAATGAAGCACTTTGATGCTTACGGCTGTAAGGCTAGTGACCACGGCATTAACTATCCCGTCTATGAAAAAATGACAAAGGCTGAAATGAACAGCGCTATTCAGAGAGCAATAAAAGGTGAAAAGGTCAGCGAAAAAGAACTTTGCGCTGTGCAGACAGAAATGATTCTTTTCTGCGCTGAGAGATATAGCGAGCTACATTGGGCAATGCAGATACATTATAACTGTATGAGAAACCCCAACTCCGCTATGTTTAAGAAGCTTGGCCCCGACACAGGCTTTGACTGTATAGGTCCCCACAACGGCTCAGTGGCATTGGCAAAGCTTCTTGATGAGATGTACTCAGGAGGTAAGATGCCTAAGGTTATTCTCTACTCCCTTGATGCAGGGGATAACGCTTTTATTGATACGCTTATGGGTGCTTTCCAAAGGGAGGGCTATCCCGGCACTGTTCAGCACGGCAGTGCATGGTGGTTCAACGACACCAAAAACGGTATGCGCGAACAGATGATAAGTCTTGCTTCCCTTGGTCTTCTCGGCAATTTTGTCGGTATGCTCACAGACTCAAGGAGCTTCCTCAGCTACACAAGACACGAATATTTCCGCCGCATACTTTGCCAGCTTATGGGTCAGTGGGTGGAAAGCGGAGAGTATCCCTGCGATATGAAAGATCTCTCTGAAATCGTGCAGAATATATCTTTCTATAACGCAAAAAGATTTTTCAATTTGGAGGTATAAAATATGAAAATGTCTTTCAGATGGTACGGTCAGGACGACCCCGTATCACTTAGGTACATCAGTCAGATTCCCAATATGCACTCTGTTGTTTCGGCAGTGTACGATGTAAAGCCCGGTCAGGTGTGGCCTGAAGAGAGCATAAAGAGAGTCAAGGACGAGTGTGAAAAGAACGGTCTTGTTTTCGATGTTGTTGAGTCAATCCCCGTTCCCGAGGATATCAAGCTCGGCACAGAAAAGGCTGACGAACTTACAGATGTTTATTGCGAAAATATCCGCCGCTGTGCAAAATACGGCGTTAAGTGCGTAACATATAACTTTATGCCTGTTTTCGACTGGACAAGAACTCAGCTCGATAAGGAAGCTCCCGACGGCTCAACAAGCCTTGTAATGTATTGGGAGCAGATGCAGGGTCTTGACCCTCTCACAGACGATATCGACCTTCCCGGTTGGGATGCGAGCTACACCAAGGACGAAATCAAGGAGCTCTTCAGAAAGTACGCCGAGGTCGGCGAAGAAGGCCTCTGGGCAAACCTTGAGAAATTCCTCAAGAAGGTTATTCCCGTGGCAGAGGAATGCGGAGTGAGAATGGCCATTCATCCCGATGACCCCCCATATCCCATTTTCGGACTTCCGAGAATTATCACTAACGAAGAAAATCTTGACCGTTTCCTTAAAATTGTTGATTCACCTGCCAACTCACTTTGCCTTTGCACCGGCTCACTTGGCTGCGCTAAGTTCAACGATATTCCCAAGATGGTAAGAAAATACAGTGCAATGGACAGAATCGCTTTCATGCACATCCGTAATGTACTTGTTATGGATGACGGCTCCTTTGAGGAAAGCGGTCACCTCAGTAAGTGCGGCAGCATCGATATGTATGAGGTTGTTAAGGCACTCACAGACACAGGCTTTGACGGCTATGTGCGCCCCGACCACGGCAGAATGATCTGGGGCGAAACAGGCAGACCCGGTTACGGTCTTTATGACAGAGCCCTTGGTGCTGCATATATAAACGGTTTATTTGAAGCCTGCGAAAAAGGAGGAAAATGAAATGAACAAAAATGTTTTCGGCACTGATCTTAGGGGTAAGGTTGCAATTGTAACAGGTGCAGGCGGTGTGCTTTGCTCAAGCTTTGCAAAGACTCTTGCTGCAGCAGGCGCCAAGGTTGCCCTTCTCGACATCAACGAAGAAGCTGCAAAGGCTTTCGCTGACGAAATCGTAGCAGATGGCGGTGTTGCCAAGGCTTATAAGTGCAACGTGCTCGATAAAGACAGCTGCAACGCTGTGGCTGAAGCTGTAAAAGCAGACTTAGGTCTTTGCGATATCCTTCTAAACGGTGCAGGCGGCAACAACCCCAGAGCTACCACAGACAAGGAATACTATTTCAGTGGTGACATTGATGAAGACTGCAAAAACTTCTTCAATCTTGATTCAGACGGTGTTTCCTTTGTCTTTAACCTTAACATTTTAGGCACGCTTATTCCCACTCAGGCATTTGCAAAGCAGATGCTTGGCAGAGAGGGCTGTAATATCATCAACATTTCATCAATGAATGCATTTACACCTCTTACAAAAATTCCTGCTTATTCAGGTGCAAAGGCTGCAGTTTCAAACTTCACAAAGTGGCTTGCAGTTCACTTTTCTAAAGAGGGCATCAGAGTCAATGCTATTGCTCCCGGCTTCTTCTCAACAAAGCAGAATGCCGCACTTCTGTGGAATCCCGACGGCTCACCCACACCCAGAACAGATAAAATTCTTGCCGCTACTCCCATGGGA
>JAZSPF010000150.1:0-6517 GCA_045537315.1 Acutalibacteraceae bacterium
TCAAGACCGAAAATAGCCGCTATAATGGAATAGAATGAAAAGATTAGTGTCAGCAGGATTTTCATATTATCATTTCCCTTCATATTTTCTTAAAAACATTGTAACTCACTGCATAAGCTTTGTCAACGGAAAATGTACTTGTTTATTCATAAAAGGTAATGTATAATATAATAAATCGAAAGCAAGGAGCAACAAAATGAAAAGAATAATGTTCGTCTGCCACGGAAATATATGCCGCAGTCCTATGGCAGAGTTTATTTTAAAGGATATGACCGAAAAACGCCGCATAGCTCATAAGTACCTCATAGCCTCATCGGCTACAAGCACCGAAGAAATATGGGGAGATGTGGGCAACCCCGTTTATCCGCCTACAAAAAGAGAGCTTGCAAAACACGGCATATTCTGTGAGGGCAAGAGGGCAGTGCAGGTGAAAAAGAGCGACTATGACAGTTATGATTTATTCCTTGTTATGGATTCGCAGAACGTAAGAAATATTATGCGCATTTTCGGCAGTGACCCCGAAAGTAAGGTACATAAACTTCTGGAATACACAGGCTTTGGCGGTGATGTTGCCGACCCTTGGTATTCGGGTAATTTTACCGTGGCTTACAGCGATATTTATAAGGGCTGTGAAAGGCTGCTTGAGATGCTGGAAAGTGAATAACTAAAAGGCTGTTGCAATTTGTTTTGCAACAGCCTTAAGTGTTTATTTTGTTTTTGCTAAAAGTTCTTTAAGTTCAGGTAAATCACAAGAAATTATTTCCCATACAAGTTTCAGATTTACGCCCTCATAATCATGGACTATTTTATTGCGTAATCCTCGCATCTGATGCCAAGGGATATCGCTGTGTTTTTCGGTGAACTCTTTATCGAGTTTTGTTGCAAGTTCGCCCAGTTGACTGAGATTAAAGACACAAGCTTCTGTTAAAAGGGGATTTTCTGTAAAAGATTCATAGTCATAATCCCTGCAGTAAGTAGTAATCTTTTCAATGTATCCTATCATTTTGTTCACTATAATATTATTTCTCATATATCACAACTCCTGTTTCCTTAATTTCTTTATCAACAAGAGAGTCTTTTTCTATATGGGTAACGTCAAGCAAGTCAACATCCATATTACAAGCCTGTCTTAAGTCCTCAAGCAAACCGATAAAGCGTAAGCCTCTGAGGTTGCTGTCAACTAAAATATCAAGGTCACTGCCGTCTTTTGCTGTGCCTTTTGCCACAGAACCAAAAAGAACAGCTCTTTTAACATCATACCTTTTAAAAACAGGGTAGAGCATATTTGCAACAACATTTGTGTTAAGTCTGCTTTCCACTTTTATCGCCTCACTTTCACTGATTATATTATAACTCTAAAACAGGATTTAGTCAATAATCATGTTATTTAAGTCTCAATCCCTTAGGATAATGATTTTTTGCTCTGCCGGACACAACCTTCACACCGCCAACACTGCAGCCGCAGACAGTGACAACTGCCCAACCGTTTTCGCAGTCTGTAGTGAATTCCTCGCCGTGAAGATACTTCTTCAGCTCCTCGCTGTTGGGAGTGAGGTCGATTTTATTTTTGAAATTTTTGCCCATAGCCATAAAAAACTGATGGTGGGGGAGAATGTAATTCTTTCTAATTTCGCCTATTGTTACACCGCAGGAAAAGGCACTGCCTTTTTTTACTTCAAAGTCAGGTGTGAAATAAACAGGATTGCCGTTATACATGATCACATTTTCTTTATGGTAGTCGGTGAGCACACTGTCAAGAAAATCAAAGACAGCTTTGTCGACTTTTTCTTTTGAGGACACTGTATTTTTAGCTGAAAGCCTCCGAGTACCCTTATGATGAAGCACTGCGATAAACTGACCTTCACCCTTTGATTTGTGAGGATAAAAGCGCCTTGCAAAGTGAATGTTCTGAGTCTGACATCCGTCAAAGGCTATACCCTCTGAGGTGCTGTCGATAACCGATTGCTTTACGGGTACTATTTCAAATTCAGGGTGCAGTTGTAAAAAACGGTCAATAGTTTTTTCGTTTTCTTCAAGTGAGAATGTGCATGTGGCGTAGACTATATATCCGCCATCTTTAAGGCATACGGCGGCATTTTCAAGAATTTGCAACTGTCTTTCGGCACACATTTTTACATTTGCTTCGCTCCACTCGTCAATTGCAATTTCCTCTTTGCGGAACATTCCCTCGCCTGAGCAGGGGGCATCAACCATAATAAGGTCAAAGGTGCAGGGGTAAAGTATTGCAAGCCTGTTTGTGTCAAGGCAGGTTGTGACTACCCTTTCAAGTCCCAGCCTTTCAATGTTGCCTGTGAGTATTTTGCAGCGGGAGGGGATAATCTCATTTGAGACGAGTATACCCTTTTCGCCAAGTTTATTTTTAAGCTGAGTGCTTTTGCCTCCCGGTGCGGCACACATATCGAGAATTTTCCAGTCCGGGTCAATGTCAATACACTCGGCAGGTGCCATTGCGCCCGGCTCCTGGACATAAATCATGCCTGCGTGATGAAAGGGATGATTGCCGATTTTGTCATAGCTGAAGTAATATCCTGTGTCGGCATAGGCTATCTTTTCCGAGGAAAACTCGTTTATCTTTTCGAAATCCGCAAGGCTTATTTTATCTGTGTTGACCCTGAAAGCTCTCACGGGAGGTTTCTCAAGTGCCTTTTTATAGTCCTCAAATTCTTCGCCTAAAAGCTCTTTCATTCTCTTTTCAAAAGCTATCGGAAGCTGCTTCATTTCATTCACCCACATTTATTTCAGTGTGCAGCATACACATAGACACTGCCGTTATTGCCGCCGTTTCTGTACGCAATATGCGTGAGCCTAAAGACACGGCTATGCCGCCTGCCTCTTTAGCCAGAGCCACTTCGTTTTCATCAAAACCGCCCTCGGGTCCGATAAGTATTCCTACGGACATTCCGCTTTTAATTTGGTCAAGGGCTTCTTTTGTTGCCGCCATTCCTCTTTCATTTTCATAGGGGACTAACAGCAGGTCGAGCTCTTTCATTTTAATAAGTGCCTGCTTATAGGACAGTACATCTGTCACTTCAGGGATAACATTTCTCTTGCTTTGCTTCGCGGCACTTTCTGCAATAGTCTGCCAGCGTGAAACCTTGCTTTTCTTCTTTTTATCATCAAGCTTTACTACGCAACGATTCATTTCAGTGGGTACTACTGAGTGTACACCAAGCTCTACACATTTCTGAATAATAAGCTCCATTTTATCAGCTTTGGGAAGTCCCTGAAAAAGATATATCTTTACGGGCAGTTCCGTGTTTCTGTAGTTTTCTTCCACTATTTTTGCATATACGCTTTCACTGCCGATAAGCTCGAGCACGCAAAGCGAGCTTATACCCTCACAGCTGACTAAAAATTCATCGCCCTGCTTCATACGAAGAACATTGACTATGTGATTATAATCGCCGCCCGTTATAATAAAGCAATCACCTTGTTTAGCGGCAGTGTCCGCAAAAAAATTAAACATAACGCATCATCCTTTTCGCCTTATTATATCAAAGAAAATCTGTCTTTACAACAATTGACAGAAAAATGTTTCTGCTATATAATCAAATAGTAATAACAAAAAAGGAGAAGATTTTATGAAAACCAAAGAAAAAATCATGGCTTCAGAGCAAAAACAGCTATCAAAGCTGCAAAGGAGAAACGCCAAAGGTAACTATGCAGGCTATTTTTTTGTTCTGCTGTTTCTCATTGCTCTTGTCAATATTATAGACGAGGTGACAAGTAACCTTTCCGTCTCGGTTCAGTCCTCATTTGTTACGGAGTTTTTTGTAAACAGACCCTTCCTCGGAAAAATGTACAGCTTTGAAGAGGGTCTTGCACTTCACACCTCGGTGAGTGTAATCAGCTATGTTTTCGGTGCAATCACACCTTTTTACAAGGCTCTTGCAGATAAATGGGGCAGAAAGCCGCTCTTTGCCATTTCCACCTTTGGTATGGCGCTGGGTCTTTTCATCATTTACTTCTCACCCAACTATCTTGTTTTCCTTTTAGGCTACGGCATTATCGGCTTTTTCTACGGACACGACATACAGATTATTTACATACTTGAAGAAGCTCCCGACAAGACAAGGGGCACCATTTACAGCGTACTCAAGAGCTTAGGTATATTCGGCGTTGTGTGCATTCCCATGCTTCGTGATGCCCTTATGGGCAATGATGCAAGTAAGTGGAGAGAGATTTTCCTCGTACCTGCCATAATGGGTGTTGTTGCCGCTGTGCTCGTTATACTTTTTGCCAAGGACACAAAGGTTTATCTCAAAGAGAGAACAGCATATCTTTCAATTCCCTATGAGGAAAGAGAAAGACAGAAGCTTGAGGCTAAAGAGAAAAAGCAGGCAGAGAGAAACAAGTCAGGCGTTTTCAATGCGGTGAAATATATCTTTGCAAACAAGGATACAAAGAGTCTTATTATTTCACATATAATTTTTGATGCAGGTATGCCTGCAATTGCCCTTTATTTTGAGTCTTCAATGCACACAGCAGGCATGACAACAGCCGATATAACAAAGGCTTTGTTTGTGCAGCCTATCGTTTACGCAGTGCTTGTGCTTTTCTCGGGCTTTATTGCAGACACCATAGGCAGAAAGAAGACTATTATCGGTGCAAGTGCCATTTGTGTTATAGGCTTCACTCTCTTTGCAGTGGGCATCAACAATCTGTGGAACCCCTATCTTATAGGTGCTTTCTGCGGACTTTATCAGGGCTGTTACTGGATAGGCAGAGACTATATGAACATTATGATGACAGAAAAGGTACCCACGGATATAAGAGCTTCCGTTGTCGGTGCTGAGGGACTTCTTGTTATTGCAGGTCTTGCAGTGGGTTACCTTCTTACAATTGTGGGTATGCTTGTGCTTCCCGTATGGCTCACCTGCCTTATTATTGCAATTCCCGTTGTCAGCGCCGCCGCTGTTATTCTCGGCCTTAAGGTTAAGGAGACTAAGGGAGCAAACCTTAATCAATTATAAATTATGAATGAGGAATTATGAATTGCGGGGGAGTTTCTGTAAGGAGTGAACATTCAGACCGCAGAGGGAACTTGATAAACTTGAATTTGTAGGTGTAAGTGATGGAAGAGAACATAACTTTATGCGGTGATAATTGCATTGAATGTCCAAGATACAATGCACATACTAATGAAGAATTAACTGCAGTTGCTGAGCTATGGCATAGAGTAGGCTGGAGAACACGTGTCGTTTCAAACGAAGAAATTGCCTGCAACGGCTGTTCTTCTCATAAGAAATGTACATATCAGTTAATGGAATGCACAAAAGAGCATAGAGTAAGTAAATGCAACCAATGTAATGAGTTTCCGTGTGCAAAGATTCATGCCATGTTGGAGCGTTCCGCAGAGTATGAAAAAAGATGTAAGGAAGTGTGTTCGGAACAAGAATACAGTGTTTTGAAAAAAGCATTTTTTGATAAAGAAAATAATTTGAAGAAGTAACCAACTTCCAATTTATCAAACACACACACTAATTTGGCTGGCAGAAAATTTCAGTTCTGTTCTGACCTGAACGGATAAAATCGGAGCGAAGGGACCCGCAATTATTCACTATTTATCATTCATTATTCATTAAAAAAGCGACGGGAGAAAACTATGACATTTGAAGTTCAAGGCAATCAGTTTATAAAAGACGGTGAGCCCATAAAGCTCATTTCCGGTGCAGTGCATTATTTTCGCAATATGCCCGACACATGGAGAGATATCTTTAAAAAGATGAAGGCTATGGGCCTTAACTGTGTTGAGACCTACTGCGTGTGGAATATGCACGAAAAGAAGCCGGGGGAGTATGATTTCACGGGAAATCTTGATATAGCCGCATTTATAAAAACAGCTCAGGAAGAAGACCTTATGGTCATTGTGCGTCCCGGTCCCTATATTTGTGCCGAGTGGGAATTCGGCGGACTGCCCTGGTGGATACAGACAGACGAAAATATGGAAATCCGCTGCAGCAATAAAGCCTATATTGAGTGCTTTGACCGCTATCTTGATAAGCTTTTCTCAGAGGTCAGACCTCTTTTGTGTACCAACGGCGGCCCTGTAATTATGATGCAGCTCGAGAATGAATACGGATATTACGGTGACGACAGAGAATATCTCACTTATCTTCGTGACGGCTATATCAAAAGAGGTATCGATGTGCCCTTGTTTACCTCTGACGGCACATCAAAAGCAAACCTTCTTGACGGCAGTGTAGATGGCTGTTTCTCAACTCTTAATTTCGGCAGCAGGGTTGAAGAAAACTTCAAGGCTCACGATGAGCTTTATCCCGACCAGCCTAAAATGTGCATGGAAATGTGGAACGGCTGGTTTGATGCATGGGGTGACGAAAAGCACCACACAACGAGCGCCGAGGACTATGCTAAGGTAGTTGACGATATGCTCACCAAGGGCAGTGTCAATATGTATATGTTTATCGGCGGCACAAACTTCGGCTTTACAAGCGGTGCAAACCACTATGAGAAATTTGCTCCCGATGTGACAAGC
>JAZSPF010000016.1:0-4726 GCA_045537315.1 Acutalibacteraceae bacterium
CTGTGGAAAAAGTTAAAAACTCCCCATTTTTCTATGGATTTTAATGTGAAAATTCTTAAACCTGCGGTTTTTGTGGTGTTGAAAACTTTTAATTTGCGATTTCGGAACAAAGCGTTTTTGAAGAATAACCGTAAAAAATTATGGTTATTTTGACTAAAAGTGTAAAAATGAGGGAAGGACGTGCACATTTATAAAGTAACATTAAAGTCGACCTGATATAATTATATAAATTTTTCAACGATTACTTTAAATAAATTGACAAAGAATAACTTTTGTATTATTATATATCACTGTATTAATACGTAACGCAGAAAGGTAGTGTTAAAAATGAGTTCATGCAGCGGAAACTGTTCATCATGCTCATCAGCATCAGGATGCAAGGATAAGGATCCCCATCTTAAGCAGAATGAATACAGTGATATTAAAAAGATTTATGCCGTTGTCAGCGGCAAGGGCGGTGTAGGTAAGTCTTCTGTGACTTCTCTTCTTGCAACGGCTATGCAGCTTTGCGGTAAGCAGACGGCTATTCTCGACGCTGACGTTACAGGCCCCTCAATTCCCAAAATGTTCGGTATCAAGGGCAACGCAGAAACCAACAATGTTGTTATTTTCCCCAGGGAATCATCAGGCGGCGTGAGAGTTATGTCAGTGAATCTCCTTCTGCCCAACCACGAGGACCCTGTTGTGTGGAGAGGCCCCGTTATCAGCGGTGTTATTCAGCAGTTCTTCACAGATGTTGCATGGGGTGATGTTGACTATATGTTTGTTGATATGCCTCCCGGCACAGGTGACGTACCCCTGACGGTTTTTCAGAGCATTAAGGTTGACGGCATTATTGTTGTCACAACACCTCAGGATTTAGTGGGTCTCATTGTCAGCAAGGCAATGAAAATGGCTGAGATGATGAATATTCCCGTTGTGGGCCTTGTTGAAAATATGAGCTATTTTGAGTGCCCCGACTGCGGCAAAAAGCACAGCATTTTCGGCGAAAGCAAAACAGATGAGGTCGCTGCTAAGTTCGGTGTACCCGTGCTTGCTAAGCTGCCTATTGACACAAGAACTCCGGCACTTGCAGATAAGGGTGCAATCGAGCTTGCAGATACAGATCCCTTACAGTGCGTTATTGACAAGCTTCTTTCTTAACAGTGAGTTTACAATAAAAGAAAAAGCGTGCAGTAAGACTTTTACACAAGATTTACATTGATATACTTGATTTTTTTACTGCGGTTTAGTAGTCTAATAATTGAACTATATTATTAAGGAGAACTCCGATGAAAAAAATACTCAGAAGAACATTCGTAAGCCTTCTTGTTGTGGTTGTGGTTTGCGCAGGTGTAGGTGTTTATTGGTTCACTCACGACAGCGAAAAGCCCACAAATTCAGACACATATCTCACAGATGCTCAGGGCTCAACATATCTTGCTGTTGTTGACGGTGACGGTCACACATATGCTGTTGTGACAGATGCTGACGGCAACCGCTATGCCGCCGAGTTTAACGGCAGTGAAGTGGGCAGCACAGTAGGTCAGATAAATGACGATATTGCTCTTGAGGAAGTGCCCACAAACTTTACGGGTGAGCATATGGATGTCACTGTCAGCAATAAATATGACGGTGATGTTGCCACAACTCTGCCCACTCTCCCCGACAACTCAGAGGATAAAACAACCACTAAAAAAGACGATAAAAACGAGGGCACAACAACCACCAAAAAGCCTGATAAAAAGCCCCAGAAATTAGAGGCTTACAGAATTGAAAAATATCAGAAGGTCTTTTCAAGCGGTACATATCTTATGGAAATTACTACAAACGACCCCGATTTAGGTGATATGCCTGTTACCATGGCAATCAAAAACGGTAATATGTATGTGAAAATGACTATGAATGTTGACAGCATAACCATGAACTGCAGTATGCTCTATCTCAGAAGCAAGGACACAATGTATCTGCTCTTTGACGACTGGAAGAAATACAGCAAGATGCCCGAAAGCATGATGGGCGAAGATATGGATATGAGTGCAATGCTCAACGAGATGAATGAAAGCGACATTGGCAAAATCACTGTTTCTGAGGTTGAAATCGGCGGTCAGAAGCTCATTCTCGAGAGCTATAACAGCACAATTGACGGCACAACGGTCAACTATTATTTCGACGGTGAAACCCTGGTAAGAAGAGATGATATTTCACCAAGCGGTGTTGTTGACTCAACCTATTTCACAAGAATAACAACAGATGTTCCCGATTCCTGCTTTGAAATTCCGCAGGGCTACGGCTATCTCAATCTTGGCATACTTGATGTTATAGTATAAAAGAACAATTGAAATTGCACTGATTAACTTCGGTGCAATTTTTTTATTTGACATATACCCGCTATAAGGTATATATTATATTCAGGGTGATAGAATGAAACAGTATAATGTAACGGGCATGTCCTGCGCGGCATGCAGTGCAAGAGTTGAAAAAGCAGTGTCCTCAATTGAAGGCGTAACACAGTGCAGTGTAAATCTTCTGACAAACTCCATGGCTGTTGAGGGCACTGCAAGTGAAAAGGATATAATATCGGCTGTTGAAAAAGCAGGCTACGGTGCAAGTGTAAAAGGAGCAAGCACTCATAGGGCAGAAAATCAGGATGATGCTTTCAAAGATAGGGAAACTCCCAAGCTTAAAAGAAGGCTCATATTATCCTTAGGCTTTCTCGCAGTGCTGATGTATGTTTCAATGGGTCATTCCATGTGGGGCTGGCCTTTGCCTGCAGTCAACGGAAACTATCTCGGCATCGGACTTTTGCAGATGTGTCTGAGTGCCATTGTTCTCATTATAAATAAAAAGTTCTTTGTCAGCGGAATAAAAGGTGTTATACACAAGGCTCCCAATATGGATACCCTCGTTGCAATGGGCAGCGGTGCATCCTTTTTATGGAGTGTTTATGTGCTTTTTGCCATGACTGCTGCGGCAACAAAGGGCGACACGGAGCATGTTATGCACCTGAGCCACGACTTTTATTTTGAGTCGGCGGCTATGATAGTAACTCTTATAACCGTAGGCAAAATGCTCGAAGCAAAAAGCAAGGGCAAAACAACAAATGCTCTTAAATCTCTTATGAAGCTCAGACCTGAAACTGCAAGAGTTATACGCGGCGGCGAAGAAATTGAGCTTCCCGCAGGCGACGTGATAAAAGGTGACATTTTTATTGTACGCCCCGGTGAGAGCATTCCCGTTGACGGGATAGTGCTTGAGGGTCACAGTGCTGTCAATGAGTCGGCACTCACAGGTGAGAGCGTGCCTGTGGACAAAAATGCAGGAGATAAGGTCTCGGCCTCCACGGTTAATCAGTCGGGTTTTATGAAATGTGAGGCAGTGGCAGTAGGTGAGGACACAGTTTTGTCACAGATAATAAAAATGGTCAGTGACGCGGCGGCAACGAAAGCTCCCATTGCCAAAATTGCTGATAAGGTTTCGGGTGTATTCGTGCCTGTAGTTATCGCTATAGCGATAACTACAGGCATAGTGTGGCTTATTGCAGGTCAGGAGATATCCTTCGCTCTTGCAAGGGCAATATCGGTTTTGGTCATAAGCTGTCCCTGTGCCTTAGGTCTTGCAACGCCCGTTGCAATAATGGTTGCAAGCGGTGCGGGTGCAAAAAGCGGCATACTTTTTAAAACTGCAGAGTCCATAGAAAAGGCGGGCAAAATTCAGATAGTTGCCCTTGATAAGACAGGCACCATAACCAAAGGTGAGCCTGAGGTGACAGATATTATTACAGGCGAAGGTGTAAGTGAAAACGAACTTCTCACCTGTGCATATTCCCTTGAAAAGAGCAGTGAGCATCCCCTTGCTAAGGCAGTGGTTAAGTATGCCGAAGGTAAGGTCAGCGCAAAGAACATACGGGATTTTTCCGCTTTGCCGGGCAAGGGATTGGAAGGCTATGTTGACTCAGAGAGGGTATGCGGCGGAAATGTTAAATTTATAGAGGAAGCCTGCACAGTACCCGAAAAGATAAAAGGGGATATTGAAAGACTTTCCTCACAAGGGAAAACTCCCTTGCTTTTTGCAAAAGACGATAAGCTTCTCGGCACGGTTTTTGCCGCCGATGTTATAAAGGATGACAGTGAAAAAGCCATAAGTGAGCTTAAAAATATGGGAATTCATGTGGTTATGCTCACAGGTGACAATGAAAATACAGCAAAGGCAATAGGCAAAGCGGCAGGCGTTGACGAGATAATTGCAGGGGTACTGCCTGACGGCAAAGAGCAGGTGATACGTTCACTTGCAAAAAGAGGCACTGTTGCTATGGTGGGTGACGGAATTAACGATGCGCCTGCCTTGACAAGAGCAGACATAGGCATCGCAATCGGCAGCGGTACTGACATAGCTATTGATGCAGGTGATATTGTGCTGATGAAAAGCAGTCTTACAGATGTGCCCAAGCTCCTGCGTCTCAGCAGACGCACTCTCAGCACCATACATCAGAATTTATTCTGGGCATTTTTCTATAATGCACTTGGCATACCTCTTGCGGCAGGTGTGTTTATACCTGTTTTCGGTTGGACTCTCACACCTATGTTCGGTGCGGCGGCAATGAAGTCGGATCGTAGCCATGTCGTTCTGTGAGCCAAGGAGTTGGTGCCCATTGTTGTCTTCCTAAGACCGCTTGGCCTCCGACTTCTCATTGCCGCCGCACCGAACATAGGTGTGAGAGTCCAACCGAAAACAGGTATAAACACAC
>JAZSPF010000111.1:0-18979 GCA_045537315.1 Acutalibacteraceae bacterium
TCTATGCAGGTGCTCCCGTTGCAAACGATGTTCGTTTCGGCTTCAATCTTGGTGATGAGGCAAGAAGAAAGCTTCTCTCCTTCTGGAATATTTACACATTCTTTGAGACCTATGCCAAAATTGACAAGCCTAACTTCGAGGGCTACACACCTGACAAGAATGCTATGACAATTACAGACAAGTGGCTCGTTATCAGAACAAACGACTTCATCAAGAAGGCAACTGCTCAGATGGACGACTACAAGGCTTATAATGTAATCAAAGAGTTTGAAGTTTTTGTTGATGATATCTCTAACTGGTACATCAGAACAAACCGCCGCCGTTTCTGGAAGACAGGCGACGAAAGCGACAAGATGATCGCTTACTGGACACTTTACAACGCTCTCACAGCTTGTGTAAAGGTTATGGCTCCCATCACTCCCTTTATGACAGAGAGCATCTGGCAGAATCTTATCCGCCGTGTAATGCCCTCAGTAGAGCTTTCAGTTCATCTCAGCGATTGGCCCACAGTTCTTGAAGGCTTCGAGGATGACGGCATCATCGAGCAGACAGCCTTTGCCCGTGAAATCATTGCAGTAGCTATGAGACTTCGTAACGAGCATCAGATCAAGGTTCGTCAGCCTCTTTCAAAGCTCTTCGTTTGCTGCGACGAAACTAAGAGCGCACAGATTAAGATTTACGAAAAGAACATTCTTGACGAGCTCAACATCAAATCTCTCGAATACATCACCGATAAGGGCGTACTCGAAGACAACTATCTGATGGTTAACTTCAAGGTTGCAGGTGCAGTGCTCAAGGGTAATGTAAATAAGATGAAGCAGGCTCTTGAAGCTGCTACTGCTGAAGAAATGGCTGAATACACCGCAAAGGTGAAGGCAGGCGAAGCAGTACTCGTAAAGGGCTTCGACGAAGCTTATGACGGCTCAATTTTCACTGTTATGTCAAAGACAAAGGAAGGCATCATTTCTGCTGAGTGTCAGGCTGATACAGTTATCGCTCTTGATGTTGTACTCACTGACGAGCTTATTAAGGAAGGTACACTTCGCGACATCATCCGTCAGTGTCAGCTTATCCGTAAGGAAGCAGGCTATGAGGTTGAACAGAGAGTTGTTATGGCTCTGTCAAGCGAAAGCGACTTCATCATCACTTGCCTTGAGGAAAATAAGGACTATATGAAAGAGGAGCTCCTCGCTGACGATATTATCATCGGCGGTGAAATCGAAGCTGACCTTACAAAGACAGTTTCAGCCGCAGACAGCGAAGTAACACTTTCAGTTAAGAAAGCTTAAAAAACAACTTATTCAGCCCACAGTTTCCGCTGTGGGTTGAAGCAAATAAAAAGGGATTTGCTATACTATTATATATATGCTTTTTTATCCCTTAAAAACGTGAAATTCGTATACTATTATATATATGTTTTTTCACAGCATTAAGAAAGGACATAAAACTATGGCTAACGATAAAAAAATGGTTGAAGATATCACCTCCATGGACGTGGATTTTGCCAAGTGGTACACCGATATCTGCAAAAAGGCCGAACTGGTTGAATACACAAGCGTAAAGGGCTGTATGGTCATCCGCCCCTATGGCTATGCAATATGGGAAAACATTCAGAGAATCCTCGACGGCATGTTTAAGGCAACAGGCCACGAGAATGTCTGCATGCCCATGTTCATCCCTGAGTCACTTCTTCAGAAAGAGAAGGACCATGTTGAGGGATTCGCTCCCGAGGTTGCATGGGTAACTCACGGCGGCAGTGAAAAGCTTGAAGAAAAGCTCTGCGTACGCCCCACCTCGGAAACTCTCTTCTGTGAGCATTATGCAAATATCATCCACTCACACAGAGATCTGCCCAAGCTCTTTAATCAGTGGGTTAGCGTTGTTCGTTGGGAAAAGACAACACGCCCCTTCCTTCGTTCAAGAGAATTCCTCTGGCAGGAGGGCCACACAATCCACGCAACTGCAGAAGAAGCTATCATTGAAACAGAAAAGATGCTTAATGTCTATGCTGATTTCTGTGAGCAGTACCTTGCCATCCCCGTTATCAAGGGCAAGAAAACTGAAAGCGACAAGTTTGCAGGTGCAGTTTCAACCTACGCTATTGAAGCTCTTATGCATGACGGTAAGGCTCTTCAGGCAGGCACATCACACTATTTCGGTGACGGCTTTGCAAAGGCTTTCGGCATTCAGTATCAGAGCAAGGAAAACAAGCTGGAATATCCCCATCAGACCTCATGGGGCATGACCACAAGACTTATCGGTGCTATCATTATGACACATGGCGACGACAACGGTCTTGTTCTCCCCCCTGCTGTGGCTCCCATTCAGGCAGTTATAATTCCCGTTGCACAGCATAAGCCCGGCGTACTGGAAAAGGCTGCTGAGCTTAAAGCTGAGCTTCAGAAGGCAGGCATCCGTGTAAAGGTTGACGACAGCAATAACTCCGCAGGCTGGAAGTACTCCGAGTATGAAATGAAGGGTGTTCCCGTTCGTATTGAAGTAGGTCCCCGTGATATTGAAAACGGAGAATGTGTACTCGTTACACGCCACAACAGAGAAAAGAGTGTGGCTAAGCTTGACTCCCTTGCAGAAACTGTTGCGGCTAAGCTTCAGGAGGTAAGAGACGGCATTTATAACAAGGCTCTTGAAAACAGAGAAACCAGAACCTATGCCTGCACAACTCTCGACGAAATCACAGCAGCTCTCGAAGAAAAGGGCGACGGCTTTATCAAGGCTATGTGGTGCGGAAACGAGGAATGCGAGGACAAAGTTAAGGAAATTACAGGTGTTGGCTCACGTTGTATCCCCTTAAATCAGGAAGAAATTTCCGACAAATGCGTTTGCTGCGGCGAAAAAGCACAGCATTTAGTTTACTGGGGTAAAGCATATTAAGCTAAAATGATTAAAAAGCTCTTAGTATTGTACAGAATTCACAATGCTAAGAGCTTTCTTTTGTGCAAAACCACCTAAAAACAGTAAAAATCGGTAGTTTTTGCCTTTTTTGTAGTTTTTCACTAAAAACAAAGTCGAACATTTTGAATTTTATAAACATTTACCTAAAAAACGACCCCAAATTTCATTTTTCGCATTTAAAAAAAGCCGTAAAAATCTCTCAGAAATGCATAAAACTTGACAATTTTGTCATAAATAGATATAATACCCGATGTTGCCGATATGAAATGAGTAAATAAGGCATTCAAAAAAAGAAAGCCTTAAGCAACGTTGACGACGATATGACATGCATCTGCAAGGTCAGAGACCGACGTAACACCCATGTAACCGTTTATTTGTGAAAAGAAAAAATTAAGAAAGAAAGAGTATTGTGTTACGGTGACAGGTCTATGCAAATATAAAGTGTATGTCCTTCTTTCTTTATCAAAGTTGTCACGTGCTAATGTCGAAAAGTATTATGAGTAAACACGAGAAACACTCATAATCCGGCTCATTCAATTTTCCACGCTTTTCGACAAAGAAAATATCAGAGGTGATAAATATGAAAAAGGCCATAATAAAAGTTATTATAACAATGATGACTCTTGTTACCCTACTCACAGTTATTCCACTCTCAGCAAACGCAAGTACCAGCAACAAAACAGAAGTTTTCTCGTATCTCACAAAAGAACTTGGATTTAACTCAGCTGCAGCCTGCGGCATTATGGCAAACATCGAAAAAGAATCCAATTTCAAATCAAGCACCATCATCCGTGACAGCAACGGTCTTCTCTCCGGCGGACTTTGTATGTGGAACGGATCACGTCTTACCAATCTTAAAAATTATTGCAGCAAAAACGGCTATAATTATCTTTCAATCAAAGGCCAGCTCAAATTCCTTGAGCACGAGCTTAAAAGCTCCCGCTACAACTACATTTATAAGTACCTGAAAAACGTTTCAAACTCATCAGGCGGTGCTTATGATGCTGCATACTATTGGTGCTACTACTTTGAAGTCCCTGCTAACAGAGCTACAAGAGCTAAGCAAAGAGGCAACGCCGCTTCCGGCACTTACTGGAAGGCTTACGGCAACAAAACAGTCACAAAGCCCGAGCTCAGCTTTTCAAAGGATAAGACATCCTATGACCTTAACTCAAGCATAACCCTTAAATGGACCTCAGGCGGCAAAAACGCAGATGTTTATAAGGTATATGTTGCTCAGAAAAACACCAAAACAGGCAAATACGATTGGGATAATTCAAAGATTTATACCACATCCTCACTTAAGCAGAAGATCAGCACTGACTATCTCGGCGCAGGCTACTACAGCGCCTATGTCAAAGCTATCAACAATGCCACAGAAAACAGCAAGAAGAGTAACTATCTTACCTTCACAATTGACTGTCTGACACACAATTACAGCGAAAAGGTAATTGAAAACCCCACCCTGACAAAAGAGGGTGTGAGTGAACTCACTTGTAAGGATTGCGGCCACAAAGCCACAGGTAAAATTGATAAGATCACTTACAAAAACTTCTCAGACTATGCAATGACTGCTGTTAAGGCAAGTGATCGCACCAACACCTCACTCACTCTCAAGTGGGATGCATATGAAGGCGTTGACGGTTACTATCTCTATCAGAGAGTTGACGGCAAATGGAAGGCCGTTGCATCTCTCAGCGAAACTGAATATACTGTATCAGGTCTTGAGCCGGCAACGAGCTATAAATTCGCTGTTAAAGCCTATATCAAGCACGAAGATACTGTTTACAAATCAGCTATCAGTAAATCTTATACCACAGCCACTCAGACCAACAGAGTCACAGTTAAAACAATCAAAGGTAATGAGGATGGCTCAGCCACTCTCACATGGACTAAAGAGGAAAAAGCAACAGGTTACGCCATTTACGTTTCCGCTGATGGCGGAAAGAGCTATAAAAAGAATGTTGTTATAAAAGATAACAAAGTCTGCGAAGGCACTGTAAAGAACCTTGAAGCCGGAAAAATTTATCTCTTTAAGGTCTGCACCTATCTTGATGCAGGTGACCACAATGTTTATAATGATGGCTCAAACATCAGACTTGTGAGAATAGCCAGATAAAAATTACACCTTCCCATCGGCAACCGGGAAGGTGTTTTTTCATCCTTTTTGCGGCAGAAAAATGAAGTGTTTTAAAGGCAATGTAGAGAAACCGGCATAATCACCTCAAATAAGGGCTTTTGCCATTTTCTAAAGATGTAACACACCAAAACGTCAAAGCAACTTTAAAAGGTTAATATAATAAAAATCAGCGGTATAGTCGAAGCTATACCGCTGAAACTATTGTATTTTATATCAGAAATGCTTTTTAATTTCGAAAATATCTATTGCGCCTACAGGGCAGACAGCGTGACATTCACCGCAGCCGATGCATTTGTCATAGTCAACCTTAGCACAGAAATTTTCAACCTTAACAGCCTCTGCAGGACAAACCTTGACGCATTTCATACATCCGATACAGCCTGCCTTGCACTGCTTTCTTGTCTGAGCGCCCTTGTCGTGGTTTTTGCACAGAACAGCAGCCTTGGCAACATCCAGTGGGAAAAGGTCAATAAGCTGTCTGGGGCAGGTTTTTATGCACATCTTACAAGCACGGCACTTGTCGGGGTTGATTCTTGCAACGCCGTCGCAAATGAAAATCGCTTCATAGGGGCAAACCTCAACACAGTCACCGAAGCCGATGCAACCGTGCACACAGTTTTTAGGTCCGCCGAAAAGCTGTGTAGCAATTTTGCAGGATTTAACACCGCTGTACTCCAGCTTTTCCTCAACATTGGTATTGTTGCCCTGACACATAACTGCCGCAACCTGAGGTACTATTTCACCTGCTGAAAGACCGAGGATGCCTGCAATTGCCTGAGCCGCATCGTTACCGCCCGGGGTGCAGAGATTGCATTCTGTTGTTTCGCCCTTAGCAAGAGCAGCCGCATAGCCGTCACAGCCTGTATATCCGCAGGCACCGCAGTTTGCACCGGGAAGGCACTCACGCACCTTGACTTCGGTTTCGTCTACGGGTACGGCAAAAACCTGAGAGGCAACGGCAAGACCTAAGCCTGCGATAAGACCGATAGCCGCAACAATAACTACTGCTATAATAATTGAACTCATCTTATTGCCTCCTTAACCGAAAATATTTTCAACGATGCCCGTAAAGCCTAAGAAGGATACGGAAACCAGTGAAGCTGCCACAAGAGTGATGGGAAGCCCCTGCATAAACTTGGGTACCTCACAGCTGTCAAGTCTCTCTCTGACACCTGCAAACATAACCATTGCGAGCATAAAGCCGAGGCCTGCACCGACGGAGCTGAACATTGACTGAGCAAAATTGTAGCTGTTGTCAACATTGAGAATAACAACGCCGAGAACGGCACAGTTTGTTGTGATAAGAGGAAGATAGATGCCAAGTGCATTATAAAGAGCAGGCATATACTTCTTGAGGATGATTTCAACAAGCTGAACAAGTGCAGCAATAACCAGAATGAATACGATAGTCTGCAAATATTCCAAGTCGAATTTAACAAGCAGAAACTTGTTGATGGGATAAGTTACGGCAGTGGAAAGAGCCATAACAAAGATAACTGCGGCGCTCATACCGACTGCTGTGTTAAGCTTCTTTGAAACACCTAAGAAGGGGCATATACCAAGGAACTTAGAAAGTACAAAGTTCTGAGTGAGAATAGCCGTTAAAAGAATTGAAATGAGTTCTTTTGTCATGACTTAGCCACCTCCTCTTTTTTGTTAAGAGCGCAGGTCTGAGCCATAGGGCAAGCCTCACAGCCGCGAAGCTCTGCTCTTTTCTTGCCCTTCTTTTCAGCGAGTCTGTTAACAGCAGCCATAAGCACGCCGTAAACGAAGAAACCGCCGGGAGGAAGAATGAATATAAGCATGGGGTTTTCTGAAAGGAAGGGTACGCCTGTGCCAAGGAATGTGCCTGCACCGAAAACTTCACGCACAGCACCCATAAGGAAGAGAGCTGCCGTAAAACCGATACCCATACCCAGTCCGTCAACTGCCGAAGCTAAAACGGGATTTTTGCTTGCAAATGCCTCAGCTCTGCCAAGGATGATGCAGTTAACAACTATAAGGGGAAGATAAACACCAAGCTGTTCGTCAAGTGAAGGCAGGAAAGCTTTGACAACCATCTGCACTATTGTAACAAAAGAAGCGATGATAACAATGTATGCAGGTATTCTTACCTTATCGGGAATAACCTTGCGAAGTGCGGAAATAACCACGTTTGAACATATAAGAACAACGGAAGCGGCAAGACCCATGCCGATTGCACTCTCAACTGAGGTTGTGGTTGCAAGGGTGGGACAGGTGCCAAGCACAAGGCGCAGAACAGGGTTTTCAGCTATAATGCCTTTTGTCAACTCTTTGCCTAAGGATTTCTTTTCAGCCATTATTTCGCACCTCCTGTAATTTCTGCATAGGCTGCCGTTACAGCGTTTACTGCACTTGTAACAGCCTTTGATGTGATTGTTGCGGCAGTGATTGCCTGAACATTCTGACCGTCGTTTGAATTTTTATCTACTGTCAGCTCTCCTGATTTACCGATGAAACGGTTTTTGAAATCAGGCTTTACTGCGTTTGCACCGAGACCGGGAGTTTCACTGTGCGAGAGAATCTCAACACCTGTGATTGCACCGTCGTTTCCGATGCCTACCATTACCGATACGGTACCGCCGTAGCCTTTAGCCTGAGAAGTGAAAACATAACCTGCTTCTTCGCCGTTTTCGTTTGTACCGATGCAGTATGTGATACCGCTGTCAAGTGTGGTAACTTCACCGTACTCTTTGCCCTCAGGAAGAACAAGCATACGGCTTGCCTTTTCTGTTTCCACAGCGTTAAGAGCAATTTTTTCCTGAGTTATACTGTTTGTTCCTGCAAGCAGACTTGTTGCTACAAGACAGATAATGAGAAGAGCAACGGTAGGAATAAGGATTTGCTTAACATTCAGCTTTTTCATGCCTTAGCTTCCTCCTTTGCCTTTTTTTCACGCACAGCACCGAAGGGCTTGGGTGTTGTCATATTTTCGATATGAGGAACAAGGATATTCATAAGAATAATTGAGAAGGATACGCCTTCGGGAAGGGAGCCGAAAAGTCTGATAACCGAGGTGATAAGACCGCAGCCGATACCGAAGATAATTTTGCCCTTTTTGTTGATGGGTGATGTGGAATAGTCTGTTGCCATAAAGAAAGCACCGAGCATAAGTCCGCCGCCGAGGAGCTGATAAGCCACAAACTCAAAATCGAAGGAGCCTGCAAAGAGCATTATCACAGCAACAGTGCCTATAAATGTAAAGGGAATAACAGGTGAAATAACCTTTCTCACCATAAGGTAAAGTCCGCCGAGAATAAGAGCGAGGGAACAGATTTCACCCATTGAACCGCCGTGTGCGCCCAAAAGCATTTCTGTGAGTGAGGGAAGTGCATCGCCCACTGCAGAAACATCGCCGCCCTGAACACCCGCGAGCACAGCCATAGGAGTTGCGGCAGTGACTGCATCGGGGTGCCATGCGTTTTCAAAAGGTACTATCCACTTTGCCATAGCAGTGGGGAATGAAGTCATAAGAATAATTCTTGCTGTCATTGCAGGGTTAACGAAGTTCTGACCGATGCCGCCGAACATCTGCTTTACAACAACAATAGCCACGAGACAGCCTATAACTGCCATCCACAAAGGAATTGATGCCGGCAGGTTAAAGGCAAGGATGATGCCCGTAACAACTGCGCTAAGGTCGCCTATTGTATTGGGACGCTTCATAATTTTTCTCGAAAGTGACTCGAAGATAACACAGGAGCATACACATACTACCGTGAGAGTCAGGGCTCTTAAGCCGAAATAGACAACGCTCATTACGAGAGCAGGCATAAGAGCAATTATAACATCAAGCATTATGCCTGTTGTGGTTTCTTTTGAGCGCACATGAGGTGATGCGCTGACGGTTAATTTCTTTGCCATTATTTTGCACTCTCCTCTCTGAGTACCTGCTTGGCAAGTCTCATATACTGAACAAGGGGTCTGCCTGAGGGACACGCATAAGCGCATGAGCCGCATTCCATGCAGACATTGACGCCTATTGTATTTAATCTGTCTGTGTCCTTGATTCTTGCAAAGCGCTCAATAAGAGTGGGCATAAGGCTCATAGGACAGACATCAACACATTTTCCGCAGCGTATGCAGTCTCTCTCAGTTTTGAGTGAAGCATTCTTTTCGTCAAAGGCAAGAAGTGCATTGTTCTGCTTGCAGATGGGAGCATCTATATCACAGATTGCAATACCCATCATGGGACCGCCTGAGATAATTTTTCTCGGTTCTGTTTTAAAGCCTCCGCAATAGTCAACAATATCAGCAAAGCTTGTACCGATAGGTACGCGAAGGTTTTTCGGTTCTCTGATTGCACCGCCGTCAACAGTGATTGAACGGCTTACAAGAGGCTTGCCTGTTTCAGCATATCTGCCTATGAAAGCAACGGAAGCAACATTTATAACAACACAGCCTACATCTGAGGGAAGCTTTCCGGGAGGCACTTTTCTGCCTGTTGCCGAAAGCACCATCATCTTCTCTGCACCCTGAGGATATCTTGAACGCAGAGTCATAAGCTTGATAGTGTCGCCTGCCTCGTTGTCTCGGTCTGCAATTTCCTTCATTATTTCAAAGGCCTTGGGCTTATTGTCCTCAATGGCAATAATAACCTGCTTGAAACCGAGAATATTACGCAGAAGCTCAACACCCTTGAGTATGTTTTCTGCGTTTTCTATACACTCACGGTAGTCAACGGTAATATAAGGCTCACATTCAGCTGCATTGACAATAAGAGTGTCAACATTATCGGGAAGCTTCATTTTAACGTGTGTGGGGAAGCCCGCACCGCCAAGACCTACAAGTCCCGACTCTCTGACAGCATCACAAAGCTCCTGCTTATTTGTTATAACGGGAGGCTTAATGCCCTCATATTCTCTCATTTCACCGTCACTTTCAATTGTGACACCTTTAGTTATGATACCGTTAGCGAGCTTTATGTCACCCACTGCCGTTACGGTACCGGAAACAGTTGCGTGAATAGGTGCTGACACATATTTGTCACTGTCACCTATCTTCTGCCCTACGGCAACGGTGTCACCCACTTTTACAAGCGGAGTACACGGTACACCGATGTGCTGTTGCATTGAAAGCACTACCTTTTCGGGTATGGGCATTCTTTCAACAGGCTTTTCAGCAGTGTTTTTGTTGTGTGATACGCTGACGCCGCCACGACCTCGTCTGACAGCAGTAAGCACACCGCCAACCTTCTTGCTCATATTTTCAACCCCTTTATTTTAGCTGACCTTGTCGGTCGCCGAGTTTTTATATTTAAGACCGCCGATTTTCTTAAGGCGAGGCATGAGAAGCATAAGCATACTTCCCGTCACCGCACCTGTAATAAGTGAAAAAATCAGCAGATACTTAGCGTAATTAAAAATTGCAAATGTGCCCGATATAACCGAGGCACCGAAAAGCTGACCCATATTATGCATAAGGGCTCCCGTTATTCCTATGCCGAGAAAGGAGAAAACCTTTCCCTCATATTTTATTAAAGCACACACTGCAAGAGTACTGAGAAGGCCTCCGCAAAGGCTCATAAATGCACCCGAAGCACCTCTTGTTATAAAAGCAAAAAGCACCTTGAGCATTGTGATATACACGGCACCGGGGAGTCCCGCCGTGCCTGCGATATACATAGTTACAACATTTGAAAGTCCGGGCTTTGCGCCCACGGGCAGAAAAGGAATATCAGGCACAAGTGTGCTTTCAATAAAAGACAGCACCAGAGCTACTGCCCCGAACATGCCGAGAAAAGTAATCTTCTTTGTTTTCATTGCTTTCACCTTTCTCAATATGCCACTGCGTCTATTTTTTTATCTGCCGTGCCTTGTAAGACAACAACCACTTTCTCAGGCACACATGCCATAGTGTCGCCCTGCCTTGTGAGCTTGCCCTTTTTTACACAGAGCTGATCACCGCAATCGGAAAACAGAAACGTTACACCGTCTTTTTCTATAAGAAGTTCACAGTAGTTTTCCCTCAGGGTGTAGCTTTCCTGAACATCGCTTAAAGCTATGCTGTGAGCTTTTTCGCCGCCCACATAAATTTCAGCCGTCAGCGCTTCACTCTCACCTGTAAAAGAAATCAGAAACAGCACCGCACTGAGCAAAGCAACAAAAGAGGTCAGGATAACATCACCCTTGGTTATGCCTTTTTTAATTTCATTATCAATAGTCAAAGTCAATATCTCCCACTGTGGAAATCTTCATATCTTCACTGACAAATATCGCCGAGGCACCGTATTTTTCCAGAAGAGGTAAGCTCTTGTCATAGCCTAAGATGAAGCAGGCTGTTGAAAGCGCATCGGATAAAATGCCGCTGTCACAGACAACCGTAACGCTGATAAGGCCGCTGTCTGAGGGGTACCCCGTAGTGGCATCTATTATATGGTGATAGCGTTTGCCGTCCTGCTCGAAATATCTTTCATAGTCACCCGAGGTTGAAACGAAGCCTTCGCTCAGAGAGAGTATGCCTAAATATTCGTTTTCGTTTCTCGGATGCTTGACGGCAATTTTCCATTTGTCGCCCTTTTTGTTGTATTCACCGTAGGCTACAATACTGCCGCCGACGCTGACAACGGCACCCTTTATATCGCTTGCTTTAAGGTAAAGCATAACATTATCGCAGGCGGCTCCCTTGCCAACGGCACCAAGGTCGATTTCTATGCCTCTTTCAAGGGTAACTGTGTTACCGCCCACATAAACCTTGCTGTAGTCCACATCCTTAAGCTCTTTTTTTATTTCATCCTCCGAGGGAATTCTCTGACCCTCTTCGCCTATGCTCCAGAGCTTCACAATGCCGCCAACGGTTATGTCAAAAACTCCGTCGCTGTCCTTGCTGACATCTCTGCACTTGCTGACAATAGCACCGACATCCGGGGAAACTACTGTATGCCCATCGTTGAGTTTTGCAACGGCTGAGTCTTCCTCACGCCACGATATTTCATCGTCAAGTCCGTTAATGAGTGCGGTGATTTTTTCTATGTGCTTTGCCGAATAATCGCCGTAAACCTTCTGAGAGACTATAGTACCCATTGCGACAGTGTTTTTTTCACTGAAGTCATATCTCTTTTCTCTGTCATAATTCCAAAAATAAAGAGCTGCCAGCAAAGCTACACAAATAACCGCCACAACCGTTAAAGTAATTTTCTTTTTGTTATTCATTGGCAAATCTCCCATAATTATATAATATATATACTATAATATAGTAAATATCACCTTTAACTTTTATATTCTATACTATATCTGCAGATTTTTCAAGAGTATTAAAATAAAACTTGCAGTATTACCATAAATTTGTTATAATTGAACAAAATACGACAATAAATTTTAGCAGGTGATAAAAATGGACTTCAATATTAAAATTCCCGTCAATGTAATAAGCGGTAAAGGCTGTCTTCTGAACAATTCCGCAATGCTTAAAAAGTACGGCAAAAAATGTGTTATTGTCACAGGCGGCAAAAGTGCCAGACTTTCAGGTGCACTGGGCGATATGGAGGAAGCCCTGAAAAAAGAAAACATTGAATATGTACTTTATGATAAGATAGGCCCCAACCCGAGAATTGACCATTGCCACGAGGCAGGCACCATTGCCCGTGATTTCGGTGCGGATTTTATTGTTGGCATCGGTGGCGGCTCACCTCTTGATGCGGCTAAGGCTGTTGCAGTTTATGCTGCCAATCCTTCTTTCGCTATGGATGATATTTTCAATTACGGCGAGAATGAAAGAAACAGAGCTTTGCCTCTTGTGCTCGTTGGCACAACCTCGGGCACAGGCAGTGAAGTGGGCAGAGTCAGCGTGCTGACACACCCCGTAACCGGCAGAAAAAGAAGTATTGCTCCCGATGACACATTCCCCTCACTGTCTTTTGCAGACAGCACCTACACAGAGTCAATGCCCTATGATGTGACCGTGTCAACGGCTCTTGATGCACTGGCTCACGCAATTGAGGGATATATGTCCGTCAAGTGCAGTGACATTCCCACCATGTTCGGTGAAAAGGCAATTGCTCTTATATGGGAAGGCCTCACCTATCTTCACGAAACAAAGACTCTCCCCGATTCGGCTCTTCGTGAGAAGCTTTATTACGGCTCACTGTACGCCGGTATAACTCTCTCTTATTGCGGAACGGCTTTCCCCCACCCCTTAGGCTATATTTTAACTGAAAGCTTCGGCGTGCCTCACGGCAAGGCTTGCACAACCTTTATGGGCGATTTTATTGACAGAGCAGCAGAGCACTGCAGCGAAAAGACACAGCGCATAATGAGTGTTATGGGCACTGACCTCGACACTTTTAAAAAGGTAATTGACGAGCTGACAGACGTGCATCTCACTATGACAAAAGAAGAAATCGAAGGCTTCTGTGAGCGTTATGAAGCTGTACCGTCTAACTTTATTTTCTCACCGGGTGGATTTACGAAGGAAGATGCAATAAAAATATTCAGTGAAAAATTCGCTGAATGAGTGTAGAGTGCAGAGTTGCGGTCGCGACTTCACTGCTGACTGACCTTACAGTTTCTGCCCGCAAAGCAAAAGCTCATAGGCGGCGAGTTTCATCAATCTTTAATTTCGGCAGGTTGCTACTGTAGTGACCTGCTTTTTTTGCAGTGTGCGGTAGGCGGCTCCATACCCGAATTTCATTCGGGTCGGCGAAGCTTCGCCGTAAAATCGCTTCAGGCGATTTTAATGGAGCCGCCGCAAGCTGGTTTTCACAAAAAATCCACCTGTTCCGTTTAAGGTTCAGGTGGATGTTATTTTAAGTTTTTTGAATGAAATGGCTAACGCTTCATTGATTGGGCGGGCGGAAACTATCACCCTGCAGCAACTCCCCCGCCACTCTGCGTTCTGCGCTCTGCACTCTGCATTTACTCTGCGAGTTCCTCGCAGAGTAGCGTTGCCGCAACAGTGCCGTCTGCCGCCGCAGTTGTGAGCTGACGGATTAGCTTTTTGCGGCAGTCACCTGCAACATAGATGCCGTCACTCACCTTGCAGGTTTCGTCAGCTATAACATAGCCGTATTCATCAAGAGGAAGTATATCGGCAAATTCCTTTGTGGCGGGCACCTGACCGATAGCAAGGAAAAGTCCGTTTACAGCTATTTCTCTTTCTTCATCATTTTTTACATTCTTAACCGTTACACTTTTGATTATGGGTGCGGCTGTGGCGGAAATAAGTACACTGTTTGTCACAAGCTCCACATTTTCTTTTTCCCTGAGCTTTTCTATGAGCTTATCCTCTGCTCTGAAGGTGTCACGGCGGTGTGTGAGATAAACCTGCTTGCATATATCGGCTAAATAAAGAGCGTCCTGTACTGCAGTGTTACCGCCGCCGACAACCATAACATCACGGCCACGGAAGAAGTTTCCGTCACAGACAGCGCAGTATGAAAGTCCTCTGCCTATAAGGTCTTTTTCATTTTCAAGGCCTGATTTTCTCGCCTCGGCACCGAGAGCAAAAATAACTCCCTTAGCTTCGTATTCACCTTTATTTGTGATAACTTTTTTAGTTTCACCGTCAATTACCTTTGTTACGCTTTCACTTTTAAACTCACAGCCGAAAGACTTAGCCTGAGCTTGGAGATTCATCGACAGCTCTGCACCGCTTATATTTTTAAATCCGGGATAATTTTCAACGGCGTGACTCTGACTTATCTGACCGCCGTAAGCTTTTCTCTCAAATAAAATTACACTTTTTCCCGTTCTCAGAGCATATACTGCTGATGTGAGACCTGCAATTCCACCGCCGATTATGATTATATCTGTCATATTTTTCACCTTCTTTTCAGTTTTACCTTTTTATTTTAACACAAGATGAAGCAAAATAATATAGGTTATATAATTTTTTAATAAAAAGGCAAAGAAATAAGGATTTTGTATGGAAATTCTTTTCCTGTTATGCTATAATGATTTAGTATATATATTCATAATGTATTACTATGCTCTTTTTTAAAAGATATATTTCTTATGAAAGGAAGTAGACTTTTTTGTTTAAGACAATTGACTCGCTTAATATAAATTACACTGAGCGCGGCGAAGGCGACCTTGTGGTGCTTCTTCACGGCTGGGGAAGTAACATAACCCTCTTTCAGCACACTGTGAGCGTACTCGAAAAAAAGTATAAGGTTGTGGCTATGGATATGCCCGGCTTCGGTGAAAGCGATGAACCCTCGGAGCCTTGGTGTGTTGACGATTATGTTGATTTTGTGCTGAAATTTTTAGAGAGCTACAGTCCGAAAAAGGTGACACTTTTAGGCCACAGCTTCGGCGGCAGAGTTATCATTAAAATGTGCTCAAGGCAGTTGCCCTTTAAAATCGACAAAATCATTCTCGTTGACTCGGCAGGTGTAAAACCTGAGAAAACACTGAAACAAAAAACAAAGCAGAGCATCTTCAAGGCGACCAAGAAGATTTACTCCGCCGCGCCTGTGCAAAAGATGTTCCCCGATGCCCTTGAAAACCTTCGCAAGAAAAACGGCTCGGCAGACTATAATGCGGCTTCACCCATTATGAGACAGACTCTCGTTAAGGTTGTCAACGAAGACCTTCAGGAGCTTATGCCCAACGTGAAGGCTCCCACACTGCTTATATGGGGTACTGCCGACGATGCTACTCCCCTTTCAGATGCCCTCATTATGGAAAAGCTTATGCCCGAGGCAGGCCTTGTTAAATTTGAGGGTGCAGGTCACTACAGTTTCCTCGAGTGTCAGGCTCAATACGGCAGGGTACTGGCAAGCTTTATGAATATCAACCTGTAAGTTGCAGAAAGGATAAATTATTATGGCGACAGTTTTAGTTTTTGTTTGTATGGCACTGTTTTTCGTTTCGTCTGCTATGGCAGTGATTGACTCGGTGCATTTCTTTCAGCTCAACTCCTACCGTTTTGACACTCACACAAAATGGATAAGACAGAATATGGCTAAGTATCTGCCCCACGCAATTATTTCCGTGCTTATGCTTATTGCCGTTATTATTTCGGCAACACCTATGTTTAAGGCAGTGGCTCTCGGCGTACTTTTCCTTATCTCACTGCCCGTAGAGAAGCCCAAAAAGGCAAAGAAGCCCCTTGTTTACACTCCGAGAGTGAAGCGTATGCTTTTCACCTGCATACTTCTCACTCTTATTGCTCTCGTACCCACTACCGTAAAGGGTATGACTTCTTCACACGAGACATATCCCCTTTTCACCATGGCAGTGATTTACACTCTCACTCCCGTGATAATACTCCTTGCAAACCTTATCAACAAGCCTGTTGAGCTGAGCATAAATCAGTATTACACTAACGATGCAAAAAAGATGCTTAAGGCTTGCCCCGACCTTAAAATTATCGGCATCACAGGCTCTTACGGCAAAACAAGTGTAAAATATTATCTGACAACACTTCTCAAGTCAAAATATAATGTGCTTATGACACCCGAAAGCTACAACACTCCCATGGGCGTTGTAAAAACTATCCGCGGCTCACTCAAGGCCACTCACGAAATCTTTGTATGCGAAATGGGTGCAAAATGGGTTGGCGATATAAAAGAGCTTTGCGATATTGTGCATCCTCACCACGGCATTATCACTTCAATAGGCCCTCAGCACCTTGAGTCCTTCAAAACTCTTGATGCCATTAAGGGCACCAAGTTTGAGCTTGCCGATGCACTCCCCGAGGGCGGTATGCTCTTCCTTAACGGCGACGACAAAAATATCGACAGCTACAAGGGTGACAGAAAGCATATCTCCTACAGTCTCGAAAACGGCGACTACTCAGCTTATGACATTTCTGTTTCAGAAAGAGGCACAACCTTCACCGTTAAAGCACCAAGCGGTGAAACTCAGGAATTTTCAACAAGACTTATCGGCAGACATAATGTTCTCAACATTGTCGGTGCTATTGCCGTCAGCCACAAGATGGGCATTGAGCTTAAGGAGCTTCGCTCAGCCGTAAGAAAGCTTGAAGGCGTACCTCACAGATTACAGCTCTCAGATAAAGGTAATATGACAATTATCGATGATGCTTACAACTCAAATCCAAGTGGCACAAAAGCTGCTCTTGAGGCGCTCTCACTCTTTGAGGGATATAAAATTCTTGTCACCCCCGGTATGGTTGAGCTGGGCTCTAAGCAGGATGAACTTAACCGTGAATTCGGTCAAAACGCTGCCGCAGTGTGCGACTATGTTGTACTAGTTGGTGAAAAGCAGGCAGTACCCATAAAAGCGGGCCTGCTTGACAAAAACTATGATGAGAGTAAAATATATGTTGCTTCAAATATAAATGAAGCTTTAAACCATGTTTATGCTCTTAATTCAAAGGGACTTAAGAAGATAGTTCTTCTTGAAAATGACCTTCCCGACAACTATTAATCTTTTAAAAAGGTGTGATATATTATGAAAATCAAAGTCGGTGTGCTTTTCGGCGGCAAAAGCGTTGAACACGAAATTTCAGTTATCTCAGCTATTCAGGCTATGCAGTCTTTAAACAGAGACAAGTATGATGTTATACCCATCTACATAACTAAAAACAATGAGTTTTATGTGGGTGAAAACGTGGGCAAAATCGAGTCCTACACAGATATAGGCTCTCTCATCAAATCATCTCAGCGTGTTATTATGGTCAATGATGAAAATAAGGTTAAGCTTATCAAGTACCCTCAGAAAATGCTCTCAAAGGGATATGTTGACTATATCGACATTGCTTTCCCCGTAGTGCACGGCACAAATGTTGAGGACGGCACACTTCAGGGATATCTTCAGATGATGAATATCCCCTATGTTGGCTGTGATGTACTCTCCTCAGCCGTAGGCATGGATAAATATGTTATGAAAACCGTACTCAAGGATAACGGCATTCCCGTGCTTGACTGCAAGTGCTACACCGCTAATCAGTATGATGAAAACGAAGATGCAATAGTTGAGGAAATCGAAAACGCTATCGGCTATCCCGTTATTGTCAAACCCGTTAATCTCGGCTCATCAATCGGCATTTCAAAGGCTGAAAACCGCACAGAGCTTTACGATTCACTTGAAACTGCATTTCAGTATGCAACAAAGGTACTCGTTGAAACAGCAGTGCAGAACCTTAAGGAAATCAACTGCTCAGTTCTCGGCGATTATGAAAGCGCAGAGGCTTCAGAATGTGAAGAACCCGTGTCAAGCGATAAGATTCTAACCTTCACTGAAAAGTATATCGGTGACGGCAGTGCCAAAGGCGCAAAGGGTGCTAAAGGCGGTGTGAAATCCTCAGGCGGCAGCAAGGGTATGGCGACACTTAAAAGAAAAATTCCTGCTGATATAACAGCCGAGCAGAGAGACACTATCCGCAACCTTGCAGTGAAAGCCTTCAAATGCCTTGGCTGCGGCGGCGTGTCAAGAATCGACTTTATGATGGACACCAAAACAGGCAACATCTGGCTCAATGAGATAAACACCATCCCCGGCTCACTTTCATTCTATCTCTGGGAGCCTATCGGCGTGAAGTATTCGGAGCTTCTCGATAAAATGATTTCTCTTGCACTCAAGCGTGAGCGTGAAAGCGAAAACATCACCTACACCTTTGACTCAAACGTGCTGCAGGGTGTAAACCTTGGCGGCGGAGCAAAGGGTGCAAAGGGCACAAAATCATAAAACATTAACAAAGCAGAGGCAACAGCAAGATTACCTCTGCTTTTTATATCGGCATATTATCCAAAGGCTCTAGAGTTTATCTGTATAAAATGTCCAAAAATTTTTATATTGGATATAAACTATAGCATAAGATCTGTTTTTATGCTATAATGTGTAAATGGTAAAATGGCAGAAAATCATTATATTCTCTGCCAAAAATAAAACCTGAGGAGGAAAAATCTTGACACAAAAAGTAAAAGGATTACTTTCTGATTTCAGAATGTTCTGGAACATCCCCATGCCCGGCCGCTATATGACCTTTAAGGAAATTGCG
>JAZSPF010000146.1:0-2596 GCA_045537315.1 Acutalibacteraceae bacterium
TGTTTCGGTTATAACGTCTTTAATCTTCATAAATGTACCTCCTTTTTATTATCGGTACACTAATATTACAGTTTAACCTAAGGTAAATGTCAATAGATTTTTGTAAAATAGTTTTATATTTTTCTCGGCGGCGAAAAATATTGTCTTTCGGGAATTTTAACCGTGTACAAAAATATTATATAACATATAAAAAGAACTTTAATTAACACATTGCAAATACTTTCGGAATATGCTATAATATGCAGGATTTTGTATGATTGGTTTTATATGGGAAGGTATATATATGATTTGCGATAATATTTTAGAGGCTATAGGCAACACTCCGCTTATAAGACTGCGTAACATGACAGACGAAAACGATGCCGAAATTCTTGTGAAATTTGAGGGTCTCAATGTGGGCGGTTCAATAAAGACAAGAACAGCCTATAACATGATAAGCGATGCGGAAAAGAGAGGTCTTATCAATAAAGACACGGTTATTGTTGAGCCTACAAGCGGCAATCAGGGAATAGGCCTTGCTCTTGTGGGTGCAGTCAAGGGCTATAAGGTGAAAATTATTATGCCCGACTCCGTCAGTGAAGAGAGAAGAAAGTTAGTCGAGCATTACGGCGCACAGGTCATTCTCGTGCACGATGAGGGCAATATAGGTGAATGCATTGAAAGATGTCTCAAGCTTGCTATAAGAATCAGTGAGGAATATGAGAACCATTTTGTTCCCCACCAGTTTGAAAATCCTGCCAACTCTGAAATTCAGCGCTCGGCAACGGCAAAAGAGATACTTTCACAGGCAAACTGCAGAATTGACGGCTTTTGCGCCGGTATAGGCACAGGCGGCACCATTACGGGCATAGGCGAGACTCTCAAAGAAGCAAACCCCGAAATGACTGTCTGGGCGGTTGAGCCTGAAAATGCAGCTATTCTTTCAGGCGGCTTAATTGGTACGCATGTTCAGATGGGCATAGGCGACGGCCTTATTCCTGCCATTTTAAATCAGCAGATATATGACGGTGTGTGTATTGTCAGCGATGAGGAAGCTATTGAAACGGCAAAAGCCTTAGCTTCAAAGGAAGGTATTATGTGCGGTATCAGCAGCGGTACAAATGTTGCGGCGGCAAAAAGACTTGCCAGAAAGCTGGGCAAGGGAAAGACTGTTGTGACAGTGCTGCCTGACACGGCAGAAAGATATTTTTCAACAGAACTCTTTGAATAATGCGGAAAATGCCGGCTCGAACAGCCGGCATTTTATTATAAGTCACAGGAAAATTTTTCATGTGAAATTCTTGTGAAAAACATTGACGAAAAAGACAGCACTGTGGTATATTTTGTATAACAGAGGCTAAATTTGTATGCCTTAAAAGGAGGAAATTTAAATGACATTCGCTTCGATGATTTTAGTTTGGGTATTAAGCATATTGTTTTCGTTAATGAATATACTTTCAGTTGTTTTTCTTGTGCTTTATATGAACAACACTGCAAAACTGAAAAATCATGAATTAGGTGCAGGTTGGTATCTGGGTGCATTTTTCTTTCCTATTATTACGGCTATTGTTTTCGTTTCAAAAAGCAAGGAATTCCCGGGTGAAACCACAAAGGTTTGCTATCAGTGCGGTGACAGATATCCTGAGAATTTCACAATGTGCACAAGATGTCTTATTGATTTGCCTGTTATAAATAAGCCTCATAAGGAAAAACAGAAAAAATCAGCAAAGCGATTTGGTGCGGCATTCTGGGCAGTGACGGCAATTTCGGTTATAGCTGTGACTTCAGCCATTGGCATCGGTGTTTATTGGGGTGTCGAAATAGCGCAGGATATTTTGTCGTTGAATAGAATGGGTGTTGAAAATGAGTCGGGTGATATTGTATATTACGACAAAAAGGGCAACAGCTATGAAAAGGCTGAAGATGTGCTTCTCTATGACGAAAACGGTGAAACATATAAATATGTTGTAAAAGAAGTTGATGACGGTGACGGATACACTTATACGGATTGGTTCTTTGTTGATAGTGAGGGTAAAGAATATTCAGCATATGACTGCTATGTAACTTCTGACGGCTGGTTCTATTATGATGAAGAATATGAGATTTATATGGATTACTCTGATATTGATGAAGATGAAGAGTTTTCTGACAACATCACCTTCAGCGATGTGCTTGCAGATTTACAGAATGAACTGGATGATTACAGATATTATAATGATGTATATCTTGATGAAGAGGGTAACATTTATTACCATGCAGAAACTGCCAGCTGGAATGAAAAGGGTGAAATCATCACAGCAGAAAACGATCCCAACCCTATGACAGAAATCGAATAAATCTTTAGCAGATACTTTCGGGTATCTGCTTTTTATGTTGAATTGAAACTTTTGTTGTGGTATTATATAAGCAATAAGATTTGGAGAAAAGAAAATGAAAAAACTCGAACAGATGACAGACTTCTTCACAGTGCGACTGGAAGAATATGACGAACATATGCTGAAGGATGTTGAGGGATGCCGTGAGGGATATATAAAAATGGCAGAGCTCGTGCCGAAAAACGCCAAAACACTTCTTGACCTTGGTTGCGGAACAGGGCTTGAGCTCAGCGAAATCTTTA
>JAZSPF010000141.1:0-7896 GCA_045537315.1 Acutalibacteraceae bacterium
GTTATCCAAAAGTGCTTGGTGTTCAGGACCTTCTTATTGAGTGGATTCGTTTCAGAGGCAAGTGTGTTTTCAGGCGTGTCAGCTTTGAGCTTAAAAAGGCTCAGGACTAGCTCCACCTGCTCAAGGGTCTTGAGAAAATCCTTCTCGATATAGATAAGGCAATAAAAATTGTTCGCGAAACCGAAGAGGAAAGCGAAGTAGTACCCAACCTTATGATTGGCTTCGGTATTGACGAAATTCAGGCTGAATATGTGGCTGAAATCAAGCTTCGTCACCTCAACCGTGAATATATTTTAAAGCGTTTGAAGGATATTGAAAATCTTGAAGCAACCATTGAGGATATGAAAGATATACTTTCCTCAAAGACAAGAGTACGCAAAATTATTATCGGTGAGCTTCAGGATGTAATTAAAAAGTACGCCAAGGAAAGAAAAAGTGAAATTGTTATGGTTTCCGATGCGGACTCTGCCGATGAGGCTGAGGAAATTCCCGATTATGCAGTGAACCTTTTCTTCACCAAGGAAGGCTACTTCAAGAAAATCACACCTCTTTCACTTCGTATGGGTGGCGACCATAAGCTTAAAGACGGCGATGAGATAGTCCAGAGCTTTGAGACGACCAACAATAATGATTTGCTGTTCTTTACCGATAAGTGTCAGGTCTATAAGGCAAAGATCAACGATTTTGCCGATTCCAAGGCGAGCGTACTGGGTGAATATATACCCTCAAAGCTCGAAATGGAAGAGGGGGAGAATGCGATATTTATGGTGGTCACAAGCGACTATCAGGGTTATATGTTCTTCTTGTTTGAAAACGGCAAGGCGGCAAAGGTAAATCTTAACTCCTACGCTACAAAAACTAACCGTAAAAAGCTCATTAAGGCGTACTGTGACAAGTCACCTCTTGCAGGCATTGAGTACCTGAAAGAAGACTCACAGCTTGTTATTGAAACAACAGGCGGCAGATGTCTGCTTCTTGACACAGCTATGGTGTCACCTAAAGCAATGAAGGACACTCAGGGTGTTGCCTGCATCACTCTTAAGAAAAATCAGAAGATAGCATCACTTCGCTTCTACAATGAGGGCGAATTCGTGAAAGCATCTCGATATAAGGCAAAAAACCTGCCCTCTGCAGGCATGGCGCTGAGCAATGAGGATATTATGAAAAAAAATAATATCACCTTTGACGGCTTTATTTAATTCTTTCTATTCAAGACAACTCTCTGACTTCAATAAGTCTGAGAGTTGTTTTTGCGTATAAAAGTTAGTTTTGCATATCAGTGTTGCAATTGTAACAAAATGTTCACGATTTCATAAACTTCTAAATATATTAGGGTGTATAATGTAAAAATAGGTGTGTTATGGTTTCCGTTTTCGGAACTTTACAGATAAAAAACAGATATGAGAGAACCTTAATACGTATTAAAAAAATAAGGAAGTGCTATTTTGGATAAAAGTCAGATTTTAACTGTCAGAAACCTTGCTGAATATGCAGTTGAGAAGTTTGCCGATAAAGATTTTTGCCGTTTCATAAGAGACGGAGAAATTTATGTTAAGTCCTACAAAGAATTTTATGAGGATGCCCTGAGTGTTTGCAGATACATACGCTCAAAGACAACCAAACGCATGAACATCGGTTTTATCGGCAAGACCAGCTATGAATATATTGCTTGCCTTACAGGCATGATTTTCAGCGGGAACACAGTTGTGCCTTTCGCTCCCGACATCTCCGTTGAGGAAGCTATTGAACTTTTTGACAATGCAGACATTGAAATGCTTTTCTGTGAAGAGGAATTCACTGAAAAAGCACACATGATAAAAAGCAACTTCGGCGGTCTTAGAGATATAATTTCTCTGGGTGACTGGCAGTGGTTTGATAATATTTATAAGGAATTTTCCGCTGAGTCTGCTTACGCACCGCTTTCAGATGTTGTGGTTGAACCTGACAGATGCGCTCTTATTATTTATACATCGGGTACAACAGGCAAGAGAAAGGGCGTAATGCTCTCGCAGAATAATCTTGCATCAAACTCAACCTATGATGCATATGCCCTTGATAACGATGATGTGAGCTTCTCCATTCTTCCCATGCATCACGTTTTCTGCTATGCATGTGATGTACTCAAGACTCTCTACGACGGCGGCACACTCTGCCTTAACGGTGAGCTTCAGTATCTGTATAAGAATATCCTTATGTTTGAGCCTACAATTATGAGAATTGTTCCTGCTATATGTAAGTCTATTCTCACTAAGATTAAAGTAACGGAAAGACAGAATCCCGGTCTCTCAAAGAGAGAAGCTGCGGAGAAGGTGGTCGGTAAAAATTTCAGGCGAATGATTGCCGGCAGCGCTTTCCTCAGCGGTGCCCTCATCGACGAATTCGAGCAGTACGGCATCACAGCAAGACAGGGCTACGGCATGAGTGAATGCAGCCCCAGAATTACAACTTCAGACTTTTCAGACAAACTTAAATATTCCAACGGCAGACTCACAGGCGTTGACGCCGTCAGAAGTGTTGACGGCGAAATTCAGGTCAAGGGTCCCAGCGTTATGCTCGGCTACTATAAAAATCCTGAAGAGACAAAAGCTGCATTTACAGATGACGGTTGGCTCCATACGGGCGACCTCGGCTACATTGAGGATGACCACATCTTCCTTGTAGGCAGAAAGAAAAACCTGATTATTCTCTCCAATGGCGAAAACATTTCTCCCGAAGAAATTGAGAACCGCTTCGCCGATGAAGGTATAATAAAAGAAATAGTTGTTTTAGCAGAAAACGATAAGCTTGTTGCGGAAATTTATCCCGATGAAGTGCTTGCTGATACTTTAGGCATTACCGATATTGAAGGTGTGGTTTCTGCTGTTATTGACAAGGTCAACATTGACTCGCCGTCAGACAGACAGATTTTCACTTTCAGACTCCGTGAAAAGCCCTTCCCGAGAACTTCAACAGGCAAGATAAAGAGAACCGAATTTTATTTTAAAGGTAACAAAAACTGACTGTTATCAAAGGAGGATCGAAAGTTATGGTTGAAAAATTTTTGCCGTCAGGTGAAAAAGTCAAGGCTTATCCCATTTCAAGCTCACAGAAGATGATGTATCTTATGTCGCTCAAATACGGCTCAGGCTATCCCGTTAATAATATCGGTTTCGGATATTATTGGAAGGGTGAATTTGACAAGGCAGTTATGAAAAAGGCTATTCAAGAAGCTATTGAACGCTGTGACACAATGAGACTTCGTTTTATTATGGGCAAGAAGCTTCAGCTTCTTCAGTATGTATACTACAAGAGTGAACTTGTGGTTGAGGACTGGGATTACAGCGATATGACAATTGATGAGGCTGAGGAAAAGATTCTTGCTTTTTCAAGAGAGAGCATCCCCATGTTTAACTGTGAGCTTCACAAAATTGCACTTGTTGATTTTGCAGACGGTTATCACGGCATCTTTATGAGAATTCAGCACCTTGCTATGGATGCTTATTCCCTTAAAGTTTTTGTCAATGATATAATGGACATTTATCTTCATAGAACCAAGGGCGCGGCATATCCCAAGCCTATGCGTGCTTACATACCTGCACTCGAAAAAGAGCTTGAATACGAAACATCAAAGCAGCACGAAGCTGACAAGCTGTATTGGTACAATTCACTTGCACTGAGCACTGAGCCGATTTTCACTGACTTTATGCTTGACAACAGACTTAAACAGCAGCAGATAAAGTATCCCGAGCGCCGTTTTGCTGATATTCATTCGGGTCTCCCCGATGCTCTTGATGTAAAATTCAGTATGAGCGCTGAGGACAGCAAAAAAATACTCGATGTGTGCGCTGAAAGAAATCTTTCTGTTTTCTCATACATTTCTATGGGTGTACGCACCGTTCTCTCAGCATTTAATGACAATCAGGAAGATGTTTCCTTTAAGATGATTATCAACAGACGTGCTACAATTGACGAAAAGAAGTCAGGCGGTCTTCGCATTAACTTCCTTCCTATGAGAAGTATCGTAAAGCCGGAGGAAACCTTTGCTGATGCAGTGGGAGGAATTTCTGAGGTGCAGAATGAGATGTATCTGCACTCAAGACTCGCTTTCCTTGAAACACTCAAAGAAAGACACAAGTCCATGTCAAAGGACGCTAAGTTTGACTCAACCTATGACAGCTTCGGACTTTCATATCAGCCTCTTCTTAAGACTACATACATAGATGATGACATGAAAGATTCGCTTCGCAGTATCTGGTACAACAACGGGGCGACAATGATTCCCCTTTATGTAACGGTGCGTCACAGACAAAAAGACGGCGGTCTTGATTTTGTCTGTGAATACAGAGCTGAACAGCAGGCAGAATATGACCTTAAGGTATTTTGCTCAAAACTTGAAAAGGCTATGGTTCTCGGTGCTGAAAATCCCGACATAACCGTAAAAGAAGTTCTTGAAAAAATTGCAATAACCGATGAAGAAAGGAAAGGTAAACCCCAATGCAATCACTCGAAAAGCTTATTGACATCCTTGCAAACTACGTTGAAGTTGACGAAATCAAGAGTGAAGACAATTTTAAGTCTGATCTCGGCTTGAGTTCTTTTGACACAATGTGTATGATCGGCGATATCAAGTCAACTCTCGGTGTTGAACTTGTAGCGACAGATTTTGTCAAGAACAAGACAGTCGGCGCAATGGCTGAGTATATCGCATCACTCAAAGCATAAATAAGTTAAAGCAAAAAAGGACAGTTACCTTAATTGGTAGCTGTCCCTTTTATTTGTCAATTGTGCAGGACTTCTCCGCAAGCAATTAACCTATTGCGGAAAAGTCACAAACGCATATAAGCTCTGTCTAATCAGCTCTTAATAACTTCGCCGCTGAATATATTGTGGCTTATTTGCACTCTGATACACTAAGAAAAATTATCCTTTTAATCTTTCTACCATCATTTTTGCTGCCTTATAGATATCGCCGCAGCCGAGGGTAATGATAATGTCGCCTCTTTTCGCATTTGCCAGCACATGGTCGCATACCTCATCGAAGGTGCTAAACCACACACTGCCGGGAATTTTTTCGGCTAAATCCTTTGTGTAAATACCGTAGGTGTTAACTTCTCTTGAGCCCATAATCTCTGTCATGACACACTTGTCGGGGATTTTAAGCACTCTGACAAAATCGTCAAACAGTATTGATGTTCTCGAGTAAGTGAAAGGTTGAAAGACTGCCCATACAGTGCCGTAACCCATTTTCATAACTGCATTGAGAGTTACTTCAAGCTCGCCCGGGTGGTGCGCATAGTCATCGGCGATCGTTATTCCGTCAATTTCACCTAAAATTTCAAAGCGTCTGCCTGCACCCTTGAACGCGCCTATACCTTTCTCGCACTGCTCATAGCTGCAACCCGCCTTTACTGCCGCCGCGAAAGCTGCAAGTGAGTTGAGAACATTGTGTTCACCGGGAATGCCGAGAACTAAGTGAGCCAATTTCTTACCGCTGCTCATAACATCAAACTCGGCGAAAGCACCTCTGTTGTAGGTAATGTTTTCAGGATAATATGTACAGCTCTCATTTCTGCCAAAGCTGATTTTTTCTTTCTGCAGGTTTTCCACAGTGCGAAGAGTGTTTTCATCGTCACCGTTGAAAATTACCGTCTTTGAAGTCATCTGGCAGAATTTATTGAATGATGCAACGATGTTATCGAGATTTTTGAAATACTCAAGATGGTCTTCGTCGACATTAAGCAGAATTGTTGTGTCGGGTGAAAGCTTGTGATAGTGGTCTTTATATTCACATGCCTCGCAAACAAAAATATCGCTTTTGCCTGCTCTGCCGTGGCTCTCAATAAGAGGAAGCCTGCCGCCGATAAGGCAGGTGGGGTCTTTTTCAGCTTCAATGAGAATTTGTGAAAGCATTGCGGTGACGGTTGTTTTACCGTGAGTACCGCAAACAGCTATGCAGTCTGAATACATTCTTGTGATTGCACCGAAGATTTCTGCTCTTTCAACACAGGGTACACTGCCGCTTTTTGCCGCAACAAGCTCAGGGTTATCTTTGAGTATTGCATCAGTATAAACGATAAGCTCGGCGCCTTTGAGGTTTTCGGGCTTCTGTCCTAAAATAACCTTCATTCCCAATTCGCGAAGCTTAGTGATATTGTCGCCGTCATTGTTATCCGAGCCGCTTATATCATAGCCCCATGAATGGAGAATTTCAGCTATGGGACACATACCTGAGCCGCCGATTCCGATAAAATGAATACGTTTTATTTCTTTTAAAAGGCTGTCTATATTCATGTGAAATAACTCCTTAAAATATTCTACCCTTTATTATATTGCAATAAGCAAAAATAGTAAACACTTTCATAAAAATTAACATGAAAATTTTTTCTGCATAATATATAGTATCAAAGATAAGGGGGAGAAAACATGGATAATTTTCTCATTATAGGCGGAGACAAACGTCAGAAGGTTTTATATGACCTGCTCGTGTCAGAAGGTATAAACGTCACCCTTATGTCAGAGACACCCGATATAAAAGGCATATTATCCAGTTCACATATTATTCTGCCTGTCCCCGTAAGCAAGGACTCACAAAATGTTTATTGCAGTAATAAACATTTTCATCTGTCTTTAGGTGAACTGTCCGAAAACCTTACACCGTCACAAACTGTTTTTGGCGGTGGGTTTAACGGCGAACTTAAAAAAAGTTTTGAGCAAAAAGAAATAAAATACTATGACTTTCTTGCAGATGAAAACTTTGTTGTAAGTAACGCATATCTTACAGCACAGGGAAGCCTCAGGCTTCTGCTGGAAAATACAGAGGATTATATTGTCGGCAGTAAGATACTCATCATCGGTTTCGGCAGAGTCGCATCGACTTTGGCGTCACTTTTAAAGGCAGTGGGAGCTGAGGTTTACATAGCCGCACGAAATCACAGTCAGCTTCAAAGGGCAGCTTTTTGTGGCTTCAAGACCCTTAAACTCAGCGATGCGGGCGGCTGCATATACTATTTCGATTACATTTTCGGCACTGTGCCGTCAAATGTTCTGACAAGTGACAACATAAACTTAATGAGAGACGACTGCATTTATTTTGAACTTGCATCTGCACCGTTCACTGCCAACAAAAATGATTTTATCCGCAGCGGAAAAAAGTATGTTTTCGGCGGCGCTTTGCCGGGAAAATATCTTCCGGTGGCTTCGGGCAGACTGCTTCGCGACTGTATTTTGCAGTTTATCTCAAAGCAAAAGGAGTGAAACTATTGAAATCCGTAATAGCAGGCTTCGCTCTCACAGGCTCCTTCTGCACTTTTGAGCGGGCAATTAAGCAAATAGAATATCTTGTGACAAAGGGTGTAAATGTCTTACCGATAATGTCCTTTAACGCATCGACAATCGATACGCGCTTCGGCAAGGCAAAAGACTTTGTTGACAGAGTTGAGAAAATAACAGGAAACCGAATGATTAAAACCATCGAGGGCGCCGAACCCATAGGACCGAAAAATCTCATAGATATACTCATTATTATGCCTTGTACGGGCAATACCCTTGCAAAGCTTTCAACAGGAATATATGACACACCGGTAACTCTTGCGGCAAAATCACACCTTCGCAATCAGAAGCCTGTTTTGTTGGGAGTTTCGTCAAATGACTCACTGTCATCCTCAGCTAAAAATATCGGTGCACTTCTTAACTATAAGCATTATTATTTCGTACCAATGACACAGGATGCCCCCGATAAAAAGCCATTTTCTATAGTGTGCGATTTTGAAAGAGTATATGATGCTATGCTTCTTGCTCTCGAGGAGAAACAGATTGAGCCTATAATTTTCTGAAATAAATGAAACCCCACCGCTTGTCGGTGGGGTTATCTGAGGTTAGAAGTAAAACGGGAAACAGAATTCACATTTTGCTGAAAAT
>JAZSPF010000064.1:0-16650 GCA_045537315.1 Acutalibacteraceae bacterium
AAGGTTGCAAAGCTGTCAGGTCTTTTTGAAAAGAAAGCGCCCCGTGACCCTGAGTCACTTGAGCCCCTTGATATGAATGAAGGCACAGTTTGTCTCACTAACTGGGGACCCCTCAATGATAAGATAACAGGTGATGTTACATACACACCGCTTCTTTATCCTCAGGTTTTCCTTATGGCTGTGGGCTGTATAAGAGACAGAGAATATGTTTTCAAAAACGATGACGGTGTGGTTGATATAGGCACAAAGAAGGTGCTTCCCATCACTCTTGTTTTTGACCACAGAATAGGTGGCTTTGCTGATGTTATGCCTTTCATCAGAAAGCTTGATGAAATCTTTGAAAACCCTGAAATGATGAAAGAGTGGTAATAAAAAGAGAATATTTTTCCTTTTTATAATGACAAAGATAAAAATATGTGATATAATATTTCACTGTGTAAAATAATCTTATTAAAGGAGTTATCCTATGAGCAGTGTAAACGAAAATTTCAGAAAGGTGCTTGACAATCTTTCTTCCGATATTGAAAAGCTGGGCTTTTCAGCTTACAAAAACGAAAACGGCGAAGTGCTTTATGAAAAAGACGGTGAGCTGTGGGCAAGATATGTGGGCGAAAAGGGCGTAGTTGCTTTTTGTGCCGCTGACGGCAAAATCACAATCTTTTCAGGTGAAGATGCAGAGGATGCCGAAAACACACCTAAGAAGCTCTCAGCGTCACTTTTTGACGAGAACGCAGATGACAGAGACATAAAGTATGCTGTAAACGACTGTGCAGAAACACTTAATGATAAATTCGGCACTAAGGCTCCCGTAAAGAAAAAGGCTCAGCAGGCAAAGGCTGCTCAGACTGTTTCAAAAGCAGCGGTAAAGAACGGCTCTTTCTATGACCCCAACACCCTTGCAAGCAAGCTCTGCCTTGTTTTCCCCGAGCTTCGTCCTTATTATAAAGAAAATCTTGCAAAGTATGACGAGTTCCTCAGTGAAGAATTCTTCACAAAGTACGGCACAAGACAGGTCATCGAAGCTATAAAGGCTAATGACCCTCAGACAATGAAGAAGCTTTTCCAGGTGCTTAACGAAATCTATGAGGACGGCACCAACGATACACAGAGTCTCATCGCCGTTACAATTTTAGGCGAGCTGGGCAATGACCAGATTCTTCTGGCACGCTGCGTTGACTATATGAGCGAAACTATGGCTCCTCCCGTAATTGAAGTGAACAGATACCTTGCTTCAGCAGCGGGCAAAAAGGCTAAGAAAAAGCTCCTCAACCCTCCCGCATACAAGCCTAAAAAGCAGAAGAAGCCCGGTATGTTCTCACAGGCTATGGCAGGTGGTATGCAGCCCCCGATTCAGTAATTGTTACTGCGGTCATACAAAAAGTAAAGCGGTCGCAGCTCAGGTTGCGGCCGTATGTTTTTTATGAAAGGAGAAAACCATGATTAACACTATTCTTAAGCTTTTTTGGGCTAACACAAAAAAGCAGGACGACAAAAGAATTGCAACTCTCACTATGCCTGAGGGCGTTTATGAAAGCAACGACCACGAGTACATAAAAGACGGACATAAATATCATCAGCTTGACGTTTACTATCCCGAGGGTACCACTGAAAAGCTGCCCGTTATTATTGATATTCACGGCGGCGGCTGGATGTACGGTGACAAGGAGCTTAACAAGCCCTACTGCCTCACCCTTGCCAAAAGAGGCAACGTTGTCTTTAATATGAGCTACCGTCTTTTTCCTGAGGTTACTCCCGATGAGCAGCTTCGTGACATAAGCAAGGCACTGCAGTGGATTTATGCAAATCTTGACAACTATCCCTGCGATAAAAGAAGCATCTGCCTCACAGGTGACTCTGCAGGCGGTATGCTGGCGTTTTTCACCTCTATGCTCAGTGTCAGTGAAAAGATGAGAAGCATTTATGATGTCGAGGATTTCAAACTCAAATTCAATGCCGTGGCTCTCACTTCACCTGTTACCTATATGGATGACGGCTCTGTTATGAGCGTTTACACAAAACACATTTTAGGCGGCAAAAACTATAAAAAACAAAAGTGGTGCGATTATGTGAACGCGGATAAGGTTATCACATTGGGTGAGCTTCCTCCCACCTTCTTAGTTACATCTTCGGGTGACACTCTTGCCCTGAGCCAGACTCTCAAAACAGCAAAGCTTTTTGATGAAAAAGGCATTGAACACAAGCTTATGAATTGGGGCAAGGTTAACGGCAAGGGTCTGCCTCACGTTTTTGCAATCCTTTTCCCTGAGAAGGAACCCTCAAGAAAGACAATTGATGAGATGCTGGCATTCTTTAAGAAGCATGCAAAGCAGGAAGAAATGGCATAACCCGAAAGGAAATAGTAATGAAAATACTTTTACAGTTGTTTTTGATTTTTGCCAGAATCGGCGGTTTCACCTTTGGCGGCGGCTATGCTATGCTTCCCATGCTTCAAAAGGAATTGGTTGAAAACAAAAAATGGGCAACAAATGAGGAGCTTATTGATTACTACGCTATCGGTCAATGCACTCCGGGCATAATTGCCGTTAATGTTGCAACCTTTGTGGGCTTTAAGAAAAAAGGTGTCTTAGGTGCAATTTTTGCCACACTGGGTATGATTACCCCTTCACTTATAATTGTGGGAACAATTGCCGCATTTATCAGTGGATTTCAGGATTATGAAGTGGTGCAGTGGGCGTTTTCAGGTATTCGTGCTGCTGTTGTTGCACTGATATTAAGCAGCATATGGAAAATTGCCAAGAAGTCACTTGTTGATATTTTTGCGGTGATAATCTTCCTTATTGTTGCCGTAGTGTCATTTTTCACAGATTTGTCACCGGTTATTTTCGTTGTTGCTGCAGGTCTTTGCGGACTTGTACTCAACCTTACGGGTCTTAGAAAAGCAAAGGAGGAAAAGAAGAAATGATGATTTTCCTCGAGCTTTATATAAGATTTTTTATGGTGGGACTTTTTTCTGTCGGCGGCGGACTTGCCACACTTCCCTTCCTTACATCAATGGGTGAAGCGACAGGCTGGTTTACACCTATGGATATTTCCAATATGGTGGCAATATCCGAGTCAACTCCCGGTCCTATAGGCATAAATATGGCAACCTACATCGGTTTTCAGGTGGGCAATGATTTAGGCTTCGGCTACGGAATATTGGGCAGCATCATCGCAAGCATAGGTGAGGTTACTCCCTGCGTTATAGTCATTATGCTTATTTCAAAAATGCTGATGAAATTCCGCGACTCAAAATATGTTGAATATGCTTTTTACGGTCTGCGTGCGGCAAGTACGGGCCTTATTGCGGCGGCTCTTTTAGGTGTTGCAAAGATTGCCTTCTTCAGCACTGAAGTTATGGCACAAAGCGGCAACTTCTTTATGGCAATTGACTATAAAAGTATTATTCTCAGTGCAGTTATATTCTTCCTTGTGATGAAATTCAAAAAGCTGCATCCGATTTTACTCATAGCCTTGTCGGCAGTAGTGGGTATAATATTCAAGATGTAAAGACAAAAAGTTACAGATAAATTTTTTTCTGTAACTTTTTTAAATTTTTTATAAAGTTTGTCGGAAACGGTGAGTTTTCACTGTATATAATTATAGAAAGGTGGAGGACAATGACTGACAGAGAGCTTTTGCTTCTTATCAGCGAAGACAAAGTAAAGGGCTTCTCTTTGCTGGTGGATACATATTCTGCCCTTATATATAAAATAGTGTCCTCGGTGGTTTTGCCTGTAGGTACGAGAGAGGATGCCGAGGAATGTGTCAGCGATGCCTTCCTTGCCTTTTATAACAATCTCGAGGATGTTGACCTTGAAATAGGCAGTATAAAGGGTTATCTTGCCGTTATAGCAAAAAGGCGTGCAATAAATCTCTATCACACTCTGAAAAGAGCAAAAAGCACCAATGTTCCTTTAGACGAACAGACGGACCTTTATGACAGTGACGGTACCGCCGACTATGAGACAAAGGCGGCTCTTGTTAAGGCGGTTAAAGATTTAGGTGAGCCTGACAGTACCATAGTGACGAGAAAATATATCTTAGGAGAAACCGCAAAGGAAATAGGCGAATATGTTGGTCTTTCCGCTGAGGCGGTGCAAAAAAGACTTGAGAGAAGTATGGATAAATTAAAAGTAATGTTGGGAGGTGTTTTTAATGGCTGATATTGAAAAGATGTTAAGCGAGCTTGATGTAGCCGAAATGAGCGAGCTGTTAGACGGCATTGATGCTGAGCAGGATATGCTTCTTAGTGCAAGAATAAAGCAGAAGGCTCTGCCTGAACTTTCAAAAGAAGATAAATCACCTGAGGTGCGCGAGAAAACCGTGCCGAGAATATTCAAGATTATTCCCATAGCGGCGGCTCTTGTGATGGTTATTGCAGGTGCAGTTGTGGCTGTGAATGAGATGGTGTCACCACCGAAAGAGCCTGAGACAACCACCGAAATTACCACAACGGAAAAACAGCATGACAGTCTGTTTGATAACCCGTTGATGCTTGCAATTTCATCAGGCAACGAAAGTCTTATTGAAACACTCCTTACGAACTCGATTCTCCTGAGCAAAGAAGTTCTTTCCTTCGCTGTTGACTGTGCTGATGTTCTTTCCTATACGGCAATACAGGAAATCGCAAAGGCAGTGGATGAAACATTCGGCTCAACGGGACTTGATGCACTGCTTGAAAGCACCCTTTTAGGTGATTCTAAGAAAGCACTTGAGGAACTCAGAGAGCGTGAAACCATGCTGATGACACCTATGGAAAAGCTTTCATTTTTCTTTTCGGCGGCCTTCTGTGACAGCGAGGTTATCAGTGAATTTCTCGAAAAGGGATTCGACATCAGTCTCAAGGATGCAAGCGGCAAAAGCATTTTTGAAATTGCAGAAAAATACGGAAACGAAGAAAATATAAAAACTGTCGAAGAGTACAGTGAATAAATTATTCTTCTAATCATATTTTAATGAAAGAGGTGTATATTTATGAAAAACAAGATTTTTATTATCATTTCTCTTCTTGTTGCAATCAGTTGCATCACAGGCATCGTAGTTTCAGCTTCGGCAGATAATGTTTCGGATAATACAATCGCAACAACCGAGCCTGAAATTCAGAGAGTAGCCGTAAACAAAGATAAGGTTTATTATGCTTACTACAATACAGGTTCACAAAAAGGTGCAGTTGCTCTTTGCTTTGACAATCTTTTTACTGGCTACGGTGAAAGCGAAAAAGATATTCAGCTTTGCACCAAAAACGAAGACGGCACATTTACCGCTCTTCACACAATTGCAAAAGAAAATCTCACCACATGGTTTGCGGGTAAGCAGGAATATTCTGTCAGCCCCGGTGATAATCTGTCGGATCTTTTAGGCGGACTTGGCAGTATTGGTGTAACAGTTGACTGCGAAAAGGTAAACCTTGCATTCAGGCTTAACTCACAAAGCATAGAAAAGGGAAAGACATATTATGTCTATATCCCTGAGGATTATTATGTTGACGCTGAGGGCACAGGCAATATGGGTGCGTATATTGAAATAGAAAGCACAAGCGTAAACAGCTACACGGGCGACCTGTGCACCGACCTTGAAGCTATAACAAGCGGTATATATGACCTTGCGCTTTTCGGCATTGAGAGCCTTGCATCAATTGTAAGGTAAGCGGAATCAGACAGTTTGAGTTATTTAGATATAGTAGGGTGTTACATCCCGGATAGAAATATCCGGGGTGTAATGCTTTTTTACACAATTTACAGTTGTTTTTTTCGTTTTTCTTTGATATAATAACTATATATAGATTTTTTTGGAGGGTGAGAAAATGGAAATAGGTGCTTCGTCATCCTGCTTTTATCCTATGGAAACGGAAAAAGCCTTTTTGCATGTGGCAAGTCACGGCTTTAAGAATATTGAAATTTTTCTCAACTCACCCAGTGAAACTGAAAAAACCTTCATAAGAGAGCTGAAAAACATCAGAGATGCCTACGGTGTCAATGTCACCTCAATTCACCCTTATGAGAGTTTCGGCGAGGGCTATAATTTTTTCTCAAACTACTATCGCCGTTATGTGGACGCGTGTGAGAAATACAAACGCTTTTTCTCTGTTGCCGCCGAGCTGGGCGCGGAATATGTTGTAATGCACGGGGCTAAATTCGGCGCAGATATATGCGATGAGGAATATGCCGAAAGATTTACACATCTCAATGAAATAGCCATGAGCTTCGGCTGTTTTATGGCACACGAGAATGTGGTGACTTTTTCAGGTGAAAAGCCTGAATTTATGGCACTGCTTAAAAAGTACGGCAAAGATAACTTTAAAATGGTGCTCGATGTCAAGCAGGCAAGAAAGTCGGGCATAGCGCCAATAGAATATATTAAAGCCGTGGGAGAGAATATTGCTCATGTGCATCTGAGTGACAAAACAAAGGTCAGCGATTGCGCGCCGCCGTCACCAAACGGAATGTTCGATTTCGGGGAGCTGTTTACTCAGCTTAAAAGCATAAACTATAAAGGCAAATATATAATCGAGCTGTATTCAGACGGCTTTGAGACAATCGAGGATATTATTCAATCGGCACACTATCTTGAAAAGGTGCTGAATGAAAACAGATAAAGCGAGGTAAAAACTATGAAATGTCCATTTTGCGGTTATGAGGAAAGCAAGGTAATTGACTCAAGACCTACAGACGAAGGCGAGAAAATCCGCCGCCGCAGAGAGTGCATCTCCTGTGGGAAGAGATTTACAACCTACGAGATAATTGAAAGTGTACCTATCGTGGTTGTTAAAAAGGACAAATCAAGACAGGCTTTCGACAGAGTGAAGCTCTTTAACGGTATGCTTCGTGCTTGCGAAAAGAGACCTGTTTCAATTGACCAGATTGAAAGAGTTGTAACCGAAATCGAAACAGATTTGCAAAACTCCCTTGACAGAGAGGTTACATCAGTACATATAGGCGAGCTTGTTATGGAAAAATTAAAGGAGCTTGACGAGGTTGCTTATGTTCGTTTTGCCAGTGTTTACCGTCAGTTCAAGGATATCAACACCTTTATGGATGAGCTGACAAAGCTTCTTGCAAAGGACTGATTTTATGATTTATAACAATTTTTGCGAGCTTGTGGGCAAGACTCCTTTAATGAAGCTTGGTGGCTTCAATAAAGATTTACCCTGCGAGTTATATGCAAAGCTTGAATGCTTCAACCCGGCAGGCTCTGTTAAAGACAGGGTCGCTGTGAATATGCTCAAAAAGGCAAAGGAAAAAGGTCTTATCAGCGAGGGTGCCACAATAATTGAACCCACAAGCGGCAACACGGGCATAGGTCTTGCCGCCGCGGCAGTGTCCCTTGGCTATAAGGCTGTGCTTGTTATGCCCGACACTATGAGCGTGGAAAGACAAAAGCTGCTGAAGGCCTACGGTGCAGAGATTGTGCTGACAGAGGGTGCAAAGGGTATGCTCGGCTCAATTGAAAAAGCTAAAGAGCTGAAGGCACAGACATCAAACTCATTCATACCCTCACAGTTTGACAACCCCGACAACCCCGAAGCTCACATTCTCACTACCGGTCCCGAAATATGGGAGGACACCGAGGGCGAGGTCGATATTTTTGTCGCCTGCATTGGTACGGGAGGCACACTCAGCGGTACGGGTAAGTATCTCAAGGAGAAAAATCCCGACATAAAGGTTATAGGTGTTGAGCCTTATGACTCGCCTCTTATTACTAAGGGCGTTGCAGGACCTCACGGTATTCAGGGAATAGGTGCTAACTTTATTCCTGATAACCTTGATATGGATGTTGCGGATGAGGTTGTTACGGTGCGCACTGCCGATGCTTTCAAAGCGTGCAGAGCCTTTGCTGAAACAGAGGGACTGCTTGTGGGCATTTCATCAGGTGCGGCACTGAAAGCGGCAACAGAAATTGCAAAAAGACCTGAAAATGAGGGCAAGAAGATAGTTGTGCTTCTCCCCGACAGCGGTGAAAGATATATGAGTGTAAACCTTTTTGAATAATTATGAATTATGAATTAGGAATTATGAATTGCGATAAAATTAAGGCGAGTAGGTTAAATCCTACCCGCCGATTTTATTTTTATTCAGTTTTAGGCTTGCATAAGTAAGGGCGGTTTTCTTTCAACCAATCTAAAATCGCCTTTGCTCTGCTTTCGAGATTTGGCAAATTATCAAAATCAAAATATTGAAGTTTTAGACTTTCACCATCTGTGATTTCCAAATCACCGCTCATGGTTTCTGCAAGAAATAGGGTGACTATGGAATATAGCTTATCACCATTAGGATATTCGAAATAAAAATCTTTGCCTGACAGCACTGTGAGTAATGTCATTTTTTCTGCAGAAAGACCTGTTTCTTCTTTTAATTCACGAAAGGCAGTTTCTTCCAAGCATTCACCAAGCTCTAACGCGCCACCTGGAATACCCCAAGTCTCAGTGTCTGAACGAAGATTTAAAAGAATTTTACCGCCGTCGATTACAAGTACAGTTGCGCCTGCTGATAATAACGGTCTGTGTCCTACGATTTTACGAAGTTCACTTAAATAGCTCATGTTTCTTCCTCCAATCTCATAAAAGCCAATACATAATTAGGAATTATGTATTGCGATAAAATTAAGGTGAGGAGATTGGTTCTCCTCGCCAAATTTATTTTATTCAGGTTTGTAATCTGACAGTATTTCCATGATATTCTGCTTATAAATATTACTGCCGAGGATGTTTCCGTTGGCGCTGAAGCAGATAGCTCTGATGTCAGTGGGATCTTCATCATAAGGACTTATGAGAGGCTTACTCAGATCAAAATACTCACTCAGATATTTTAGGGCATTACCGCTCGGGAATATAATATTACCCTCGCTGGTTTCTATTCCCATAGAGTTAAAATTATTAAGCAACTTTCGGGTGGTAATGTTGTATGGGTTGTTGTCCTCGGTGCTTACTAACCAGGCAGGCTGTACTTTTATAAGAACACCGGTATCAATGACAGCCTCTGCAAAAGCTATGACATATTCAAGGGGGATTGTTTCCTGATGGAAAGCATCAACAGAGAGGAGTATTTCATTGACACCGCTGTCTGCTAACTGTCCGGTAACAAGCTTTATTTTGTCAAGGTATTTGCTGAAATATCCGTTGGTTATGAGCTGTCTTTTTGGGATATTCATTTCCTTTGCGGCTCTGTGTATTTCGCAAACAGTTTCGGGGTATAGCAAAGGTTCGCCGCCAAAAGTCATAACAGAGTCAATGCCGTATTCCAAGGCGATTTTACGCACCGCGTCTGCCGCTGAATTTTTATCAATGTTATCGTTGCTTCTGTGTTCACCTTGGGAGCAGTGCTTACACTTGCCTGTGCAAGCCATAGTGACAACGAATTCTATACGGTTTAGATTTTTGAGATATGGGTTCATATTATTTTATCTCCTCAAAATTCATAATTCCTCATTCATAATTCATAATTACCCCACAAGTCCCACCGCACTGCAGTTTTTCTTGTGTTCCGCGTAGGTCTCGGCGTAATAATAATTCCAGTCGCTGTCCGTGACAAAGTAGTAATAATCAGTCTCGGCAGGGTACAAAGCAGCCTCAATTGAGGCAAGGCCCGGGTTACAAATTGCACCAACGGGCAAGCCCTCACACTTGTAGGTGTTGTATTTCTCGGCATAGCCGTCAGTGGCACTGAGATACTTCGAGCCGGTGACATAGTCGTTGACATAGTGAATGGTCACATCACACTGAAGGCGTGGAAAAGACGGACTGTGAAGACGGTTGTGAAGCACGCTCGAGACATTTTTCACGCTGTCGTTGGTGTAGGACTCCTCCTGCACAATTGAGGCAAGAGTAATTATTTCATCAAGGGTGTAGCCAAGCTCTTCGGCTCTTTGTCTGTACTCTGCCGTGAGCTTGCGCTCTGTGTTGTCAAGAAAGCGTGAGAGAGCTTTTTCTTCGCTTTCACCGCGATAAAACTCATAGGTGTCGGGGAAAATATATCCCTCAAGAAAAAATGCCCTGTCTTGCCTGTTTTTAATTTCGTTTAAAAAAGAATAGGGGAGCGACTGAATATAAGTAATATCATTTGTCAATTCTATAAAGCGTGAAGCACTGCAAACTTCGTTTTCCTCGAGTCTCTGGGCAATCTGCACAAGAGTGAAGCCTTCGGGGAAAGTCACTGTTACTGTGAGAGATTGGGTTGTAGTGGTGTCCTCAGGTTCAGTTGTCATAGTCTGCGAGTTTTTATCTGTACAGGCAGAAAGCGTGAGAAGCGTCAGCAGTACGGCAAAAACAGAAAACAGCTTTTTTATTGTAATCACGTCCTTGTTTTAAAGTTCTTTTTACACTTGAATTGTATCATAGAGTTGTAAAAAACAAAAGAGAAATCCACACAAATTATGAAAATTGTAAGAAATTGCATTATTTACATTGTTTAATTCCCTGTATTTTCAAAAAAGACTTGAAAAATATTGAATTTTATTATAAAATAGCTAAGTAAATTAAAATTTCGGAGGAATACTAATATGGTATCAGCAGGCGATTTCAGAAATGGCGTCACATTTGAAATGGACGGCAATGTTCTTCAGATCATTGAATTCCAGCACGTTAAGCCCGGTAAGGGTGCAGCCTTTGTTCGTGCAAAGGTAAGAAATGTTATCACAGGTTCAGTTGTTGAGCGTACTTTCAACCCCAGTGAAAAGTTCCCCACAGCTTTTGTTGAGAGAAAGGATATGGAATACTCATACAGCGACGGCGGTCTCTATTATTTCATGGATCCCGAAAGCTATGAGCTTATCCCCATTAACGAAAGTGAACTTTCAGACAACTTCAAGTTTGTTAAGGAAAACATGGTTTGTAAGATTCTTTCCTACAAGGGCAATGTTTTCGGCGTTGAGCCTCCCAACTTTGTTGAACTTCAGGTAACAAAGACAGACCCCGGCTTCAAGGGTGACACAGCTACAAACACAACCAAACCCGCTACACTTGAGACAGGTGCTGAAGTTAAGGTTCCCCTTTTCATCGACGAGGGCGAAATGATTCAGATCGACACAAGAACAGGCGAATACATGGGCAGAGCATAAGCTAATCCCAAAACAATTAACAAAACTTTAGAAAAGGATGTGGACATAATGTCAGTATCAGAAAAAGTTGCATATTTAAGGGGACTTATGGAAGGTCTTGACATCGATGACGATTCAAAGGAAGGCAAGCTCTTTGCTGCTATCGTTGACGCTCTCGATGAAATGGCTTCAGAGATAAGCGACCTTGAAGAAGATATCGAGGATATCGATGACGATCTTGATGAACTCGAAGAGTACATCGAAGAAATCGACGAAGCTCTCGGCGAAGTTGAAGAATTCGTTTATGATTATGACGATTGCGATTGCTGCTGTGATGACGATTGCGACTGTGACTACTGCGACGATGATTGCATCGAAGCTGTATGTCCCGCTTGCGGCGCAGAAATCTGCATCGATTTTGATGACATCGATGATGACGGCAAGGTAGAATGTCCTGCTTGTGCAGAGATTCTCGAGTTCGAAATCGAAGAAGAGGAAATCGAAGACGAAGAATAAGAAAAAAAGCGACTCTGCGGAGTCGCTTTTTTAATGCAGAATGCAGAGTGCAGAATGCAGAATTGTGGTCGCGGGGGAATTTATACCAATAAATAATTTCTCACCCGCAAAGGGAGTTGGGATGAAAATCCGGCTCTGTAGATTATAATTCTCTCCTTTCAGGCGAGGCAAGGCATAAATAAGGCAGGTCACTACAAGCTTTAAGTAGTGACCTGCCGTTTAATTTAAGATTGATGAGACTTGCCGCCTCTGAGCTTTATCTACGCGGAAAGAGGCTTAAGGTTAGTCAGTGGTAAAGTCGCGACCACAATTCTGCATTCTGCACTCTGCATTCTGCATTCTTCTCGTACTCTGCATTTAGCATTTAATTTTAAATTTTCTTCTCATCAAAGTCAATGAGCACCGATGCCTTCTTCGGCTCGAGCTTCGTCATTTTCACACCTGCAGCGGTGAACATACGCTTTGAAGCACGAGTACCCATGGTGTTTGCATATTTATCAGAGAGATAAACTACCTCTTTGATACCGCTCTGAATAATTGCCTTTGCACATTCGTTGCAGGGGAAAAGTGCAACATAAATTCGGCAGCCTTCAAGATTTACACCTCTGCAGTTGAGAATTGCATTAAGCTCTGCGTGACACACATAGGGGTATTTTGTCTCATAAGCATCGCCGTCTCTTTCCCAAGGAAATTCATCGTCATTACAGCCTGTGGGGAAACCGTTATAGCCCATTGACATAATTCTGTTGTTATCGTTGACAATGCAGGCACCTACCTGAGTGTTGGGGTCTTTGCTTCTGTAGGACGAAAGCATGGCTACTCCCATAAAATATTCGTCCCATGATAAATAGTCCTGTCTTTTTGGCATAATATTTTCTTCCTCTCCGGCACAGATTTATTCTGCACCTCTATAATATAATCCTCTTGTGTAAGCGGAGCCCTCTCTCAGTGATGCACCTCTGCGGTACGCCTCAAGGACAGCTTCGCAAAGTTCCTGTTTTTCTTTTGTGAAATAGAAGGTGATGAAATCCATATTCTCTATTTCGTCAAGGCGGTCAGCCATATAAATTGGCGCCGAGTTGAGAATTTCGCTAAAGCCCATATTACATGTGACGGGGAATTTCTTTCCTAGTCTGTCTGTGAGGTATGAGGCACCCTTGCACTCACTGCAGGTCTTGCCGTTCTTTATGGGGCAGTTTCTCGTCAGCATCAAGGGCAGTCTGCCAAAGCCGATTATTCCTCTCGGTACTCTGCCGCCTATTGCCGCCAGCTTCTTTAGGGTGAGTTCAGGCGACAAGGTCAAAGACTTTACACCGAGCCCTTCTAAAACTTCAGCAGAAAGGCTGTTTGCCACATTCATTGAAAAGCCGGTGTGAATGTCAAATCCAAGCTTTTTTGCAATAGCTAAGCCGTCTAAAGTGGAGCAGTAAGCTGTGTTTATTCCCATAGCTTTTGCTCTTAAAAGCAGGTTTTCCACCGTTTTTTCACTGCCGAAAATGCCTCTTGGTACCTCTACACCTATGTTTACACCTGAGTTTTTAAGGATTTCCACCGAGTTTTCATCAATATTCAGGGGTAAATATAAGTTTTCAACATTTTTTAAGTTCTGCGGAATCTGCTCCTTTTTTGCCACTCTCACGTGGAATGTCATTTCCTTTTTCGCTTCGTGAGGAGTGATTTTTATTTCTTTACATGTAAAGGCATTTGGCTTTACATCTGTGAGCTTCTTTTCAAGCTCGCTGAGAGCTTGCCTTCTGAGATTATTTATAACACTTGCAGGCACAATCAGACCTTCATCGAGGTCGATTTCTATTTTTTCAGCATAGAACTGTGTGCCGCCGCATTTGCCTATTCTTTCAGCGAGTCCCTCTTTTGTCAGAGGCTTGTTGAGTGCCTTTTCGGGTATGGCTTCATCTTCAATAAAGCAGGTTTTGCCCATTGCCGAAGCTGAAAGTGAAATCTTTTCGCCCTCAATAATGCTGAGATAAAACTCCACGGGAATGAGGGGCACTTCTTTTTCATAAGCTCTCGACAGCTCAGTGAGCACTTTGTTGGTGGAGGCTGTCACATCTTCTTTTTGTCTTATGCCGAACATATCTCTGCCCAAGGCACTTTCAAAATATCCCTTAGTGAAGCCTGAACGGGAGAAAACTGCTCTGAGCTTTTCTGTCAGCTCCCCACTTAGTTCACCATCAAGAGAAGCCTTTACGCTTTTCACCGCGGCGCTTACATATTCGGGACGCTTCATTCTGCCCTCGATTTTGAGTGAATCGACACCGAGTTTCACAATATCATCGGCATATTCTGTCAAGGATAAATCCTTAAGGCTCAGGTCGTGTCCCGTGCCGCCTGTCACTGCAAAGGGGAGTCGGCAAGGCTGTGCACACAGACCTCTGTTGCCGCTTCTGCCCCCGAAAATGCTGCTCATATAGCACTGACCCGATACGCACATGCAAAGAGCACCGTGAACAAAAATTTCGATTTCAATATGAGCTGAGTCTTTGATTTCTTTAATCTCGCGTTTTGACAGCTCTCTCGGGAGCACTGCTCTTTGGTAGCCGAGACTTTCCAGCAAGGCAACACCTGAAGGAGTACCAACAGACATCTGAGTTGAGGCATGTCTTTCGAGTGAAGGGACGCACTGCTTTATAAGAGATGCAAGACCTAAATCCTGCAGAATGACTGCATCTGCACCGAGAGAAGCGATTGTTTTTACCACCTCAAGAGCCTGCAAAAGTTCGCTGTCCAGCAGCAGGGTGTTCATTGTTATGTGAACCTTTACGCCTCTGGCGTGGCAATAGTCAATAGCTTTTTTCAGCTCTTCACCTGAGAAGTTGTCGGCTTTCATTCTTGCGTTGAAGCTGCCGGTACCCAGATAAACTGCATTTGCCCCTGAACGCACGCCTGCAACCAATGCATCAAAGGAGCCTGCAGGGGCAAGAATTTCCGGTTTATGCATTGCCATCGGGCTTTTTCTTCATAGGCTTGACATTTGATGCGGGTGCCACATTGCCGAGTACGGCGGAAAGCTCTGCCTTGAGTCTGCCGTTTTCGATGATGAGATTTTCAAGCTGTCTTTTTGCTTCTTCAAGCTCGTGTCTTGCCCAGTCAGCCTTGCTTTTTGCGTTTGAAGCATCGTCAAGATAATCCTTGATCTGTTCACGCAGACGGTCTGCTGAGTCAGAAGCCTTCTTGCACTCGTCGGCATAGTTTAGAGCTGAAAGCACTGCCGCCTGAGTTGTGGAAAGTCGGGGACTTTCTTTCATAATTTTGGTTATTGTTCTGTCAAGGTCTCTGCCAAGCTCCTGAACATATTTCGCATCGTCTTCGGTGATAATGGAATATTCCACACCTGCGATATAGAGTTTAACTTTTGTTGCTGCCATAGTATCATTCCCTTCGGGTAAATTCGGAATTCGGAATGCGGAATTCGGAATTGCGGGGAAAAGAAAACTAACTTTTTAATTTTTCGCCGCAGAATTACACAGTTCCTGAATATACACTATTATTATACAACAGTTATTCTTTATAATCAAGGGAAAATGAGAAATGTAAGAAACATAAAAATAAATTTGCTTTTTTGTTTAATTGGTGGTATAATATATCAGTTATATTGATTAAAGGAGATGATGGCATGGAAGCGATAAAAGAATTTTTAATCGGGATTTATTCTATTGATTCCGTGCAGTATGCCCTTGATGCCGTGATAAAAATGGTGCTTGCCGTTATATTCAGCGGTGTTATCGGCTATGAGAGAGAGCATTCTCACAGACCTGCAGGCTTCAGAACTCATATCCTTGTGGCTGTAGGCTCGACCCTTGTTATGATGACATCAAAATATGTTTTTTTGGAGTATCAGGGGCTTGTGAATGTTGACCCCACAAGACTTGGTGCACAGGTTATCAGCGGCATCGGTTTCCTCGGTGCAGGAACAATTCTGCGCGAGGGCTTCAGCGTTAAGGGCCTGACAACAGCCGCATCTCTCTGGGCGGTAAGCTGTATCGGGCTTGCTGTAGGTGCAGGCTATTATGTGGGCGCACTTGTCACTACCCTTGTTATTTACATAACCCTCAACACACTCAAGCGTGTTGTTGCAAAGGGCAACCCCTCAAGAAACATCTATATTGAGGCAGATAACCTGAGCCGGCAGGCGGCTGAAATCGGTGCAATCATCAAGCGGTACGGGGGAAACCTGCACACCCTTGAGGTGCTTTATGCCGACAGCGCATCGACCAAGCGCAAGAGTGATTCCGTCGTTATGAAGGCTGTTGTTATGCCCAAGGACGAGGAAAGCCTGAGCATGACAATATCTGCAATCAGAGCCTTAGAGGGCATTAGGGACCTTTATATTGACTAATGTAAAATTGCGTCAGACTTTGGCGGTGAAGGGTAACTCCTTCCCGCCGTTTTTACATACGGAAACCCGACAGAAATTAACTCTCTGTCGGGTTGATGTTTTAATGAAATGCCTGACGGCATAAGCATAAAATTTTAACCTGTCCCTACAAAATTACCTCTGCGGGTAGCTATTATCCTTTAGATGAATATCAGTCGCAATTCATAATTGGTTACATCTTGCTCGCAACTGCCTTAGCAAGCTGGTCGGGGCAGGAAGTGCCCTTAAATCCGCAGCGAATACCCGAGAGCTTTGCTACAAGCTCCTCAGCCTTCATACCTTCGGCAAGTGTTGCCACGCCCTGAGTGTTGCCTGAGCAGCCACCGAGAAATTTAACGTTTGAAACAACGCCGTCCTCAAGGTCAAAGGTTATGAGTTGGGCACAAACGCCCTTTGTTTTATATGTGTGTTTCATTTTTGTTGCCTCCCTTTTGTTATGAGATAATCATAGCCGAGAGGGCGGTTTTTGTCAAGTGAGAATGTAAAGAAGTGCTAAAATCAGCATAGGGTCGCAGTGTTCGCTTTTTAAAAGCAGCATAAGTGCAATTATAAGGGCAGAGTCATCGCTTGTGCCTGAGGTTGGCGTTCTGTCAGGTACTCTGCCGTAAAAATCACGCATAGCATCATCCTTTCAGTTCATCAATGAGAGGAAGCAAGGAAAAAATTCTGAGCATATTTATGGCTTCATCGGTTTTTCTCTGCTT
>JAZSPF010000129.1:0-10236 GCA_045537315.1 Acutalibacteraceae bacterium
CTAATACTTCGTCTACAACTTGTGTTTGAGGATATGTACCAAACTGAACAATGTCACCAACTTTATATGTGTTGGTGTCTTCTGCTGCATAAACCATAGGCATTGCAGTGACAATTAAAATTGCCACTAAAACCAATGACAGTAATTTTTTCATATTATAATTCCCCTTTACAATATAATAGTTTCAGTTTATCACTAAACAAGAAAAAAATCAAGCAAAATGGTGGCACATAAAATAAAAAGCTCCTCCCACTCCCCCGCGTACACCCAAAAGCACAAAAAAATTCCCCGCCATTTCGACGGGGAATAGTTTTTTAGTCGATTTCAACAGAAATCTTAGTGTCGCTTCTGTTTGCAGTTGCACGCATTACGGTTCTGATAGCTTTTGCAATTCTGCCCTGCTTACCAATAACTCTACCCATATCATCCTGAGCAACATGAAGGTGATAAACAATTACACCCTCTTCGTTAATGTCGTCAACGTCAACAGTCACCTGATCCGGCTCATTAACCAAACCGCTGGCAATTGATATAAGTAAATCTTTCAAAGTGCGTTCCTCCAAAATTATTTAATGATGTCGCACTTTTTAAGAAGAACCTTAACTGTGTCTGTGGGCTGTGCACCGTTAGCAATCCACTTCTGAGCCTTCTCAGCGTCAATCTTGATTTCTGCGGGTTCTCTCATGGGGTTGTAGTAACCGATTTCTTCGATGAAACGGCCATCACGGGGATATCTTGAATCTGCTACAACTACACGATAGAAGGGAGCCTTCTTTGCACCCATACGACGAAGTCTGATTTTTACTGCCATTTTGAATAACCTCCAAATTTAATTTTGCATTTTAATATTTTAACACTTTCGTGCCGTTAACTTGTTTGTACGCGACAAGGGTGCCGCCTTAATTAAAATCCGAAACCGCCGGGGCCGCCCATTCCGGGAGGCATCATGCCGGGCATATTTCTCATGCGCTTCTGCATTTTTTTAGAAGATTTGCCGTTCATCTGCTTGAACATCTTCTGCATTTGTCTGTACTGGCTGAGAAGTCTGTTAACATCCTCAACCTGCATGCCTGCGCCTGCTGCTATGCGGCGCTTTCTTGAGGGGTTGATAATATCAGGCTTAGCTCTTTCCTGAGGTGTCATTGAGAGGATAAGTGCTTGCACACGGTCAAACTGTCTCTCGTCAACCTCAACATCGTCAATCTTTCTGCCGATGCCCGGAATCATCTTAAGCAAATCCTTAATCGAGCCCATTTTTCTCACCTGCTGAAGCTGGTCGAGAAGGTCGTTTAAGTCAAACTTATTTTTTCTGAGCTTTTCTTCAAGCTCTCTTGCTTTCTTTTCGTCAAGCTCCTGCTCTGCCTTTTCAATAAGTGAGAGCATATCACCCATACCGAGAATACGTGAAGCCATTCTGTCGGGATGGAAAACGTCAAGATCGCCCAGCTTTTCGCCCGTACCCACAAACTTGATAGGCTTGCCTGTTACTGCTCTTGCCGACAGTGCCGCACCGCCTCGGGTGTCACCGTCAAGCTTTGTCAGCAGAAGGCCGTCAATACCGAGAGCCTCATTGAAGCTGGTTGCAACATTAACTGCGTCCTGACCTGTCATTGAGTCAACAACAAGCATTATTTCGTGGGGGTGAACTTCACTTTTGATATTCTTAAGCTCATCCATAAGCTCTTCGTCAACATGAAGTCGACCTGCTGTGTCAAGGAAAACGTAGTCAAAGCCGTGATCCTTAGCGTGAGCCACTGCCTTCTTGGCAATTTCAACAGGGTTTATCTGACCGAGCTGAAAGACAGGTACGCCTGCCTTTTCACCCACAACCTCAAGCTGTTTGATAGCGGCGGGTCTGTAAACGTCACAACCTACGAGAAGAGGTCTGTGTCCCTGATTTTTGAGCATAAGAGCAAGTTTTGCACTGTGAGTAGTTTTACCGCTACCCTGAAGACCGCACATCATAACCACCGTAGGAGGATGGTTTGCGGTGTTGAGCCTTGACTTGGTACCGCCCATGAGGTTGGTGAGTTCCTCGTTAACGATTTTGATAACCATCTGCGAGGGTGTGAGACTTTCCATAACCTTGGCGCCGATTGCACGCTCTGTTACGGTTTTGGTGAAGTCCTTTGCTACCTTATAGTTTACGTCGGCTTCAAGAAGAGCCAGACGAACTTCTCTCATGGCTTCCTTTACATCGCTCTCTGTAAGTGAGCCCTTACTTCTGAGCTTTTTAAAGGCGGCTTCCAGTCTGTCTGAAAGACCTTCAAATGCCATTAAATCACCTTATTCGCTAATTATTTGTGTCAGTGCGGAAATTCTCGCCGTTGCATCGTTGATTTCTCTTGAGAGAATCGTGCGACGGTTAACTTCGTCAATGAGTTTTGTCAGCTCAGAGATTTCTTCAAGGCCTTTTCTTGTTTTTTCAAGGCGCTTGTGAAGTCCGAGATGTTCCTCAAAGGCTAAGAGCTGAGCCTCGGCACGCTTGATTGCGTCACGCACACCCTGCCTTGTAATACCTTCGTTTTCAGCTATTTCCGCAAGTGAGAGGTCATCGTTGTAATAGAAGCTTATAAAATCCTGCTGCTTCTGAGTGAGCATATCGCCGTAAATATCAAACAAAACGATTATGTCAAGATTTTTAGCCATTTTTACATCCTCCTCCCCTTTGTGTAAAGACTCATAACTTTACAGCTTGGATATTATACTAAAGATAGGTGTAAATGTCAATAGCTTTACAGCATATTTTTTTGTTTTTTTGTACGCGGGGAAGAAACAGGACATTAACACTCTTTTCCCGCCGAATACGTCCAAACAGAACAAAGCATATTTCTTTGTAAGAACGAAAACCGGTAATAGACAGTTCATATTTTCTTATATATAATTTTACATATTTTTCATTCAGAATTAAGATTGCGGTTGTAGAATGGGAAAAATTTTTGTTATGAGGACCAGAATTATGAAAAAGAAAAAGATACTGAAAATTTTTATCAAAGCCGTCGCTCTTTGCCTTACTGTTCTGATAGTCGGTACAGTACTGCTTATGACACACAAATGGAACGACACCTATCAGGCTTATGCCTACGATAACAAGTACATAACCGAGTATGGTACTACAATGGTATCTGCTCACCGTTCAGGTGCGGGGATCTTCCCTGAGAACACTATGATGGCATTTGAGAATTGCATAAATTCCGAAACCTTCAAAACGGATGTTTTCGAGTTTGATCTTCACATCACCGGTGACGGTGAACTTATTATCCTTCACGATAACACTCTTGACAGAACAACCGATGCAGTGGAATATTTCGGAAAAGAGGATATCCGTCCCGAAAACTACAGCTATGAGGAGCTTCGCTCACTTAATTTCGGTGAAAACTTTGAAAATGATAAAGGTGAAGCACCTTATAAGGGTCTGAGAGGCGATGATATTCCTGAAAATCTGCGTGTGGCAAAACTTGACGATGTGCTGACATATCTCGAAAGCAACGGGGGCTTCGACTACATAATAGAAATAAAAAACAGCGGTGAATTAGGCTGTAAGGCTGCCGATAAGCTTTATCAGACTCTCAGTGAAAAAGAGCTTCTTGATAACGTGGTTGTGGGCACTTTCAACAACGATGTAACAAAATATATGGATGAAACTTATCCCGATATGTCACGCTCAGCGTCTATTCCGGAAGTTGTAAATCTTTATTTCCGTTCTCTGCTTGATATGGACGCCAAGGACGGCTTTTATAAGTTTGATGCTTTGCAGATACCCGTAGGTGCTGCAATAATAGACCTTGCAACTGCAAGACTTGTAAACTATGCTCACAGACACAACATTGCCGTTCAGTATTGGACAATAAACGATGTCGAAACTATGCAGAAGCTCAAAGAAATCGGTGCCGACTGCATTATGTCAGACGTACCCGATGTGGCTTATGAGGTTTTATATTAAATTTACCCTATATCAAAAGCGACCCCTTCACGGAGTCGCTTTATTATTTTATTCCATTTCATCAAGTGGAGTTATCTCCACTCTCACCTTGCCGATTCGTCTGTCTTCCACATCGAGAATGGTGAACTTGATGTTTTCATAAGTTACCTCATTCATATCGCCGTCCTGAGGCAAGAAATCCAGAAGGCTGATGATGAAGCCGCCCAGAGTGTCATAGTCGCCCTCGGGGATGATTTCTCCCACAAGCTCGTTGACCTCTTCAATATATGCTGTGCCGTCAATGGTGAAAAGGTTTTCGCTTTCTTCAACGATTTCTTCTTCTTCATCATCATATTCGTCTCTGATGTTGCCCACGATAGCTTCAACCAGGTCTTCCATAGTCACAATGCCTGCCGTGCCGCCGTATTCGTCAACAACAACTGCCATCTGTATGCGCTTCTCTGTCATTTCATTAAAGAGCTTACCGCAGTTTTTGCTTGAGGGTACATAGTAGGCCTCGCGCATAAAGTCCTTGGGGCTTTCCCCTTTGGGCATCGGAGCTGACACGTACTTAAGCAGGTCTTTGATATAGACAATGCCTATGATATTATCCTGATCTTCGTGATAAACAGGGATACGGCTGTAGCCGTGTTCTATTGAAAGATTAACAAGCTCCTCGAGTGTGTCTGTGTCCTCAACGGCAATCATATCCGTTCTGTGAGTCATAATATCCGTAACATCAATATCGTCAAACTCAAAGATGTTGTTTATCATTTCCTTTTGTATATTTTCAATAACGCCCTTTTCCTCGCCTACATCAACCATCATTCTGATTTCTTCTTCCGTAACAACATCTTCGTTGGCGTTGGGGTCAAAGCCGAAAAGGCGCACAACAGCGTTGGTTGAAAGAGAAAGTATCTTAACAAAGGGAGCTGCAATTTTCTTGACAACAAGAAGTATGCCTACAACCTTGTATGCAATTTCCTCGGGCTTCTGCATGCCCATACGTTTGGGCGCAAGCTCACCGAGTACCAACGAAAAATATGACATAATGACAGTGATAACAACCACGCTGACACCGCTTATTATGCCTCTGGGGAGCTGTGGTGCCACCTTTATAACCGCATCTGTGAGCATAGCGGCAAAGGTTGTTGATGCACTCGCCGATGTAAGGAAGCCTGCAAGGGTTACGCCAATCTGAATAGTGGATAAGAAGTTGCTGGGATTTTCAGTAAGCTTTTTTATCATTTTGGCTTTCTTATGGCCTTCATCAGCCAGCTTGTCAATCATATTGTCATTAAGTGAAATAATTGCAATTTCACTCATAGCAAAAAATGCATTGACGAGAATAAGAACGAACAGTAAGACCAATTTGAAGATTATACTTCCGGGGTCATCCATTTGGGATATATCTCCTTTCGGGATTTGAAATTTTTATATGTACCGTATGTACATATTGATTAAATATTATACTACACTTTTCATAAAAGGTCAATATTAAATATGCAGATTGTATTTCTTCCCAGAAAAAGCGACTCCTCGCAAACCGCCGGGGAGTCGCTTTGAAATTTTATCTGTCAGTGTTAAGCATCTTGAAAATCTTTTTGTTTGCACCGTAGATTTCTTTGTATGCGGCAAAGGTCTTATCATAAACAGGCTTATCCTTCACATTTGGTGTAAATGATTTTTCAGCCGCTATAAGCTTGCCTGCATCAGAGGTTGATGCGATAACACCAAGGCCGACTGCAACCATAACTGCGGCGCCGACTGCCCCTACATTCTGCGGACTTGCAACAACCTCAACCTTTTTGCCTGTGCAGTCCGAAAGAATCTGGCTTGTGCTGTCGTTGAGCGCACCGCCGCCTACAAAACGGATTGTCTCGGAAGTTTTTGTTTTCTTATCCTGAGTTTCAAGCATCCATCTCATATGCATGCAAACACCTTCGATAACTGAGCGGATCATTTCGCTCTTGCCTGTTTCAATGCTCAGATTAAAGAACATACCTCTTGCATTGGGATCCTCAAAGGGACAACGGTTGCCGTGAAGCCAGGGTGTGAAGATAACGCCGTTACAACCTGCAGGCACCTTTTCAATTACACTTGAAAGATACTGATAAAGGTTTGTGTATTCGCTTTCCATATCCTCTGCAACATCGGTCTTTTTAAGATAGATGCCGATTTCGTCAAGAGCAAGGTGGTTTTTAACCCACTCAAGGCACTTACCTGCAGTTTCGAGCTCTGCAAAGTAGTTGTAAAGTCCGGGCTGTGCGCCGACAATGGCTGCAATCATAGCAGAAGCATCAACAATACTCTTGTCAACAACAGTTGAAACCCAGCCTGATGTGCCCATATAAACATGAGTGTCGCCCTTCTTTGTTGCGCCTGCACCAACACCTATAAGTGAAGCGTCCATACCGCCGCCGAAAACAGCAGTACCGGCCTTGAGGCCTAATTCCTCAGCGGCTTTTTCAGTGAGTTCACCTGCTTTGTCAGTACACTTGATAAGCTTTGCAAGGTGATTCATATCAACCTTAAGCATTTTTGCAATCTGGGGGCTCCAGCACTTTTTATTGATATCAAACAGAAGAGTACCGAAAGCGGAGTCCTCTGTCATAACAAACTCGCCTGTCATTCTTGCAATAAGAGCTTCCTTAACGTCAAGCCATTTATGTACTCTGGAGAAAACCTCAGGCTCGTTCTTTCTGACCCAGTTGTATTTGTAAACAGGGTCCTTAACGCTTGCGGCAACAGCGCCTGTCTTCTGAAGTGAGATAAGAAGCTTGGGAATGTTTGCGCCTGCAATCTGAGGGCCGTAAGCCATAAGCTCTTTGAGTTCTTCTCTTGCTCTTTGGTCCATGTAGCTCATAGCGCGTCTGACGTGTCTGCCCTCTTTATCAACGAGAACGAGACCCTGAGCCTGTGAGCAGAAGGATATACCGTCAACCATATCGGGGGTTACACCTGTCTTAGTGAAAAGCTCCTTAGTGGTTTTGCACATAGCAGCCCACCATTCATCGGGGTCCTGCTCTGCACCGCCGCCGGGCAATACATAAAGCTCATAGCCCTCTATAGCGTCTGCAACAAGTTTGATTGACTTATCGATTTCAAACAGACAGGTTTTTACACCTGTGGTACCGATATCATAAGCAAGTGCGTATTTCATATTTTCTACATTCCTTTCCGGATTTTAGTTTTTATTTTTCGGCAGAGTCCATTTTAAGAGCCGCCTTAATAAAACGCAAAATGTTTTCAATGGCAAATTCATCTTTCTGAAAAATGTCATCGCCTGCATAAATCTTATATCTCTCGCAATAATAGTCGCAGGCATAGGAAAACTGAATATTCATCAGCAGGTTATCAACTAAAAATGAAGCCATACCCGGGTCGATATCCGTTCTGATTTCACCTGCAACCTGACCTTGTATAATAGTTTTTTTATAAGCCTCGGCTGTTATTGCCTCCATATCCTCGGCAATTTTTTCAGCTAATTCTCTGTTGCCCTCACTGGTACAAACATTGTAAAGCTTGATAAGCACACTGTTTCTGCGTGAATATTCAATAGCAATGCGAATGAGTTTCTCAAGCCTTAACATTACATCTTCATCTGAATTTACAACAGATTCAACTATAACCTCAAGATTGGATATACCGTAATGCACGCTTGTCATAAAAAGGTCTGTTTTAGTGTCGAAATATTTATAAAGTGAGCCTACACTGACCTGAGCCTTTTTTGCAATGGTGTTAATGTTTGCATTATCAAAGCCGTGATTTGCAAATTCGCTCACGGCAACAGAAAGAATTTTCTGTCTTTTTTCTTCAGGTATATTCATAAAAGTAGGCTTATAATAAATTGTCTGGGCGCTCATAATACAGCTCCGTTCAAGATAATCTCATTATATTTTACCAATTTATCATAAAAATTGCAAGTATAAATTAGAGGCTCAAAACTATGCATTTTGCACAAGACAAAAGAGACAGAATTTTCATTCCATCTCTTCATTTACACTTAATCATATATTAAATCCGCTGTAACCCCAATGGTCGACTTCCTCATACTTGACATAAATGCACGAGGGTGATATTCCCAGCTCCCCGGCAATTATCTCTGTCACCTTGGCTGTCATGGCGTCATACTGGCTGTCTGTTGCCTTGCCGAAAAGTGCAATTTCAACCATAGCCATATCCTGAGCATTATCACCCTTGAAATAAAGGCGGCAGTTGTCCTCAAAATTAAGCATAAGCCAGCTCTCGCTTTTGCCCAGGAGCTTTATAGCTTCGCCGAGCTGTGTCTTTATAGCGGTTTCTTTTTCTTTTGTGATTTCACATGATGTTCTTGTGTTTATAAAGGGCATTTCTTTCACCTCAATTTATTGTTTTTCTTCGGCGGCTTCTCATTTCATCCTTTGATGAAACTCCCCCGCCACTCTGCGTTCCGCACTCTGCATTCGATTACATTCTTTCCATTGCGCTTGAATTCATAGCAAATCTCAGCACATTCATGGCACATCTCTGCATTTCGCCGAGAGTTATGCCCTCATCTTTGCCGTAGGTCTTAAGCAGTGTACCGTCAGGCTTTTTCATCAAAGGATTTCTTGAGCCACCGGGCATAAGCACATCAACCTGTGCTCTTACTCTGTAAGCCTGATCGCACATTTTCGGGAATTCCTGACTCTTGGATTTTCTCATCCACCAGTCGGTCATAACATTGCCCTCATAGCCCCATTCGTTTCTGAGAATGAGTGTGCAAAGCTCATAGTTATAGTGACCCCATACTCCGTTAATAAGATTATATGATGTCATAATATTCTGCGGCTTTGCTTCCTTTACGCAGATTTCAAAGCCCTTGAGATAAATCTGACGAAGTGCTCTTTCTGAAAGTCTTGAATCGTTACCGTTACGGTTATATTCCTGATTGTTGCAGGCAAAATGCTTGGGGCAAGCGCTTCTGCCCTTTGACTGAATGCCTCTGACATAAGCCGCCGCAATCTTGCCGCAAAGATAGGGATCCTCTGAGAAATACTCAAAGTTTCTGCCGCAAAGAGGATTTCTGTGGATATTCATACCGGGAGCGAGAAGCACATCACTGCCCTTGTCTGCCATTTCCTCAGCTGTCTTTGCCATAAGCTCCTCAACAAGCTCCTCATCAAAGGTACTTGCAAGCAGGGTGCCTATGGGCATAAGTGAGCAGCAAGCAGAAAGTCTGATACCTGAGGGGCCGTCTGTTGTGGTGACGGCAGGTATGCCTTTTTCGCGAAGTGAGGGCAGTACCCCGGCAAAACAGCCTGCATTGCCCAAAACACCTAAGGGGCTGTTCATTATATAGTGGCCTCTTGTGATAGCTTCAAGCTCTTTGAGGCTCAGCTGTGCCACGAAATCTTCCATTGACACTCTGCCCTCTTTGACATCAATAAGCTTATAGCCCACATCGCCTGTCAGAGCGTAGCTTCTCGGCATATCCTCGAGAATTATTTTTTTAAGGTCATACTGCTTTTTGTGCACTACAATCTTGCCCATTTTATATGTGTCGCCTTTCTTTTCGGCGGCGATAACATCAAAACCGACTCTTGGTGCACCAACCTGTGTAAGCTGCTGAGAAAGAATATTCTTCTCTGCAGTCCATGTATAAACTCTTACTGCATCGCGGACATTATCGCCAAGCGAGAAGCCGTACTCGCCTTTTTCAATAACATAAGCTGACTTGTAGCCTGTTCTGCCAAGGTCATCGTATGAAGCAAGGTCTGACTTTTTCACTGTAAGAGTGAGTTTTTCACTTGCACCCTTTTTAAGAAGCTTTGTCTTTTTAAATGCACCTAATTCACGGTAGGGGTTGCCGAGCACACCGCAGGGCTTTTCGATATAAATCTGAGGTGCATATTTTGATGGGTATTTGCCCTCATTTGTCACCTTGCAGATAAATGTGAAGCTGTCTTCATTCTCTTTTGTCTCAACAAGCTCTGTCTTGAAACTGCCATAGGTCAGACCAAAGCCGAAGGGATAAAGCACTTCTTCGGGTCTGAAGGTTTCAAAATAGCGATAGCCTACATAGATATCCTCGGTGTAGGTGTTGAAATCCTTTCCGCCGAAGTTCTTTGATGAGGGGAAGTATTCATACTTCTTTGCAATTGTGGCACTGAGCTTACCTGAGGGTGACACCTTGCCCGAAAGAAGATCGACAACAGCATTACCGCTTTCCATGCCGCCCTGCCACACAATCATAATTGCACTGAGCTTATCGCCGTATTTCTCAGTCCATGACATATCCATAATACAGCCGATATTCAGAAGCAATACGGTTTTGTCAAACTCTGCCGTAA
>JAZSPF010000059.1:0-5454 GCA_045537315.1 Acutalibacteraceae bacterium
CTTGGTGCTGTTGACTGCCTTATTATGAATGTTGTTTACAGACTGAAATACTCAAAACAGAAGTAAGTAAAGTTTTGGTCAAGCTTTTACAAAAGCTTGTGGGGTGCGGGGCAAAGCCCTGCCATAAAAGAAAATTAAAGGAGACTCAAAAGCGAGTCTCCTTTTTTATATAAATTTGCAATGTGTAGGGGCACAGCGTGCTGTGTCCGTCTGACCGAGGTTGTTTTTGTGTGGGGAAAATATTGTGTCCGATCGGTTGGTTGTTTTGTGTTCGGACACGGCACGCCGTGTCCCTACCGATTCTTTTTGAATATATACCCTCTTTTGGCTTTTATGGTGCAAAAGATGAGAATAGCTAACACTATCCATATCCCGTAAGCCCAAAGCAAAAGCCCGAGATTTGTGTAAATAGCACGATCAAAAATCAAAAGAGGACTTATTCCTGTGTAAAACGGTAAGAGAGCCATTGTCACAATATAAATTAACCACGAAACGGTGAGCCAAGGATGTTTGACATTACATGCCATCAGTATGCCTAAAACAGTCAGCGGTGCTGCACCGAAAACGAAAACAGACTCAGCAACAGCACAAACGAAGGTTAAAAATCCGCATAATAATGCCAATATAATACCAACATATTTACGGATAACAGTTTCATTATACTTTGAAGTATTTTCACTGTCAGGGTCTTTCACATATATATAAACGGGCTCGGGTTCGACTATGGTTTTTCCTTTCAATATATAATCCACGGACACGCTGAAAATTTCACTCAGCTGCAAAAGCTTTTCAGCTTCGGGCATACACATATTGTTTTCCCATTTGGATATTGTCTGCCGTGATACATCAAGTCTGTCTGCAAGGTCGCCCTGGGACATATTGTTTCTGTTTCTAAGATCATAAATTCTTTCGCCGAAGTTTGTCATTCCTTTCAGCTCCTTTCTGCTTAAAGCATAGCATAAAGGGGCTGTTTTGTCTATCAATGTGGGTTTAAAATTTAGCAACTTCAGGTTGCACAGACTAAAAAGTATAAAAAAGTAAAGTTTTGGTCAAGCTTTTACAAAAGCTTGTGGGGTGCGGGGCAAAGCCCTGCCATAAAAGAAAAATCAGGGAATACAGAGCGAGCGTTTTTTTATAGCTCTTTTTTATATACAATTGCAACGGGTGAAAACGGTAGGGACACAGCGTGCTGTGTCCGCAACAAAAGACAATCCTGATGATCCAACGGACACGGCGCACCGTGTCCCTACGTTTTTATTATGTAACCTTGTTTTATTTTTTTTTTCGCTCGCCGCGGGGCGTTGCTTTTTTGTAAAAAAGCAACACAAAAAACTTTACTCATTTTTCTTTAAAAATTCTCATTTACCTATTGATATTTCCCTCAAAATTTGAGATAATATAATGAATTATCATAACCAAAGGAGGTTAATACATGAGCGATAACTTAAAGCTCGCTGAGCTTTTGTTCCCCGATATAACAAAAACACCAGATGATATGGAAGCGCAGTTCCCCCCGAGAAACCTTAAGGAAGGTGCAAGAGTAACAAGACTTGCTCCCAGCCCCACAGGCTTTCTCCATTTCGGCAACCTTTTCACAGGCACCGTTGCTTACAGAACAGCCAAAACAACCGACGGCATTTTCTATGTACGCGTTGAAGACACGGACCAGAAAAGAAAAATCGAAGGCGCCATTGAGGTTATGCTTGGCGGTCTTGAGGCTTTCGGCGTTAAGGCTGACGAGGGCGTTGTTGGTGAAAATGTTGAAAAGGGTGACTACGGCCCCTATTATCAGAGCCAGAGAAAGCACATCTATCACGTTTTTGCAAAAGATCTTGTGTCAAAGGATTTGGCTTACCCCTGCTTCTGCAGTGCTGAGGAATTAGACGAAATCAGAGCACAGCAGGAAAATGAGCCGCAGAAGGGCTACTGGGGCAAGTACGCAAAATGCCGTACACTGACTCTCGGTGAGATTGAAGAAAACATCAAGGCAGGCAAGCCCTGGACACTTCGTCTGAAGTCTCCCGGCAATGCAGAAAACAAGTGCTTTATTGACGATATGATTAAGGGCAAAATCGAAATGCCCGAAAATGTGCAGGATATAGTCCTTCTCAAAAGTGACGGTATTCCTACATATCATTTCGCACATGCCGTTGACGACCACCTTATGCGTACCACCCACGTTGTGCGCGGTGACGAGTGGATGTCAAGCTGCCCCGTACATCTGCAGCTCTTTAAGTGCCTCGGCTTCAAGGTGCCGAAGTACGCCCACGTTGCTCCCATTATGAAAGAGGAAAACGGCGGCAAGCGTAAGCTTTCAAAAAGAAAGGACCCTGAAGCAGCAGTTACCTTCTATGTTGAGCAGGGCTACCCCAAAGAGAGCGTTAACGAGTATATTATGACGCTTATGAACTCCAACTTTGAGGATTGGCGCAAGACCAACAAAGACGCATCAATCGATGCTTTCCCCTTTAACCTCAAAAAGATGAGCGTTTCGGGCGCACTCTTTGATATGGTAAAGCTTAATGACGTGTCAAAGAATGTTATCTCTCTTATGAGCGCCGACACGGTTTATGAGTACACTGCCGAATGGGCGAAGCAGTACGATGAAGAATTTTTCGCACTGCTGACAAAGGATGAAGCCTTCTCAAAGGCAATTCTGAATGTTGACCGTGACACTCCCAAGCCGAGAAAGGATATCGCTTGCTGGAGTGAAGTCAAGGACTATGTAAGCTATTATTTCGATGAGCTTTTTGAAAATGCATATGAAATGCCCGAAAACATCACAGGTGATATGGCAAAAGAAATCCTCACGGCATATATAAATGTATACAGCGAAAACGACACCAAGGACGAGTGGTTCCAGAGAATGAAAGACCTTTGCGAGCCTTTAGGCTACACTCCCAATGTTAAGGAGTATAAGAAAAATCCCGAAATGTTCAAGGGTCACGTTGGTGATGTTTCCACAGTAATAAGAGTTGCTGTCACTGGCAGAAGAAATACTCCCGACCTTTACTCAATAATGAGCCTTTTAGGCAAAGAAAAGGTTATGGAAAGACTTAATTTAGCGCTGACTCATTTCAGTGCGTGAAAGGAAGTATAGAATGGAAGAAGCAGTAAAAATTTCAAATTTTATACATGACTTCATAGATGAAGACCTTGAAAAGGGTGTCTACTCCCATGTGCAGACCCGTTTCCCTCCCGAGCCTAACGGTTACCTCCACATCGGCCACGCCAAGGCTATACAGATAGACTTCTCAACAGCAGAAAAGTACGGCGGTACCTGTAATCTGCGTCTTGACGACACAAACCCCTCAAAGGAGGATGTGGAATATGTTGACGCTATCAAAGAGGATATTCAGTGGCTCGGCTACAAGTGGGATAAGGTCCTTTATGCATCGAGCTATTTCGATTTCATTTATGAGTGTGCAATAAAGCTCATTGAAATGGGTAAGGCTTATGTCTGCGATTTAACTGCAGATGAAATAAGAGAATACAGAGGTACCCTCACAGAGCCGGGCAAAAACAGCCCTTACAGAGACAGAAGCATAGAAGAAAACCTTGACCTCTTCAAGCGTATGACAGACGGTGAATTTCCCGACGGTGCAAGAGTGCTTCGTGCAAAGATTGATATGGCTTCACCCAACATCAATATGAGAGACCCTGTTATTTACAGAATCGCTCATGTGAGCCACCATCAGACAGGTGACAAGTGGTGTGTTTATCCCATGTATGACTTTGCACATCCTCTGTCAGACACAAGAGAGGGCGTAACCCACTCCCTTTGCTCACTGGAATTTGAAAACCACAGACCTCTTTACGATTGGTTCCTCAAGGAATTACAGTTCAAAGAGCCCTCCCGCCAGATTGAGTTCGCAAGACTCAACCTTAACTATTGCTTGACAAGTAAGCGCAAGTGCTTACAGCTTGTAAATGAGGGCATAGTTGACGGCTGGAATGACCCGAGAATGGTCACAATCAGCGGTATGAGAAGAAGAGGTTACCCTGCCGAGGCCATCAGAGACTTTATTAACCGTGTAGGCGTTTCAAAGGCATACAGTGTTGTTGATTTCGGTCTCTTAGAAGCTTGCGTAAGAGATAATCTCAACGCTAACGCTCCCAGAGCTATGGCAGTGCTTCGCCCCCTGAAGGTAATTATCGACAACTATCCCGATGATTTAGTGGAAGAAATCGAGCTTCCCATAAATCAGGATAAGCCTGAAATGGGCACAAGAATAATCCGCTTCTCAAAGGAGATTTATGTTGAAAAAGAGGACTTCATGATAGAACCGCCGAAGAAGTATTTCAGACTCTTCCCCGGCAATGAAGTAAGACTCAGAGGTGCCTACTTCGTTAAATGTGTTGGCTATGACACTGACGAAAACGGAGAAGTTACGGCAGTACACTGTACCTATGACCCCGAAAGCAAGGGTGGCAACTCACCCGACGGCAGAAAGGTCAAGGGTACGCTGCACTGGGTAAGTGCAAAGAACAGCATAACCTTTGAGGCAAGACTCTATGACAGACTTTTCAACAATCCCAACCCCTCAGACGAATCTCAGGGCAGCTTTAAGGATAACCTTAACCCTGATTCACTTACAATCCTCAGCGGCTGTAAGCTTGAGGACGGCATTGAAAATCTGAAGACAGGCGATACCTTCCAGTTTATGAGACAGGGTTATTTCTGTGTGGACACAACCTCCACTGATGAAAAGCTCGTCTTTAACAGGACCGTTGACCTTAAGTCTTCATGGAAATAAAAGGAGTATAAAACTATGAAAATTGCATATCGTATCATTACCCCCATACTTGCTGTGGGTGCAGTAGTAATGGGACTTCTGCTCAAGCTGTTTTACTTTGTAATCGGCGGCGCTTCAGAAGAAATCACAAGTATTGTTAACCTTGCACAGCAGTTTGGTGTAAAGACAAACTACGAATATTCAGCTTATGAGATAATCCAGATGCTCATGGGTGCTGACCTGAGCGGTGCAAAGGAGGGCGCAGAAGGCTTTATGGCTATAGCTGAGCCCGTACTGCCTCACGTTATCGCCTTTGTTGTGTTCTTTGTGCTTGCACTTCTTATGTTCCTTGCAGTGGCTGTTGTTTCTGCAGCAACCTGCAACAGAAAGGCAGTTATCTGCATGTCAGCAGGCGGACTAGTGCTGTGCTTTATCGGCATTGTTATTGCAAGATTTGCTTTTGATAAGATTGTGGGCGGCGAAATCAACCTCAGTGACATTGTAGGTATGTTCTCAGACAGTGCATGGACACAGATTTTAGCTACGGTCGTTACCGTTTCAAAGGCAACGCTTTCCACAGGTTTCTATGCTGTTTTCGGCATGTACATCCTCACAATTCTCTGGAGCATTCTTGCTAATATGCTTATCAAGACTCCCATTGTTGTTGAGAGAAAGCACAGAAGAAAGAAGCCTATGAAGAGACTTTCAGCTATTATTC
>JAZSPF010000128.1:0-4221 GCA_045537315.1 Acutalibacteraceae bacterium
AAGACATAGTTTTCTCCGCTTTTGCCCACGGCGACAAGAGTCTTGAAGGTCATATCATAGCTTTGTGACAGCATATCGGCAATATGTATGCCGTCAATAAACTCGTCACACTCATAATAATTTACCTTATAGGGGATTTTCTTTTTATCGAGGATACGCATTGCGTTAGTTTTTATACCTTTATCCTTTGCCATAAGAACCTCACAATTGACTAAAAGTAAAATTTTATATATAATAGCACACAGATAATGATTTTTCAATAAAGAGGTATAATAAATGACAGAATTAATCTGCCCGGTCTGCGGCGAAGTGCTGACATTAACAGACAGAACCTATAAATGCAAAAACAACCACTGCTTCGATATGGCAAAGGAGGGCTATGTCAATCTGCTGACCTGCTCACACAAGCCCGGCAGTACCATAGGTGACAATAAAGATATGGCACAGTGTCGCCGTGAGTTCCTCTCTAAAGGCTATTTCGATGCTCTTGTACGCGGTATAAGTGAGTTTATAAAAGAGAAGGCACTCCCCCACCCCGTAATTGCTGATATATGCTGTGGCGAGGGCTACTACGGCGACAGAATCAAAAGTGAAATTGACTGTGATATGTTCGGCTTTGACCTGTCAAAAGAAATGGTGCGTCTTGCGGCCAAGCGAAAAAACGGCATAACATACTTTGTGGGCAATCTCTCTCATATTCCCGTGAGAGACGATAGCGTGGATATTGCACTTCATCTGTTTGCACCCTTTCACGAAAAGGAATTCAGCCGTATAATAAAAAAAGACGGATATATCCTCAGTGTTGTGGCAGGCGAAAACCACCTTTTTGAGCTTAAAGAGCTGCTTTATGACACACCCTATAAGAATGACGAGAAGCCCCCTGAAACGGCAAATCTCACCCTTTTAGAGAAGCGTAAAATCACGGCACGGGTACACCTGAAAAGCAACAAAGATATAATGGCTCTTTTTAAGATGACACCCTATTATTATCACACAAGAGACGAGGACAAGGCAAAGCTTGCCAATGTGAGCGAAATGGATATAACCACAGAGTTTGTGATATTTGTTTACACAAAAGAATAACAGGTAAGGGACGGTGATTGAGTTTCACCGTCCCTTTTGGTTTTAATTATGCGAACATTGATTTAATGAGGTTAATAATGAAGTGCACCGCAGTCGCATACGGGATTCATCTTGAACAGTTTCCAGAAGAAGCGAACAATCTTCCATATGAAGCCCATGAATCCTGACTCGTGGCAAATGTGGTCACAATCGCCGTCTGTGGATTCATCGGGTGTTTCGGGTTCGTCGGGTGTTTCGGGTTCGGTGGGTTTCTCATCTTCGAGCATACATTGAGTATAGTAAATGGTCTGATGAGTGTAGTTTTCAATATCGTTTTCGTTTAAATCGAAAATACGTGCATATCTTTCGCCGGGATCTCCGTAGGTAGCAAAGCCGAAGCCACCGTTGTAGCCAAGTTCAATTCCGTCCGTTGTTTTTCCCACAAAGGTATTTATATGGTCATGGCCGAAATATGCACCGAGTACATCACCCTGCTCTAACCAGGCTTCATACTGACCCGTTATTTTTTCGGGATGCTCACAGCCGGGAATTTCTCTCATTATGTTTCTGTCGCCCGTCCAGTCGGCATTTTCATCAAGAACATAGTAAGCATCGTAATATCTGCTTTTCAATGCGCCTTCGGTTCCTTCAGGAACCTCTTTAAGGAAGCTTCTTATTTCTTTGACGGGAATGTGCTGGAACACAAAGGAGGGAAGCGCCTTTCCGCCATTCATTTCTTTAAGCTCGTTACTTCTTTCCTTATACCATTCTACCTGTTCAGGAGTAACACCGCTTGTGGTGCCTTTGCCGTTCCATTGCTGAGTATCCATCATATAGATATTGAACTTTGGTACGATGCCGTCACTTGAGTAAATAACGGTGTTATATGTGCCGCCGTCAGCACCGTCGGTGTTGGCATAACAATAAGAGTATTCACGGTAAATTGCCGCCTGTTCTTCCATGGAAACAATTCCTTTATAGTCTCTGTCGTGGTTACCGAAGGTGAAAATGAAGGGGATGCCTCTTTCCTGCATGGGCATCAATTGATTTTTAAGAGCCGTTCTTATTTTTTCTTCGGTTATACCGGGAAAGTGATCATGCAGCTGATCTCCCACGAGTACAACAAGGTCAGGCTCATACTTGTCAAGCACCTTATTCAGGAATATAAGTGAATCTCCGTTGGTTGTATCTCTGTCCTGAAAATCGTTTATCTGTAAAATACGGAAGGTGCCGTCGCTGTTGAAGGTAAGCTTTTTTTCCGTTGCCGAAGCAGGGAAAACAAGAGACAGCAGCAGAAGTGCTGAAAGAATAAGTGCTATAATTTTTTTCATAATATTTTCCTCCTTTTGTTTGTTTTTATTTTAGCACATATCTGACAAAAAAACAAGATTTTTTGTAGTATGCTTGTAACAGAGAAACTCCTTATGTGTTATAGCAGAAATGTGACCTGCCAGTTACGTAAAAATAACACATTAGGAGTTTTTTCGTTATACTCATAGGCAATAGCCTTTTTTGAACCCCGCCACTATGGCGGGGTTTTCATATGCAAAAAAGAACGCAGGCACTCGCCCGCGTCCCTTATGCTTGTGAAATTTTATTTCATCTTCTTCTGATAGCTCTTGCAGAAATGGGGAATTGCAATAGCATCTGCGCTTGTCTTTTCGTGTGACACTTCAATCTTGTCGAGGCTGCACTTATCGCAGTCAACATGATATTCACACTCAGTTACTGAGCATTTAACGCCTTCGTTATGCATAAATTTCACCTCACTTTTTATGACGAGTAACTCATCATGTAATGATAGTTTTAGCTAAAAAGTGAGGTGTTATTCTTATTTTTTTATTTTATCAGCTTTGCAAAAAAATTCATAACAAAATCAATGAGCTTAATTGCTATGTTATAAACAGTTGCCGCCGTGTTTCTTATACCCAGCTTTTTAAGCAAGTTTGTCATTTTTTCGCCGATAACCTCGTCAAGCTCTTTGGGCAGGTCAGCATTTACATAGGGTTCTTTCTTGTTGTACTCTGCCGCTGCGCCGTTCATAATTGTGAAATCAAAGGTTCTGTCACTGATGGGAGTGATTGTCTTATTCATAAATGAAATATTGATTTCAAAATTCTGCTTGCTGACTTCGGGAAGCACGCCTTCAAATGAAACTTCCTTGCTTGCACCGGGAGCAAGAACAAATGGGTCAAAGATGAAATCGAGCTCAAGTCCTCTTACATTGATTGACATAACTGTTATATCATTTATAGCCGAGCAGTTTGTCACAACAAGAGCAGTGTCCCTTGCCGAAACATAACCCTCTGTGCTGCTGTTAAAGGTAGCATGCACACCGTGTGAGGGGTTAGTCGTCTCATGGAACTGAGGATAGCCTGCCATTGTGTGCGCGTCATAGCTCTCAGTTGACAGCAGGAGTGTAAACAGCAGATTTTTTGTAAAGGGGTCACTTGTGGTCATGCCGTGATAATAATTTTCAACAAACCATGTGTGATGGGGAATGTATGCAGTAGAAGCATCCACCGTCATGCAGGGAGACACCTGATAGTACCCCGTGTCAACCTTCTGAGTGTAGCCGTCAGCGAAACGCTTGCCGAAAGGTGCCACTGTTGCGCCTGTTGCACCTGCTGTGGGAATAATAGCATCACTTGTAACTTCACCGCCGCTGACACTTTTTGCGTTGTAGCCTGCCATTATATAAATGTTTGTGCCTACATCCTGAGCCTTTTTGAAGCCGGTGCCATAGTAGTTTTCACCGCCCGATGACATTATTTCATAGTGCATATAGTCACTTCTCTCAATGAGGTCTGCACTTGCCACAGGGTCAAGAAGCTCAGCTTTAAGTTCCTCATAATGCTCAACGGGAATGAAATCCCAAAGACTCTGCCAATATCTTACAACATCTATAATCTGAGGCACAAGCTCGCCCACAATTGCATCAACAAAGCCTAACTGTTCAGCTTCAAGGAGCACATGATAATCCTCTTCCCATTTCATACCGTGCTCGATATACTGAAGAAGTCCGTATTCGTCAAGCTTGCCGTTATTGCTCATGAGGTCATAAGCAAGGCTTGCACCGCCGAGAGCAGGCACTGTCAGCACCGCATTGTTTACCTTGCCCTCATAGCCATAAAGTGTAAGATATGTGCCTGTTGTCTG
>JAZSPF010000173.1:0-16459 GCA_045537315.1 Acutalibacteraceae bacterium
ATCGGCGGCACAAACTTCGGCTTTACAAGCGGTGCAAACCACTATGAGAAATTTGCTCCCGATGTGACAAGCTATGACTATGATGCACTTCTCACGGAATGCGGTGATGTGACACCCAAATATTATGCAGTGCGTGATGTAATAAAAAAGCATATAAACTGCACACTCCCCGAAGTACCTGAGGACAGGAAAAAGAAGGTCTACGGAAAGGTTAAACTTGCTGAAAGCGCAGGCTTCTTTTCACAGCTGGAAAATCTTGCATCTCCTGTTCACAGTGATGTGCCGAAACCTATGGAAAGCTACGGTAACGGCTACGGCTATATTGCTTACAGAACAAGACTTAACCGTGACTATGAGGAAGTTACTCTCTCTTTTGAAAGTCTCGGTGACAGAGCGCAGATTTACATAAACAAAAACCTCGTTGACATACTGTATATAAATGATAAGCTGGAAACAAAAATCACTGCAAAGGCAGGGGATATCCTCACAGTGCTTGGCGAAAATATGGGCAGAGCAAACTTCGGCTCGAAGATGATGCGCAAAAAGGGTATTGCGGGCAGATGTCTCATTGACGGCAAAATACATTTCGGTTGGGATGTTTACACACTGCCCATGGATAACCTTGACAGACTTACCTTTAACGGCAGAGTACCCGAAGAAAAGAGTGTGTTTTATAAAGGTACTTTCAGCATTGATGAGGTGGCAGACACATTCCTCAGAACAGATAATTTCGCCAAAGGCTTTGTCACAATCAACGGCTTCAATCTCGGAAGATATTGGGAAATCGGCCCGCAAAAGACAATGTATCTTCCTGCTTCACTGCTGAAAAAGGGCGAAAACGAGATTATTATTTTTGAATCAGACGGAAAAAAGGGTGAGGCTGTAATTGAGTTTACGGATACTCCCGAATTGGGTTAAGGAGGAATATTTCTTTATGATCAAGCATATAGTAATGTGGAAATTCAAAGACTTCGCTGAGGGTGCAACAAAAGAAGAAAATCTTCTCAAGGTCAAAACAATGCTCGAAGCTTTGCCTGGAAAAATAGACTTCATCAGAGAAATGAAAGTGGAAATGAATGTTAACACCAAAGAGGGGATGTATGATGCGGTGCTCATAAGTGCCTTTGATTCGGTCGAGGATGTTAACCGCTACAGGGTTCATCCCGAACATAAAAAGATTTCGTCATTTGTCGCTTTAGTCAGAGAGGGCAGAGCAAGCGTGGATTATGAGTTTTGACACGGTGTAACAAGAGGTGAGTGACTATTCACTGCAGCCACTCATTTTTTGCTTTATGAAACACAAACTTAACAAACTTAACAAACAATTAACAGAACTTTCACAATCGTCTAATTTTTGAACAATTGTTTAACTTTAACAAAAACTCTCGACTAATTTAACCGATTATGCTACAATTAACACATTCGATTTGCGGTCTGATGAGACTGAATTTTTAAGACTTAACAAGACTGCAGAGAAATATATTTGAAAAGGAGAATATAGTTTTGAAAGCGAGTGAGAGCGTAAAGAACTATGCATCCTCTGTCAGAATGTATACTAACTATACTGTCAGAGAGATTAAGAAAATCTGTAAAGAAATCGGCCCGAGACCTGCCGGTAGCGAAAGCGAAAAAAAGGCTCAGGAATACATAGCAGACCAGATGAGAACCTGCGCTGATGAGGTCAGTATTGAACCCTTCCAGCTTGCTCCCAAGGCATTTATGAAATTTATCACCATAGCAGGTATGTTCATGCTTGTGGCTCTTGTATTTTCATTCATCAATCTGCCTCAGGTGGCTTTTGCACTGACTTTGGTTGCACTTATCTGTGTTGTTGCTGAGTTCCTGATGTATAAAGAATTCTATGATTTCCTGTTCCCGAAAAAGACCTCACATAATGTAGTCGGTGTTAAAAAGGCAACAGGTGAGCTTCAAAAGAGAATTATTTTCAGCGGTCATGTTGACTCATCCTATGAATGGTCATATACATATTATGGCACAAACATTCTGTTGTTTATCTGTGGCGGTTTTGCAGTAATTTCACTTATTGCTGTATGCGTCCTTACTGCTCTTGATTCATTCAATGTTTATGCTGACGGCACACAGGCAGACACAGTTTGCCAGTGGGTTCAGCTTGCCGGTGCTTTAGGTAGCGTATGCGCCTTCGGTTTTGTTAACTTCAGACGCTGTGTTGAAGGTGCAAACGACAATCTCACAGGTACTCTTTCCTCAGTAGCAATTCTCAAGTACCTCAAGGATAATGACATCAGCTTCGAAAACACTGAAGTTATTGCCCTGAGTGCAGGCTCAGAGGAATCAGGTCTTCGCGGCTCAAAGGCATATATGAAGGCTCACAAGGCTGAGTTAAGTGATGTTCCCACTATTTTTGTAGGCCTTGAAACCTTCAGAGATTATGAAGACATTGCTATTTATCAGCGTGATATGACAGGTACTGTTAAGATGGACGCTGGCGTTTGTTCACTGCTTAAAAAGGCTGGTAAGGAAGCAGGTCTTGACCTTCCCTATTCATCAGTTTATGTGGGAGCTTCCGACGGTGCTGCTGTGCAGCAGGCAGGCATTCCTGCAGTTACTCTTGCAGCTATGAATCCCGGTCCGCCGAGATATTATCACACAAGACTTGACACAGCAGACAACATGAATATGAAGACTGTTGAGAAGTGTCTCGAAATTGCTCTTAATGCACTTTTCATCTATGATGAAGAAGGCTATAAGAAAGAATATAACTAATAATATTGAGAACGCAGGTGAGTGCCTGCGTTCTTTTTAGTTTGTGCTGAAGGGCGGCGGCTCCACTGAAATCGCATTGACGATGCGATTTTGCGGCGACCTGCGGTCGCCTTGCCGGACAGCGTCCGGCTGTGGAGCCGCCCCACCGCTGACTTGCCGAAAAAAGATAAATTTTCTTACAAAACCTATTGACAAACACGAACCTTTGTGATAATATATCTGCACAACAAAGCAGAGCAAGTATGCGTTCTCACCTTGCGGATAAGGTTCCTGTAAGGTCAATAGACTAACTTTTTAGTGTATTGCTGCGTGAACGTGTCTGCGTTCACGCTTTGATTTTATTGGCGAAAGTCAATCAATATTATGGAGGTGTATGAACATCGCTATCAAAGAAATGCAAATCAATGAAGAGATCCGCGATAAGGAACTTCGAGTAATCATGGGTGATGGTGAAGTGCTCGGAATTATGTCTGCGGAGGAAGCACTGAAAATCGCTGAGGAAAACAACCTTGACCTGGTTAAGATTGCTCCCCAGGCTGTGCCGCCCGTATGCAAGATTATGGACTACGGCAAGTACCGCTTTGAACAGACAAAGCGCGAAAAGGAAGCAAAGAAAAATCAGCATGTTGTTGAAATCAAAGAAATCCGTCTTTCATTGGGAATTGACACGCATGACTTCGAAACTAAAGCTAACCACGCTAAGCGTTTCCTGACAAGCGGCAACAAGGTTAAGGTTTCAATTCGTTTCAGAGGCCGTGAAATGGCTCACACTGAAAACGGTCTTGTTACCATGAAGCAGTTTGCCGATGCCTGCAGTGAATACTGCGTAGTTGAAAAGGCTGCAAAGCTCGAAGGCAAATCAATGATGATGTTCTTGGCACCTAAGCCTAAAAAGTAATAGGAGGAATAAACAATGCCTAAAATTAAAACACACAGCGGTGCAAAAAAGCGTTTTAAGCTTTCAAAGAATGGTAAGCCCATCCGTTACCATGCAAACAAGTCACACATTCTTACAAAGAAGAACACAAAGCGCAAGAGAGGTCTTCGTCAGACAACTGTTGCCGATAAGACAAACGAGAAGCAGATCAAGCGTCTTATCCCTTACAAATAATATCACCATCTAAATCAATTTAATATAACGGAGGTATTTAATCATGGCTCGTATTAAAGGCGCAATGATGACTCGCAAGAGAAGAAATAAAGTATTAAAGCTCGCTAAGGGCTACTATGGCTCAAAGCACAGCCTCTTCAAGACAGCTAAGCAGGCTGTTATGAAGTCAGGTAACTATGCATACATCGGCAGAAAGCAGAAGAAAAGAGATTTCCGTCGTCTTTGGATCACAAGAATCTCAGCTGCTTGCAAGGCTAACGGCATGAACTACTCAACATTCATGAACGGTCTCAAGAAGGCAGGCATCAACCTCAACAGAAAGATGCTCTCAGAAATCGCTATCGCAGACCCCGCAGCATTCACAGCTCTCACAGAGAAGGCAAAGGCTGCTCTTTAATCAGAACATTGCGTCCGAGATGTTTTTCTCGGGCGTATTTGTGTTTTTAAAGCGTTATAGTACGGGGTAGTTTTTCGCCCTTTTATAGGCTTTTAAGTCAATTTTTAAGCAGTAACCTATGATTAAATTGAATAAGTTTTGTCCCATTTAATGGTGGGTTACGGAAAGGAAAAAGCAATGATTTCAATAGATTCCGTCAGCAACGAAAGAATAAAATCAGCGGTGAAAATAGCATCATCCGCAAAGACCAGACGGCAGACAGGCATGTTCTTTTTAGAGGGACTCCGTCTTTGCCGTGATGCGGCTGTGACAGGCTATGAGATAGACAGCTTTTTTGTCAGCAGACGTGCCTATGAAAAATTCAGCGAGGATGCGGATTTTATAGCCGAAAAGGCACAGCACAGCTTTATTGTCAGTGAACTTGTGGAAAATAAGCTCACAGTTACCCAGTCATCACAGGGCTTTTTCTGCCTTTGCAGAGCCAGAGAAGATTTCAGTGTAGATGATATTGACTTTTCCGGCAAATACATAGCTCTCGAAAATATACAGGACCCTGCAAATTTAGGTGCAGTTGCCCGTACTGCCGAAGCTCTCGGCATCAGCGGCATTATAGCCGAGGGTGGCTGTGATATTTATTCTCCCAAGGCGCAGAGAGCCGCTATGGGTTCATTGCTTCGTTTGCCTGTGGTGAGATGCGAAAACCTTGCAGATACACTCTCGTTTTTAGACGAAAAGGGTATGAAGCTTTATGCAACCACACCTGACTCATCGGTTCAGAAAATAACCGACAGCGATATGTCAAACGGCATCGTGGCTGTTATCGGCAATGAGGCAAACGGTGTCAGTGATGAAGTTTTTTCACTTTGCCAAAAGGTGACAATTCCCATGCTCGGCAGAGCTGAATCGCTCAATGCTTCAATGGCGGCGGCAATAACCATGTGGGAAATGATGCGCTGAGGTGGCTTATGGACGAAAGATTATACTGGCTGTGGCTTCAATATGTTTTCAAACCCGCAGGCAGAATTAAAGAATGCATAGATAAATACACATCAGCCAAAGCCTTTTATGAGGCGGGGGAGAGTGAGTGGAAAGCCTTTTTCGGCAATAAGCGCAAAAGTGCCTTCAAGCGTGCAAAAGAAAAATCCCCCGGGGATTTCAGTGAGACTCTTGATTTCTGCGTGAAGCATGGTGTGCACATAATCACCCCTGATAACGAATATTATCCACAAAACCTGCTGACAATAGCCGACTATCCTGCGGTGCTTTTTGTCAGAGGCAACTGCAAATGTCTTAATGAGGGGGTACCCTTTGGTGTTATCGGCAGCAGAACGCCCAGTGTTTACGGTGAAAATGCGGCGTGGAATATAGTTAAAACACTGACGGAAAACGGTGCTCTGATTGTCAGTGGTGGCGCTCTCGGCATAGACAGTGTCGCTCATAAAACCGCTATGGCAAACGGTGGCAAAACAGTTGTCGTTATGGGTTGCGGTCACGGCTACGGTTATCTGCCCGAAAACGGGGAGCTTCGCAAAAATGCCGCAAACATGGGAGCTGTTATCAGCGAATATGCACCCTTTTCACCTGTTACGCAGGGCTCTTTTCCTGAGAGAAACCGCATAATATCAGGTATGTCAAAGGCTGTTGTTATCATTGAGGCGGCTGACAGAAGCGGTACCTTCAGCACAGCAAATCACGCTAAGAGGCAGGGCAGAGATTTATACGTACTCCCCGGTGATATTGACAGCGGTAATTTCTCCGGCTCAAACAAGCTTATAAGTGAGGGTGCCACTGCGGTTTTTTCAGGCGAGGATATTTTAAAAAACTGCGAGCTTTTTAAAGGCCGTGTGCGTTTCAAGGCAAGCAAGACGGGAAATCCCTTTGTAAATATCAACGAGAAGTCTGAAGAAGGCAAAAAACGTGCCACAAAAAAGAAAACAGCGGCTCCACAAGAGAAGCCGGAAGAAAAAAGTCAGGAAAAAATTGAAATAATTCCAAAAAAACTTCCTGAAGGTATTTCTAAAAATGCAGAGATAGTGTATAATATAATGTCCGACGGTATAAATGAGTTGGACGAGATAAAAAGAAAGTCCCAATTGGAAATAAGGCATGTGCTTGTAGCGCTTACAGAGCTTGAAATGTTAGGCTATGCATTTTCAGACGGGCCGAATTTGTATCGCATTAAATAAGATAAACGAAGAAAAGGTGAAACATATATGTCAAAACTCGTAATTGTGGAGTCACCCTCCAAGGCAAAGACACTTAAAAACTACCTTGGAGCCTCCTATGTAATAATGGCATCGAAGGGTCACATAAGAGACCTTCCTGCCGCAAGACTCAGTGTAGATGTCAAAAATGACTTTGCACCCAAATACAGCATAGTAAAGGGAAAGGAAAAGCTTGTCAAGGAACTCAAGGACGCTGTAGCTGAGAGTGACGAAGTTTTCCTCGCAACTGACCCTGACCGTGAGGGAGAAGCAATTTCATGGCATCTTGCCGAAATTTTGGGTCTCGACCTTAATAAGGCAAACAGAGTCACATTTAATGAAATCACAAAAACAGGTGTCAAAAACGGAATGGCGGCACCGCGAAAGGTTGACCTTGACCTTGTAAATGCACAGCAGGCAAGACGAATTCTCGACAGACTTGTCGGCTATAAGCTCAGTCCCTTTGTGTCACAGAAGATAAGACGCGGTCTTTCAGCCGGCAGAGTACAAAGCGTTGCCGTGAGAATGATAGTTGACAGAGAGAATGAGATAAGAGCCTTCAATCCCGAAGAATATTGGAGCCTTGAAGCTAAGTTTGCCCTTAGTGACCGCAAGGTTTTCACTGCAGAGTTTTACGGCGACGAAACAGGCAAAATTGAGCTTAAAACCGAGGAGCAGACCGACAGCTATATAAAGCGTCTGGATGGTGCTTCCTACCATATCAGCTCACTTAAAAACGGCACAAGAAAGAAAAATCCCGCACCGCCCTTTATTACATCAACTCTTCAGCAGGATGCGGCAAGAAAGCTCGGCATGAGACCCGAGCGTACCATGAAGGTTGCTCAGGAGCTTTATGAGGGTATCACAATTCCCGGTTACGGCTCAATCGGTCTTATCACATATATGAGAACTGACTCGCTTCGCATCTCAGAGGAAGCAAGATTGGCAGGCAACGACTTCATCAAGGCTAATTACGGCGAGAAATATCTGCCCGAAAAGCCCAGATATTATAAGTCAAGAAGCAACGCTCAGGACGGTCACGAGGCTATAAGACCCTCAGTGCCCTCAATTACTCCCGAAAGCATCAAGCCCAGCCTTACGGCAGAGCAGTATAAATTATACTCCCTTATTTGGAAACGCTTCTTAGCTTCACTTATGGCTTCATGTGTACAAAACACAACAAAGCTTGAAATCAAGAGTCAGAATGCAAATGAGAGCGAAGATAAGTTCTGTCTTTTCACCGCAAGCGGTTACAGCGTTAAGTTTGACGGCTTTACAGTGCTTTATGACCTTGGCGACAGCGACGAAAAGTCAAAGCTTCCCGACTCACTGGCAAAAGACAGCAAATTAAAGCATAAAGACCTTATAAAAAATCAGCACTTTACTCAGCCTCCTGCAAGATATACTGAGGAGTCACTTATCAAGACTCTTGAAGAAAACGGAGTAGGCAGACCGAGTACCTATGCAACAATTGTTTCAACGATAGTCAAGCGTGAATATGTTGAAAGAAAGTCAAAGCAGCTCCATCCCACAGAGCTTGGCGAAGCAATAGTTAATCTTCTCAAGGAAAAATTCAAGAATATTGTCAATGTCAAATTCACAGCCCAGATGGAAAGTGACCTTGACTCAGTGGGTGAGGGTGAGCAGGACTATATCAAGATGCTTCACACCTTCTATGACGATTTTGAAGAAAACCTGAAGAAGGTCAAGGCCGAAATGGATGGCGTAAAAATTCAGCTCAAAGAGGATATAACAGACATTCCCTGCGAAAAGTGCGGCAGAATGATGGTGGTTAAGGTTGGTCGCTTCGGCAAATTCCTTGCCTGCCCAGGCTATCCCGAATGTAAGACTACAAAGCCCTTTGTTCAGGAAACGGACGCTACCTGTCCTCTTTGCGGCGGCAAGGTTATCTCCAAGAAATCAAAGAGAGGCTACACCTTCTTTGGCTGTGACAATTGGCCTGAGTGTAACTTTATGACATGGGATAAGCCTACAAACGACAAATGCCCCAAGTGTGGAAAATCACTTTTCAAGGGCAAGGGTTCGGTGCTCAGTTGTCTTGATGAAAACTGCGGATATAAGGCAACAGCAACGAGAAAGAAAAAAGGCGAATGAGTAAAGTTCTTTTGACACTTTTCTTACAAGAAAAGTGTGCCTACCCGGCGAGGGCTAAAGCGGTTAAATGAAATGCATGAAATGAAGCTACGCTTCATGAAAGAGGTGATATGATGAGCGAAAAAGTTATTGTTATCGGCGGCGGACTTGCAGGCGTTGAGGCCGCATGGCAGCTAGCAAAAGAGAATATAGAGGTTGACCTTTATGAGATGAAGCCTGTGAAATTTTCACCTGCTCATCATATGGAAACTCTTGCAGAGCTTGTCTGCAGTAACTCCCTTAAGGCTAAACGCCTTGAATCTGCGGCAGGACTTTTAAAGGCAGAAATGCGTGAATTCGGCTCAATCTGTATGGAATGTGCTGACCTTTCAGAGGTACCGGCAGGCGGTGCGCTGGCAGTTGACAGAGATATTTTTTCTCAGCTCATAACCGAAAGAATTGAGGCAAATCCGCTTATAAATGTTATTCACGAGGAAGTGACTGCTATCCCTGAGGGCAACGTTATAATTGCCGCAGGCCCACTTGCAAGTGATGCTCTGAGCAAAAGCATAGCTTCTCTTTGCGGCAGCGGACTTCACTTCTTTGATGCGGCGGCACCTATTGTGTCAAAAGACAGCATCGATATGGAAAATGCCTTTACTGCTTCACGCTATGAGCGTGGCGGTGAGAGCGACTATATTAACTGCCCCATGAACAAAGAGGAATATGAAGCCTTTTATGAGGCTCTTATAAATGCTGAAAGTGCAGAGCTCCACTCCTTCGACAAGAGAAAGGATGTCTATGAGGGATGTATGCCAATAGAGGTTATGGCATCACGTGGCAAAGATACAATGCGTTTCGGCCCTTTAAAGCCTGTGGGGCTTCGTGACCCGAAAACAGGTCACAGACCCTGGGCGGTGCTTCAGCTTCGCAAGGAAAATGCTATGGGCACAATGTTTAACCTTGTGGGCTTTCAGACTAACCTTAAATTCCCTGAGCAGAAAAGAGTTTTCTCTATAATACCTGCTCTTAAAAATGCAGAGTTTCTCAGGTACGGTGTAATGCACAGAAACACCTTTATTGATTCGCCGAGACTTTTAAAGGGTGATTTCAGCTTCAGACAAAGAAAAAATCTTTTCTTTGCGGGTCAGATAACAGGTGTTGAAGGCTATATGGAATCCGCATCCTCAGGAATTATGGCGGGAATAAATATGGCAAGGTACCTGAAAGGCAAAGAAACTCTTATCTTGCCTGAAACATCAATGATAGGTGCTTTGCAAAGATATATAAGCGACGAGAGTGTTAAGAACTTTCAGCCAATGGGTGCAAACTTCGGAGTGTTGCCTCCCATTGAGCCGAAAATCAGGGATAAACAGCAAAGATATGCGGCTCTTTCCTTGAGAGGTCTTGAGGATATGAGAAATTATCTTGAAAAGAGGATATGAAAATGAATATGAGTGAATTTGAAAAGGTTATAGGCTATGAATTCAATAACAAAAGCCTGCTTGAAACTGCACTTACACACTCATCATATGCCAATGAAAGGCAGACGGGCAGGGACTGCAACGAAAGACTCGAATTTTTAGGCGACTCCGTTTTAGGCGTTATAACTGCAGACTACTTCTATCACAATTTAGCTCACTTGCCCGAAGGTGAAATGACAAAGAAAAGAGCAGCCTGCGTTTGTGAAAAGTCGCTTCACGGCTTTGCAAAGCAGATAAACCTTGGCAAATATCTGCTTCTCGGCAGAGGTGAGGATAACACGGGCGGCAGACACAGAGCTTCCATACTTGCAGATGCCTTTGAGGCAGTTATAGGTGCAATTTATCTTGACGGCGGCCTTGAAAATGTGAGAAAGTTTGTTTTAGGCTTCATTAAAGAGGCGGCGGCAAAGCAGCTAAGCCTTCGTGACTATAAAACAGAGCTTCAGGAGATTATACAGAAAAATCCCGACGAGCATCTCAGTTATGTCCTTGTAGGTGAAAGTGGCCCCGACCATGATAAACGCTTTGAGGTTGAGGTTATGCTCAACAGCAATGTTGTGGGCTACGGAATGGGCAAAAGCAAAAAGCTTGCCGAACAGCAGGCGGCAAAACAGGCTCTTGAGCTTATGGGGATAAAAAGTTGAAACACATAAATGTTGCTTTATTTGTACCTCATGAGGGCTGCCCCCATGCCTGCAGCTTCTGCAATCAAAAGACTATTTCGGGCAAGAGCAAGCCTCTTAGTTTGAGCGATATTGACGAGGCAGTGAACACGGCACTTTCAACTGCCGATTGCAATAAAGGTGAAATCGCGTTTTTCGGTGGTAGCTTTACTGCAATTGACAGAGATTATATGGTGAGTTTGCTCCAAAGAGCAAAGCATTATATAGACAAAGGCTTTTTCGCAGGCATCAGGATTTCCACAAGACCCGACTGTATAAGCGAAGAAATCCTTGACATCTTAAAGCACTACGGTGTCACGGCTATTGAGCTTGGCTGTCAGAGTATGGATGATGAGGTGCTTTCTCTTAACAAAAGAGGTCACACTGCCGAAGATGTGGTTTCTGCCGCAAGACTTATCAAGGAATACGGCTTCGAGTTCGGTGTGCAGATGATGACGGGACTTTTCGGCGACACTGACGAAAAATGCATTGAAACAGCAAAAAAGCTTATCGCTCTCCGTCCTGACACGGCGAGGATTTATCCCACGGTTGTGCTCGAAGGCACAGAGCTTGCAAGGCTTTACAAAGAAGGCAGATATACACCTCAGTCTCTTGAGGACGCGTCAGAAATTTGCGCCGAGCTTCTTATGATGTTCCGCCAAAAGGGTGTGAGAGTAATAAGACTCGGTCTTCACTCAGGCGGCAATGTTGAGGAAGGCTATGTGGCAGGCGCATATCATCCCGCTTTCAGAGAAATATGTGAAAGCAAAATCTATCTTAAAAAGGTGCTCGAGGCAATAGACAGCGGCAGAGTACAAAAAGGCGAAATAGAAATCAGTGTGGGCAAAAGATATGTTTCGATGCTCACGGGACAGAAAAAAAGCAATATAAACTATCTTAAGGATAGAGGCTATATATGCAAAATCCGACAGGATGAAACAATGGAAAAATACGAAATAATCGTGCGAGGTTAAAATTATGATATTAACAGCACTTGAAATGCAAGGCTTCAAATCATTCCCTGAAAAAACGGTGCTTACCTTCGGCAAGGGCATAACAGCGGTTGTCGGCCCTAACGGAAGCGGTAAGAGTAATATTTCAGATGCAGTGCGCTGGGTACTCGGTGAGCAGTCCAGTAAGAGCCTTCGCGGCTCAAAAATGGAAGACGTCATTTTTGACGGCACAAAAATAAGAAAGGCTCACGGCTTTGCTCAGGTTACACTCCGTCTTGATAACACCGACCGTTCAATCGCAAAAGACACCGATGAGGTTACAGTAACAAGAAGATACTACCGTTCAGGTGAAAGTGAATATAAAATCAACGGCGAAAATGTGAGACTCAGAGATGTCCACGAGCTGTTTATGGATACGGGTCTCGGCAGAGACGGCTATTCAATGGTCAGTCAGGGCAAAATAGCCGACATGGTCAGCGGCAAGGGCAAGGAATGCCGTGAAATGTTTGAGGAAGCCGCAGGTATTTCAGCTTACAGATATAAGAGAAGTGACTCACTGAAAAAATTAAATCAGGCAGAGGAAAACTTAATAAGACTGCGTGACATTCTCACAGAGCTTGAAAGCAGAATAGGCCCCCTTAAAACACAGAGCGAAAAGGCACAGAAATTCCTTGTGCTCAGCGACGAAAAGAAAACTCTTGAAATAGGTCTGTGGCTTTACAGCATAGACAAGCTCAAAGAGGACCTTCGCAAGCAGGAAGACAACATAATCATAGCAAGAAACCACTATGAGAGTGTCGAGGGCGAGCTTGAAAACATTGAAGAGCATATTGAAAAATGTATCACCGACACACAGAATATCAACATAAAGATAGACGAAATCCGTCAGGGAATATCAGAGCTTGAAGAGAGAGCCGCAAGAGCAAACAGTGAGCAGGCAGTGCTTCGCAGCTCAATTGAACATAATAATGATACCATCAGCAGAATTTCCCGCGACAGAAGTGACTCTGAGCTCGGTCAGCAGCAGCTTCAAAAGGAAATTGAAACAGAAGAAAAGCTTATCTCACAGATAAAGAAAATCCGTGACGATAAAAGCGATGAACTCAGAAGTGTAAATGCAGAGCTTGACAAAATGCAGTCAGAGGGCTCAGGTCTCGATAAGGAGACAGCAGACATTTCTCTTAATATAAACATCCTGACTAAAAATCTTGCAGACTGCCGTGTTGAGGCATCAACTGCTCAGTCAGCAATTGCAGAGATAAAGGCAAGAATTGAAACAATTGATCTGCAGATAAACGCCCGTCAGGAAAGTGTTGATTTAGCTTCTCAGGATAAAGCAAAGGCTGATGAGGCGCTGACAAAGTGCAGTGAAGAAATCACCGCCGTAAACAACAGCGTAAACGGCTACACAATGAAGCTTGAGTCCCTTGAAAGCAAGGCTGATACAGCTAAAAAAGAGCTTGACGAAAAGAGCTTTGATCAGCAGAGAACTGCCTCAAAAATTACTATGCTCACAGAGCTTGAAAAGAATATGGAAGGCTATTCAGGAGCAGTTAAAAAGGTAATCAAAGAAAGCGAAAAGGGAGCCTTAAGAGGCATTCACGGCACAGTTTCACAGCTTATTTCTGTTAAGAGTGAATATGCTGTTGCTATTGAAACGGCCCTGGGCAACGCAGTGCAGAATATTGTCACTGACACCCAGCAGGATGCAAAAACAGCAGTCAACTATCTTAAGAGTACCTCAGCAGGCAGAGCAACTTTCCTTCCCATTGATGCAGTCAAGGGCAGAAGCCTTGAGGAAGAAGGTCTTGAAGACTGCTTAGGTTATGTTGACAAGGCGGTCAATCTTCTTTCCTTTGACGGCCGTTACAGCGAGATTATTGCTTCACTTCTCGGCAAAACCGTTGTGGCAGAGGATCTTTCATGTGCTATCACAATTGCAAAAAAATATGATCAGAGATTTAAAATAGTTACCCTTGACGGTCAGGTCGTCAATGCAGGCGGCTCGATTACAGGCGGCTCCGCGGCTCAGAATGCAGGCATACTTTCCCGCAGTACCGAGATAGAAAAACTCAAGGATAAAGACGAGAAGCTCCAAAAGGAAATTGCCCTACTCAGTGAAAAATACACTGCACTTTCCGGTGAAATCGAAACACTGCAGAGTGAGCTTACAGGCGAAAAACAGGCTCTCACAGAGCTTATGGAAGAAAAAATCCGTCTTGAGGGTCAGAAAAATCTTGTTTATGAGCAGTACTATTCAGCCGTATCACTTCTTGATGAGCTTAAAGGCGAAAAGGACAATGCCGACGAGAGAATTTTCTCAATGCAAAGAGCCTTTGAGGTGGCAAACGAAGAAGCAGACAAGCTGAAAAAAGAGATAGAGTCTCACGAGAAACGCCTTGAAGAATTAGGCGAAAAAAGACACGAAATTGCCGAAAAGCGTGAAAAAATGACATCGCTTATTTCAAAGCTCAGTCTTGATATTCACGGTGCTGATAAGGATATGCAGGCGAGAACTCAGGCTCTGGGACTTCTCAAAGCACGTCTTGTCAGCCACGAGGATAAGGACAAGGAGCTTATCGGTGAAATAGAAAAAATCAAAGAGCATAATAAGGAAATTGAAGCCGAAATTATGGAGCTTCAGAGTCTTGCAGTTTCATTCAGTGATAAGAGCAAGCAGGCAAAAGACGAGATAGTCGCTTTGCAGAAAAAGAGAAGCGAAACAGAAGAAAGGTCAGCCGCACTTCGCAGTGAGGAAAGAAATAAATCCTCAGAGCGAGAGAAAATAAGCGGTGAGCTTGCCCGCCTTGAAGAGAGAAAGCAGACCATGAGCGAGGAGTACGAGGGTACAATAAGCAAGCTCTATGACGAATATCAGCTCACAAAGAGAGAGGCAGAGGCTGTTGGCTCAAAGTGTGAGGACCCTGCCGCTTCAAGAAGAAGACTTCATGAGATAAAGGGCAGCATAAGACACTTAGGTGCTGTTAACGTTGGCGCAATTGAGGAATATAAAGAAGTCAGTGAAAGATATGAATTTATGTCCTCACAGGTTGCCGATGTTGAAAAGAGCAAAAAAGAGCTTATCAGACTTATTGAAGAGCTGACAGACAAAATGTCACAGCAATTCCGTGAGCAATTTGCAAAGATAAATCAGAATTTCGGTGAGACCTTCCGTGAGCTTTTCGGCGGCGGTCACGCTGAGCTTTCACTTGAGGACCCCACAGATGTACTTGAGAGTAACATCGACATAAAGCTTCAGCCTCCCGGAAAGAATGTCAAGAGACTTGACTCACTTTCAGGCGGTGAAAAGGGCCTTTCAGCTATTGCACTTCTCTTTGCAATTATGAAGGTTAACCCTGCGCCCTTCTGCATCTTTGACGAGGTTGAGGCGGCTCTCGATGATGTTAATGTAACGAGATATGCTCAGTATGTAAGAAGAATGACTGCAAACACTCAGTTTATTCTCATTACACACAGACGCGGTACTATGGAAGAAGCTGATGTGCTTTACGGTATCACAATGCAGGAGCAGGGTGTATCAAAGCTGCTCGAACTCAAAACAGCAGAGCTTGCCAAAAAGCTCGGCATAACTCAATAAAGGAGGTCAAAACCAATGGGTATATTTTCAAAATTTGGTTTCGGACTTAAGAAAACCCGTGAGGGTATGACAGAGCGCATAGAGGATGTACTCGGCGCTTATGAAGAAATAACAGACGATTTTTTTGATGACCTTGAAGAAGCCCTCATTATGGGCGATATCGGCATGAAAACTGCCGTGGATATCGTTGAGGAGCTTCGCAAGCGTGTTGATAAAAACGAAGTGCGCAACCCCAAGCACGCCAAGATGATAATATCCGACATCATTGCAGAGATGATTGACGGCGGCGAAGATATGGGACTTATCACCGTGCCTTCAATTATACTCGTTATCGGTGTCAATGGTGTGGGCAAGACAACCACAATCGGTAAGCTTGCCGCTATGTATAAAAAAGAGGGCAAGAAGGTTATCCTCGGTGCAGCTGATACCTTCCGTGCCGCCGCTATTGAACAGCTTGAAGTCTGGGCAGAGCGTGCAGGCGTTGATATAGTCAAGCATAAAGAGGGTGCGGACCCTGCCGCTGTGGTATATGATACAATCAGTGCAGGTCTTTCCCGTGACTGCGACATCATTATCTGTGACACTGCAGGCAGACTCCATAATAAGAAAAATCTTATGGACGAGCTTGGCAAAATCTACAGAGTTGTTGAAAAAGAGCTTCCCTATGCCGACCGTGAAATTCTTCTTGTGCTTGATGCAACAACAGGTCAGAATGCCGTTAATCAGGCTAAGGAATTTATGAATGTTGCCGAGCTTACAGGTATCGCACTGACAAAGCTTGACGGTACTGCAAGAGGCGGCGTTGTGCTCACAATCAAAAATGAGCTTAAGCTCCCCGTTAAGTTTATCGGTGTGGGTGAGCAGTTAGACGATTTACAGCCCTTTAAGCCCAAGCTTTTTGCAAAGGCACTTTTTGAAGATACATCAGTTACTTTTGCAGATGAGGACTAAGCATGAAAATAATTATTGCAACGCATAATAAGCACAAACTGCAGGAAATGAGCCGCATTCTCTCACCTATGGGTTACGAGGTTGTCACAGATACTGACCTTGGTATTGAGCTCACAGATGCAGAAGAAAACGGCGAAACCTTCCTTGACAATGCGAGAATCAAAGCAGAAAGCGGCTGCAAGGAAAGCGGACTTCCCTGCATAGCAGACGACAGCGGACTTTGTGTAGATGCTCTCGATGGTGCACCGGGTGTCTTTTCA
>JAZSPF010000066.1:0-5475 GCA_045537315.1 Acutalibacteraceae bacterium
CCTGCAACGTCACCTACGTTGTCGCCTACGTTATCGGCAATAACTGCAGGGTTTCTCGGGTCGTCTTCGGGGATGCCTGCTTCAACCTTACCAACAAGGTCAGCGCCTACGTCAGCAGCCTTTGTGTAAATACCGCCGCCAACACGGGCAAACAGAGCAATTGATGATGCACCAAGACTGAAGCCGAAAAGCACATCAGCATCTTTTGTGAGAATATATATAAGTGAAATACCCAGCACACCGAGGCCTACAACACTCATGCCCATAACTGCACCGCCTGAGAATGCAACGCTGAGAGCTTTTCTCATGCCGCCCTGTGAAGCAGCCTGAGCAGTTCTGACATTAGCCTTGGTTGCGACTGTCATGCCGAAATAGCCTGCGCCGACAGAGAACAATGCGCCCACAAGAAAGCTTGCCGCAGTAGGCCATGAAAGACAGCAGCCTATTGCAACAAAAAGCGCAAGAACAAAGAACACAAGAATTTTGTATTCGGCAAAAAGAAAGGCCTTTGCACCGCCGTGAATTGCTGCAGAGATTTCCTGCATTCTTTCGTTACCCGGGTCATGCTTATTTATTTTCATTGCAAGGAACAGTGCAAAAAGCAGACCTATGACACCTACAGCAGGGATAAGATAGATGATTTTTTCCATAAGTAAAACTCCTTCTTTAGGTTTTTACATAGCTTAATTCTCCAAATTCACTGACTATGTTGTACCCTATATAATATACCTAAGTGATAAAAAAGTCAATATTACACTTTCTGTTTTTGTATACAACTCAACAAAAAACAGTGTGAATCTGCAAGTAATAAAAGTGTTTAAAGTGATTTAGCGACAAGTGCCAGCTTTTCAGCGACAGCGATTTTCTGAGGACAGATTTCCTCACATTTTTTGCAGTTTATGCACTGGCTTGCCTTACCTTTGTCTGCAGCATTTTCTTCAAGATATGCTTTCGGGTCACCCTCACGGTTTACCTGCATATTATATGCGGTGAAATATTCGGGTATTGCAATATTCATAGGGCAGGAAGCCGTGCAGTATCTGCAGGCTGTGCAGGGAATTGTTTCCCTATTATTTATAATTGCCGCCGCGGCTTTAACTATGCCCATTTCCTTTTCGGTCAGCGGCTCAAAGTCTTTCATATAGCCCGTGTTGTCTTTGAGCTGTGCCATATCTGACATACCGCTGAGTACGCAGATAACGCCCTCAAGGCTTGCGGCAAAGCGCACTGCCCACGAAGCAGGTGACCAATCGGGATGTTCAGCGGCAAAAAGCTCCTTGACTTTTTGAGGCACATCGGCAAGCTTACCGCCCTTGACAGGCTCCATAACAATAATGTCCTTGCCGTGCTTTCGTGCCACTTCATAGCAAAGACGGGACTGCACATTTTCGTCTTCCCAATCGAGATAGTTTATCTGAAGCTGAACGAACTCCATTTCCGGGTGCCTTGTGAGTATTCTGTCGAGAACCTCGGCAGAGTCATGGAAAGAAAAGCCCAGCTTTTTAATTTTGCCCTCAGCTTTTTTCTTGGCAAGGTACCGGAAAGTGCCCAGCTTTTCCGCTCTTTCAAGATATTTTGCATTGAGTGCGTGAAGCAGATAATAGTCAAAATACTCCGTGCCGCACTTTTTGAGCTGATGGCGGAATATTCTTGAGGTGTCGCTCTTTGTCACCAGCATACCCACGGGCATTTTATCAGCAAGAAGAAATTGCTCTCTTTCATATCTGTAAACGAGGGCTTCTCTGACCACTTTTTCGCTTCTGCCGTCATGGTACATATAGGCGGTGTCAAAATATGTGAAGTCCTCATTTATGAAGTAATCCACCATTTCTTTTGTTTTTTCGAGGTCAACACTGCTGTTGATTTTTTTAACTCTGAGAGGGAGTCTCATACATCCGAAACCTAACTTTTTCATTGTGTGTTGCTCCTTTTGTTTAATTTCCTGCCTGTAATTATAAACGATTTTTTCAGCTTTTGCAATAGTGTATGTTACTATATGCATTTTTAACGGATAAAAACTGTATAAAAAGTAATATTTATACATTATAAAATAATTTTTTTCTTAATAATAGCTATTTTCACTTGACAAGAGACAGTGAAATATATTAAAATTGTTTCATAAAAAATTATTCAATATGGAGGAAATTAACAATGAAAAAAATTCTCGCAGTTCTTCTCGCTGCTCTTATGCTCTTCACACTGGCAGCTTGCGGCGACAACACAGAAGACCCCTCAACCGGTGACGGCGGCAACGAAGTAATCGCTAATATCGTTACAGGCACAGGCGGCAACACAGGCACATACTACGCTTTCACAACAGCTGTAGGTCAGATTCTCGGAACAGACGATTACAAGTTTACTGTTCAGTCAACAGGCGGCTCACAGGCTAACATCGAAATGATCGAAGACGGCGAAGCTCAGTTCGCTATCGTTCAGAACGACGTTATGAACTACGCTTATGAAGGCACAAACGGCTTCAGCGCTCCTGTTACCTGCTTCTCAGCTATCGGCTGTGTATATGCAGAAGTTTGCCAGGTTATCGCAACCAAGGCTTCAGGCATCAAGACAATCGCAGACCTTAAGGGCAAAAACGTAGCAGTAGGCGACGCAGGTTCAGGCGTTTACTACAATGCAACTCAGATTCTTGCAGCAGCAGGTCTTGACATTAACTCAGACATCAACGCTACAGCAGCTTCCTTCGGCGATTCAGCTACTCTTCTTAAAGACGGCGCTATCGACGCAGCATTCATCACAGCAGGCACACCCACTCCCGCAGTTTCAGACCTTGCAACATCAACAGACATCGTTGCAGTTGACCTTGGCGAAGAAGTAATAAACAAGCTTATGGCTGATTATCCCTTCTATGCAAAGTATGAATACTCAGCTGATGACTATGCATTCATCACAGAAGGCGAAGCTACAACAGTTGCTATCATGGCTACATTCATCGCTACAAACGACATGAGCGAAGATCAGGCTTATGAAATCACAAAGAACCTTTGGGAGAAGCAGGAAGAAATCGCTGTTGCTCACGCAAAGGGTAAGGAAATGAGCAAAGAAGCAGCTGCTGCCGCTATCGGTAATGTACCCCTTCATCCCGGCGCAGAAAAATACTACAAGGAAATCGGCGTTATCGCATAATCCTTTCGCATTTAGTTAATAAGTAAATAATTACTTCAAATAAATGCTGCACATAAAACTGCAGCATTTATTTAAGTTTTTAAAGGTATAACTTATAAATTTGAATAAAGAAAAGGAGGAAAAACTTTGGACGAAAATAAAGTTTCTTTACAGACGGAAGACGAAGCAGTAGATGCCGATGCCATTATGGCTGAATACGACAGAGAAAGTAACACCCGTATTTTCACAGGCTGGAGAAAAACGGTTATTACAGCTATTATGTCACTTTTCAGCGTTTATATGATTTCCATGGCTCTCGTTTTCCAGAACGCCACAAAGTACACCAAGCTCACCACTTTTCTTGCCTTTATTGTATTTATCGGATTTCTCATTTTCCCTGCATACAAAAAGCAGAGCAAGAAAATCAACTATGTTCCCTTTTATGACATCATTCTGTCAGTTGTAGGTGCAGGCTCTTTCCTGTATTATGCAATTTTCCAGCAGGATATCATCCTTATGTCACGCCGTATCGGCACTCTGCAGATAATTGTTGCTCTCGTTGCAATTCTTATTCTCGTTGAACTCTGCCGAAGAGCCGTAGGCTGGCCCATTATTATAGTTGCAGGCTGTTTTGTTGTTTATGCCGCATTCAATGCCATAAGCAAAAACCCTGACACAGCACTTCGAAGCCTTATGTACGGTCTTTTCTATGACGTGTCAAACGGTCTTTTCTCAACCCCCGTTTATGTTTGCACAACCTTTATTGTGCTGTTTATTATCCTTGGCGCCCTTCTTGAAAGAACAGGTATAGGCACATTCTTTGTTGACCTTGCAAACTCAATTGCAGGCTCATCAATCGGCGGTCCCGCTAAGGTTGCCGTTATCTCAAGTGCCCTTGAGGGTATGTATTCAGGCTCAAGTGTTGCAAACACAGTAGGCTCAGGCTCAATCACAATCCCCATGATGAAAAAGACCGGCTACAAGCCGGAGTTCGCTGCTGCTGTTGAAGCCGCCGCATCAACAGGCGGTCAGATTATGCCCCCCATCATGGGTGCCGCAGCATTCCTCATGTCTGAAATCACAGAAACACCCTATTCAACAATTGCAGTTACAGCTATTCTTCCTGCAGTGCTTTACTTCACAGGAATCTTTATGATGATTCACTTTGAAGCAAAGAAGTTAGGCCTCAAGGGTCTGCCCAAGGATGCTATTCCCAACTTCTTTAAGCTTATTGCAAAGAACGGCTATCTGCTTCTTCCCATCGTTATACTCGTTATTGCCATGAACTATTTCAGTGCAGGTCTTTCAGCTTGCTTTGCAATCCTTGCTTCACTGATAGTTTCATTAGTACCCAGAACACTCAACAAGCAGACTGCGTGGAGACTTGTTTTCCCCCTTATTCCCATTGCAGTGCTTCTTGGTCTGTGGCTCCCCTTCGGTCAGGCTAACATGAGCACAGCTATTCTCGTGGCAATGGTTACCTGTGTTGCACTTTCATTCCTGACAAAGGACACAGCAACTCTCACTCCCTCAGTTGTGGTGCAGTCACTTGAAAACGGTGCAAAGAACACAGTCGGTGTTGCAGTTGCCTGCGGTATGGCAGGTCTCATCTCAGGTGTTGTAACAATGACAGCTCTCGGTCAGCTTCTCATTAACACTCTCGTTCCCGTGGCTGAAAACAGCATGTTCCTTGCTCTGTTCCTGACAATGATTTGCTGCATCGTTCTTGGTATGGGTGTTCCCACAACAGCTAACTATGTTATTATGGCAACCATTACGGCTCCCATTCTTATTAAGATGGGACTTCCCGTGCTTGCGGCTCACATGTTTGTTTTCTATTTCGGTATTGTTGCAGACATCACACCGCCCGTTGCCCTTGCCGCTTATGCAGGCTCGGCTATTGCCAAGTCCAACCCCATGAAAACAGGTGTCACGGCAACGCGACTTGCCATTACGGCATTCATCGTGCCCTATATCTTCGCTTACAGCCCCGAAATGCTCCTTATCGATGCCGCTTGGTATGATGTTGTGCAAATCGTCATCACAGCTCTCGTAGGCATCTTCGCAGTTTCGGCAGGTATGGAAGGCCATATGTTTGTCAAGTGTCCTTGGTGGCAGAGACTCGTCCTTCTCGGCGGCGGCCTTCTGAGTATCATCCCCGGTCTTGCTACAGACATCGCCGGTATCGCACTTATCGCTGCAGTTATCGTTATTCAGAAGCTCAGCGAAAAAAAGAACCTTACTCCCCCGACAAGCTCAGAGGAAGTTAAGGCGGCATAAACTGAACTGAATATAGAAGAGGCGGTAAATCCGCCTCTTTTTTATATTGACTTTTGTCTTTATAAGTGGTATTAT
>JAZSPF010000012.1:0-3481 GCA_045537315.1 Acutalibacteraceae bacterium
GCTTCATTACGGCACCATGCAGTGTGAGCTTCACATTTCTTTTGAAAAGCTCAGCGAAAGCTTTGTCGCTGAGGGTACAGAGGGAAAAATTCACCTTCCCATGTTTCACGTTGCTCCCGCTGTTATTCTCAGAAGCACAAAGGGCAACAACGTTTCCTTCGGCAAAACTACCTATCTCAACGAGTTTGACCGTGTAGCCGAAGAAATAAGGCAAGGCAAAAAGCAATCGGATTACATTCCCTTTGAAAGCACCTTGCAGTGTATGAAAATTATGGACGAGTGCAGACAGCAGCTCGGTCTTAAATATCCTATGGAGGTTTAAACATGAAAAAAATTATCGCAGCAATTCTTTGTCTTACAATGCTTTTCAGCACTCAGGCCCTCGCCTGTAAGGAAGATGGTGGCAACATGAGTCAATCGGTTTTTATCAGCGTAATAGCTGATTTTATGCAGAGATTTATCAGTGTCTTTAAGGGCAGCACCAATGAGCAAAGCGATCTTGCCTACACTGCCGAAACAGGTCAGCTCTTTAAGAAAAATGAGCATTTCAAGTCTTCTCATGCCTCAACAATTGTCAAGATGAGTGACGGCAGACTAATGAGTGCCTATTTTGCAGGCACAGGAGAAGGCTATGACGACGTGCGTATCTGGTTCAGCGTTTATGAAAACGGCACGTGGAGCAAACCCACACAAGTTCCCTCAGAAGACACGGTGGCGCACTGGAACCCGGTACTGATAAACTTCGGCGCGTACACAAGACTTTATTATAAAGTCGGCGAAGAAATCCCCTATTGGGTAACGAAATACACCGACACCTATGACGGCGGCAAAACATGGAGCGCTCCCCAAGAGCTTGTGCCGGGTGACACAAGCGGTGGCAGAGGCCCCGTGAGAAATAAGAGCATTGTTCTCACTGACGGCACAATAATCGCAGGCGCATCAACAGAGCAGGGACAGTGGCGAGCTTTCTTTGACATTTCAAAAGACGGCGGCAAAACATGGGAAAAGACAGATTTTGTTACAGCCAAAAACATAAGAGGCAAGGATGCAGGTATGATTCAGCCCACTATCTGGCAAGATAAAGAGGGCGCTGTCCACGCAATGTTCAGAACTGATGCAGGCCGCATTTACAGAAGTGATTCCACTGACGGCGGCAAGACTTGGTGTGATGCTTATTCAACAGGTCTTATGAATAATAACAGCGGTATTGACTGCGTTATGACCGACGACGGACGTTTGTGGCTTGTTCACACCCCCGTGGGAATGAAAGTCAGAAACAGACTCATCCTCTCAGTTTCAGACGATAACGGCAAAACATGGAAGGATGTCATGACCCTCGAAGAAAGCAAGCTCAACCTTGCGGCTGAATATTCTTATCCTGCAATTATTGCAGAGGGCAACAGACTTTACATAACCTACACTCACAGCAGAAAAACAATAAACTATGCTTTTATTGAATATCAGGCATAACATAAAAGCACCGACTCAAGCTTAACTGAGTCGGTGTTCTCTTATTGACCAATCCACATATTTTCAAACTTCTGACCTGAGATTTTCTCCAGGTCTTTCTTTTCGCTTTCAGTGATTTCAATATATCCCTTTTCTTTCTTTTCCTTGATTTTTTCTCTTATAAAATTGAGCTTTTCTCTTGTGAGTTTGTAGTTCATAATTGACAGGAAGGACAAGAACATGAATACCATGGGAATAAGAGTGAAGCATATTGTTACACCGAAAACTGCCCTTGAGCTTTGCTGTGCGGCGGCAAGCTGTGTGTTATAGCCGAACCAACCGAGGAGTTTACCTATACCGAAGGCAGCAAAACCGTTGACAAATTTCTTTACAAAGGTGGAGAATGTGGAAATAACGCCCTCGCGTCTCTCACCCGTTATCATTTCATCAACATCGGTAACATCGGGGAAGATGTTGTTCTGTACACTTGTCATACCTGAAAGTCCCAGACCGTACATAAACTCAACGATGAAGATAAATATTGCCGTATTGCTGTTTCTTGTCAGCCACGCAAGACCTAAAGCCGACACTGCAACGGGCACAAACACCTTAGCCGGAAGCTGCTTGTTTTTCTTGATTGAAAGGAAGTAAGCAGGCAGGAAGCCGAGAATTTCACCGACAGCCTGAGCCATAGTCAGCATTGAGTAGTTGCTTTCCTGATGAAGGACTGTTTCAAGGAAGTAGTAGAAGGTCTGTGAAACGAAAGCAGAGCCGAAAAGCATAATAAATCCAAACAAGAAATACTGACGGAAAACTCTGTTTTTTATAACCTTGCCATACTGTCCGAAAAATTCCCTGAGGTCAAGTTTTTCGTTGGTTTGATTAAGAGAGCTTTCTTCCTTGGTACCCTTATAAGTGAAGATAAGGGGCAGGCTTGTCCAAAGGCAAAGTATAGCCGCCATAAGAGTAAATCTGCTTCTGTGTTCGGGACCGAAAGAGGGTGTAACAAACACACCGCTTATGCCTCCAAGTGCTGTTGCCGCAACAAAGAATGAGGAGTAGCTGGCAACTGCATCCATAATGGTACGCACTGCATTGAACTGTGTTCTTTGATTATAGCCCGGCGCAATTCCCGGCAACATAGCCGTGTGCGGTACCATAATCATTGTGCTGACGGTTTTGTAAAGCATATAGGCAAATATGTAATAAAGCATTACCGGTCTTGTGTCGCCGCCCTGACAGGAATCGGAAATCCCAAAGGAATTCCACATCAGGAAAAATGCTATCATGGCAGGTATAACACCGTATTTGAGATAAGGTCTGTGTCTTCCGTCTTTGTGGCGGGTTCTATCGGTGATAATGCCCATAAGCGGGTCAGTTATAGCGTCGCAGATACAGGAAAACAGTGCCACTGTACCGTACTGCTCCGTAGTAAGACCCTCAACCTTTGTCAGGAAAGGCAGAAGATAGCAGCCTAAAACATAAGGGCCGCCGCCTGAAAAGAATATAGCCGAGTTATAAGCTATCATAGGCTGAAGCTTTGTGCCGGGTTCAACACCGATTAGTTTTTTCACCTTTGTGAGCAAGGCATTCTCGCCCTGAGGTGCTTTTTCTTTTGTCATATTTGTTACCTCACCTTTCAGATTATTACTCTTTAATTATATTATTAAAAGCGTTTTCGGTCAAGAGAAATTACTGCTATGGGTTTCTCTGTAATATTTTGTGCAACCTGTACCAAAGTTTTCTGATGTTTGTAAAATTATTGTCTATCTTTAATGAGATGATAATAATTTGTTTTTGCAATGTTAATATTTGTCATATATTATGTGAACTATGGAGAAATATATTTGATAGGAGAGAAAATATTTTGAGGAGAAAAATAAAACTTATATTAGGCACGTTACTCGTCATTGTAATACTTTGCAGCGGTATATCACATATAGTTTACAACAGATCCGTTATGGCTTCACTGTCGGAAATGTATATGATACTTGTTGACCGCGATAAAATCTATGAACAAGGAGACGGCTAT
>JAZSPF010000183.1:0-16076 GCA_045537315.1 Acutalibacteraceae bacterium
GTTGGTGCCCATTGTTGTCTTCCTAAGACCGCTTGGCCTCCGACTTCAAGGAATACAATATGCTCAAGCAGGCTGCTCTTGACATCGTCGGCGCACTTAAAATCGTGGGCGGATGCAACTGTCAGTTTGCCCTTATCCCCGACTCATTTGAATATGCAGTTATCTAGGTTAACCCCAGAGTTTCACGTTCATCAGCTCTTGCATCAAAGGCATCAGGCTATCCCATTGCAAAGATGACAACAAAGCTTGCTCTCGGCTATAACCTTGACGAAATTCAGAATGACATCACCGGCGAAACAAGTGCTTGTTTTGAGCCTTCAATCGACTATGTTGTTTGTAAATTCCCCAAGTGGCCCTTCGATAAGTTCATAGGCTCAAGCCGTAAGCTCGGCACACAGATGAAGGCTACCGGTGAAGTTATGTCCATCGGTCAGAGCTTTGAAGAGGCTATTATGAAGGCAGTACGCGGTGCAGAGATTTCTCTCGACACACTCAACGCCGCCCCCATAAGCGACAAGCCTCTGCTTGAAAGACTCGAGGAACAGGATGACAGAAGAATTTTCACAATCTTCGAGGCTATTAAGGCAGGCATCTCAACAGATACAATCAACGAAATTACAAGAGTTGACAAGTGGTTTATTGAAAAGCTCCGCAACCTTGCAGATTTTGAAAATGAAATTGAAGGCAAGGAAATTGATGAGGAAACCTACCTCAGAGCTAAGAAGTTCGGTTACACAGACAAGACTCTTCGCAAGTTCTGCACATTCCCTGAGTCATTCCACAAGCAGGCAAGCTATAAGATGGTTGACACCTGTGCGGCAGAGTACAGCGCAACAACACCTTATTTCTACTCATCCTACGATAAAGCCTGCGAGTCAAGACGCTTCAAGCGTTCAGGCAAGGATGTTGTTATGGTTCTCGGCTCAGGTCCCATCCGTATCGGTCAGGGTATCGAATTCGACTACTCAAGCGTTCACTGTGTATGGACACTCAAGGAGCTTGGCTATGATGTTGTTATCGTCAACAATAACCCCGAAACCGTTTCAACAGACTACGATACAGCAGACAGACTTTACTTCGAGCCTCTTTGCGACGAGGACGTTATGAACATCATTGAGGTTGAAAAGCCTATCGGTGTCGTTGTTGCCTTCGGCGGTCAGACGGCTATCAAGCTGACAAAGTTCCTTGATGACAGCGGAATTAAAATCCTCGGCACATCACAGGAGGGTATCGATACAGCCGAAGACAGAGAAAAGTTTGATGCACTTCTTGAAAAATACGGCTTTATGAGACCTCAGGGCTGCGGTGTTATGACACTTGAAGAAGCTCTTGAAGCGGCTAACAGACTCACATATCCCGTACTTCTTCGTCCTTCATATGTTATCGGCGGTCAGAATATGACTATCGTACACAACGACGTTGAAGTTGAAAGATATATGAAGAAGATTCTTTCAACAGGTATCGAAAATCCCGTACTCGTTGACAAATATATGAGCGGTACTGAAATTGAGGTTGACGTAATCTCCGACGGTAAGGATGTTCTTATCCCCGGTATTATGCAGCACATTGAGCGTGCAGGCGTTCACTCAGGTGACTCAATTGCAGTTTATCCTCCCTTCTCACTGACAGATAAGATGACACAGACCGTTATCGACTGCTCAGAGAAGCTGGCACTCGCTCTCGGTACCAAGGGTCTTGTTAATATCCAGTACCTTATCTATGAAAATCAACTCTATGTTATCGAGGTTAACCCCAGAGCTTCAAGAACAATTCCCTATATCAGTAAGGTAACAAATGTACCTATGGTCGACCTTGCAACAAAGGTTATGGTAGGCACGCCTCTTAAGGATTTAGGCTACGGTACAGGTCTCTATGAAGCACCGCCTTACTTCGCAGTCAAGGCTCCCGTATTCTCATTTGAGAAGCTCAATGATGTCAACTCCTATCTCGGACCGGAAATGAAGTCCACAGGTGAAGTTCTCGGTATCGGCAAGACTCTCAACGAAGCACTCTTCAAGGGTCTTACTTCCTCAGGCATCAAGGTTGAAGCTAAGGGCGACAAGAAAGAAATGGGCGTACTTCTCAGCGTTGACGAGCATGACCTTGATGAAATCGTTTCAATTGCAAAGAAGCTCCAGGATTTAGGTATCAACATCTATGCAGCTAAAGACACTGCAAGAGCAATTGTTAACCTTGGTATCAACGTAACCTATGTCAAGGGCATCACAGAGAGCGATTACTGCTTCAAGCTTCTTGAAAGCGGCAAGATAAACTTCATCGTTTACACAGGCGCACTCTTTGATTCCACAATGGATAATTATATTGCCCTTCACAGAAAAGCTCTTCAGCTTGGTATTGCTTGTTTCACATCTCTTGACACTGCAAATGCAATGCTCGATATTATGGCAAGTAATTACAGCCAGCTCAACACAGAGCTTATCGACATTAACTCAATGCGTAAGACAAGAAATACTCTCAAATTCGCTAAAATGCAGGGCACCTGCAACGACTATATTTTCATCGATAACAGAGACGGCAGTATCACTTGTCCTGAATCTCTTTGCATCAACTTCTGTAACCGTCACAGCGGTATCGGCGGATACGGTATCGTACTGATTGAAAATTCAGATGTTGCCGATGCAAGAATGAGAATATTTAACCGTGACGGCTCCGAAGGCAAAATGGCAGGTAACGCTATTCGCTGTGTGGGTAAGTATCTCTATGACAAGGGTATCGTAGATAAAGAAGAACTTACCGTTGAAACAGGCGCAGGCATAAAACAGCTCAAGCTCTATGTTTCAAACAAGAGAGTAACTGCTGTTCAGGTTTATATGGGCAAGCCCGTGTTCGATGCAAAAGAGCTTCCCTGTACTCTTGATGAAGGCGAAATTATCGACTATCCCATTACAATCGGTGCTAACAGCTATAACATCACATGCCTTGGCGTTGGTAACCCCCACTGTGTAGTATTCCAGAGAGATATTGACTCACTTAACCTTGACGAAATCGGACCTTACTTTGAATATGCTGACATCTTCCCCGAAAGAGTCAACACAGAGTTTGTAAGAGTGGTCAACAGCCACACACTCAAGATGAGAGCTTACGAAAGAGGTAACGGCGAAACCTTCGCTTGCGGTACCGGTGCATGTGCTGCAGTTGTTGCTGCAGTTGTAAACGGCTTCTGTAAGAAAGGTGAGGAAATCACTGTCAAGCTCAAGGGCGGCGACCTTGCAGTAACCTATAACGATGACGGTATTTATCTTACAGGTAACGCAGTTCTCGTTTATGAGGGTCAGGCAGAATATTAAAAATAAAGGACGGCTCTGCCGTCCTTTTCATTGATTTTGACCGCTTAGTGATTATTTTGTTAACAATTGGCAAACCCTATTGACCTTTATGGAGATTTCTGTTAATCTATACTGAGATTACTATGGAATAATAGCGGACTATAAAACAAAACTTTTAGGAGGTCGGTTAAAGCGATGAACCTTGCATCACTTGCTAAAAACAAAAACACAATCATTGCTGTTATTGCTCTTGTTATCGTTTGCGGCGGCACTTTTTTAGGTGTAAGAGCACTTAACAACGGCGTTGGCACACCTTCTCAGGTGATTTCCTCAACTACGACAACAGCGGCGCCCACAATGGCACCCACTACAACACAGCCCACTACATTACCTACTACAACACAGCCTACCACAGCTCCCACAGACACTATAACAACTTTCCCCATTGACCAGAGCACTTCGGCAACAATGCCTACCACTCAGCCCACAACGGCACCTACAACAATACCCACACTTCCTTCACTTCCCTCAACTCAGGGAAATGCCGGTTCTCAGGGCGGTAACAACTTAGGCTCAATTCTTGACGGTCTGGGTAATCTCGGCGGCAGTGCCGACAAAAACTATGCTCTCTTTGACAACGGTGTTGCAAGCTATCAGTATGCACCCGACGGCAACTACTATTACACAAACGAAGACCCTTGGCAGAGAGCTCTCGGTTATAATGAGCTTTATGATGCAGCCGCACAGTTTGTTGCAATTTACATTGACACAATGCGCTGTAAGTTTGAATATAACAACATGGACTATATGATTCAGTTCTGGAAGGGTCAGTACGGTTATGTTTTTGTCGGTCACGAAATCGGCATTTACAACAAGCCTAAAAACAGAGGTGCCGAGCATTATGATGCTGTTTCAGATGAAGAAGCAATCTATATGTCAATGACAGGTTACCGCAACGGCGTTGAGCTTTACACCCGTGATTACGGCAAATATTGGTGGTGCACAGGCTTTGTACCCGGTAAGCTCGAAAAATTCTCAGACAGAAGCGAGCTTTCACTCACAGCAAGAATGACCATGAAGGACTATGACATGCTCCTCGGCTTCACAAATGCACTTAAAGAAAACGGCATGATTTTAGGTGAAGATTTCACAACAAAGGGTCTTGATGTATATGTCGAATGGTAAATTTTAATAATTTTTAAGAAATAAAACGTAATAATTATTGATTTATCATTAAAAAAGGTGTATAATACTACATATTGTATATTGCAGCTTCTGCTGTTAATATAAATATATTCAGAAAGGAAATGATAACCTATGAAAAAGTTTCTCGGCGTTTTAGTAGCAATCACTCTTTGTGCTTGTATGCTTGTTCCTATGGCATCAGCAGCTGAAGGCGACCTTCTCTCCGATATTCTTGCAGGTGTTGAACTCGGCGAACTCAACGAGGCAGATTTAACTGCAATTATTTCAGATCTCGGTCTTGAAGGCATTGATGTTGCAGCTATTATCAGCGGCAACGCAGACGCTCTTGCTAAGCTCGAAGATGCAGTAGCAGCTCTTGAAGGTGAAGAAACAACAGCAGCTCAGGCTTCAGGCAGCACAGACGATGCAGCCGGCGACATTATCGGCGGTATGCTTGGTGATCTTGAAGCAGGCGAAGTGGATTCACTTCTCGGCACAGTTGGAGATGCTTTCAATGATGCAGGTGTTGATCTTGAAAATGCAGCTCCCGGTTCAGACGTTGCAGGTGCAGTTGACAGCAACAACATGATGGCTGGTCTTATGGACACACTCTTTGGCGCACTTGAGTCATTCGGTCTTGACACATCAATGATCGAAGGTATGCTCGATAACGACATCGTAAACTCCTTCGCAAACATGTACATCGGTTATATCGGTCAGGTTGAGGAAACAACAACAGCGGCTCCCGAAACAACAACAAAGAAGCCCGTAGTTGTTACTACAAAGACTCCCGACACTGGTGACACATCAGCTGTTTTCGCTGCTCTTGCAACTATCACAGTAGCATCAGCTGCAGCATTCGTTTGCCTTAAGAAGAAGGAAAACTAAGTAACCTCTGATTAAATTTTCCGAAAGTGGAGAAATAACTACATACGAAGTTTAATCAGTGGTTACCGAATACTTTTTGTATTTTAACTTTTTTAAAAAAGCTATAATGGACAAAGCTGTCACGATTGTGGCGGCTTTGTTTTTTTGTTAATTATGAATTGCGCCTCGGTCAGAGAAAAAGGGGAGTGTCTGACCGAAGAGGAAGTTGCGTCAGATTTTTTCAATAAACAGTGGAAATTTATTTTAATATGTGATAAAATACAAGATGGATTATTTTATGAATTGATGAATTGCGCTGAACTTAAGTTTATATAATTCATTGTTCATAATTCATAATTCATCATTATAATTCGCTTCGGGGGATAAAATGGAACTGACTAATGAGCAACTTCAGCAGCTTAAAGAGTGTGAGCGTGATATGCTTGCGGCTTTTGTTGCTGTCTGCAACAAACATAAAATCAAATACTTTTTGCAGGGCGGAACTCTTTTGGGTGCAGTCAGACACCAAGGCTTTATCCCGTGGGACGACGATGTGGATGTGAGTCTGCCAAGAGACGAATACGAGCGTTTTGTTGCCGTAGCTCAGCGCGAACTGCCCTCATATTACTTTTTGCAGACCAAAGATACAGACCCGGAGTACCCCAATAATTTTGCGAAGATAAGAGACAGCCGTACAACTTTTATCGAAACAAGCGCGAGAAAGCTTAATATAAACCACGGAGCTTATATCGATATATTCCCCATTGATTATTATCCCGACGGATTTAAGGCTAAGATATTTGAAATTAAAAAGAAGTTTCTCACATGGAGAATTAACACTGCCTTTTATATGCCTGAAATGAGCCTGAAATCGAAAATTGCAACACTCATTTCCTGCATACTTTACCCCTCAAGGCGGAAAGCTATAGAAAAAAGAGAAAAGCTCTTCTCTTGTGTACCTGTTTCACAGAGAGTTGTCAACAATTCGGGTGCGTGGCTCGAAAAAGAGATAATTCCCCGTGAGTGGTGTGAGGAGAGTGTTGAAATGACCTTCGAGGGCATAAAGGTTCAAGGCTCGGCAAAATATGACGAGTGGCTCACATATGTTTACGGCGACTATATGCAGTTGCCGCCCGAAGAAGAAAGAAAAGGACACCACTTCACCGATGTGGTTGATTTAGATAAACCCTACACTGAATATATAAATGAGGTGCGTTAATATGAATACATTCACAGATAAAACCTTGCTTATTACCGGCGGTACCGGTTCTTTCGGCAATGCTGTTTTAAAGAGATTTCTCTCCACTGACATAGGTGAAATCCGCATTTTTTCGCGCGATGAAAAAAAGCAGGATGATATGCGCCACGAGTATCAGGCAGCGTACCCTGAATATGCCCACAAGATAAAATTTTATATCGGCGATGTCAGAGATATTGCTTCAGTACGCGGGGCAATGCACGGTGTTGATTATATATTCCATGCCGCCGCTTTAAAACAGGTGCCTTCCTGTGAGTTTTTCCCAATGGAAGCAGTGCGTACAAATGTTATCGGCACTGACAACCTGCTCACCGCCGCAATTGAGGCAGGCGTAAAGGTTATAATCGGTCTGTCAACAGATAAAGCCGCTTATCCCGTCAATGCTATGGGTACCTCAAAGGCTATGATGGAAAAGGTTATTGTTGCGAAATCACGCACTGTGTCACCTGATAAAACAAAAATCTGTTGCACCCGTTACGGCAATGTTATGTGTTCACGCGGCTCTGTTATCCCTTTGTGGATTGACCAGATTAAGGCAGGCAAACCTATAACCATCACCGAGCCTAAAATGACACGCTTTATCATGGCACTTGAGGAAGCAGTTGACCTTGTGCTTTTCGCCTTTGAGAGTGGCGTTTCAGGCGATATTTTAGTGCAGAAGGCTCCTGCCTGTACTATTGAAACCTTGGCTCAGGCGGTTAAAGAGCTGTTCCACAGTGAGCAGGATATTAAGATTATCGGCATCCGTCACGGCGAAAAGATGTATGAGACACTCCTTACAAATGAAGAGTGCGCCAAGGCAATTGATATGGGCAACTTCTACCGTGTGCCCTCAGATAAGAGAGACCTTAACTATGACAAATACTTCTCACACGGTGATACAGAGCGTAATGTTTTAAGCGAGTTCAACTCAAATAACACTACAATTCTTAATGTTGAGCAGGTTAAAGAAAAGCTTCTCAGCCTTGACTATATAAGAGAAGAACTTGAAAATTGGGAGAATAAGTAATGAATATTCTTGTTTTGGGTGCAAAAGGCTTTGTAGGTAAAAACTTAGTGTGTGCCCTCAATAGCATAAAAGAGAATAAAGACAGAAGATATCCTGAAATTAAGATTGATGAAATTTATTCATATGATGTTTCTTCTGACGAAAATGAACTTGAAGATTACTGCAAAAAAGCGGATTTCATCTTTAATTTTGCGGGTGTAAACCGCCCTGAAAACACAGATGAGTTTTTTAAGGGTAACTGCGATTTTCTCGGCAGGGTACTTGGTATATTAAAAGACTGCGGTAACAGTTGCCCCATAGTGCTTTCAAGCTCAATTCAGGCATCTTTAGAGGGCAGATATGCAGACAGCCCATATGGCATGAGCAAAAAGGCCGCCGAGGATTTGCTTATAAGCTACAGCGAAGACACCTCGGCTAAGGCTATGATTTACCGTTTCCCCAATATTTTCGGCAAATGGTGCAGACCCAATTACAACAGTGCTGTTGCCACTTTCTGCCACAATAAGGCAAATGATTTGCCCATAACCGTCAATGATGAAAGCACCCTTTTAGAGCTTCTTTATATTGATGACCTGATAGAAGAAATGCTTATGTGCCTTATGGGCAAGGAAAACAGAATAAGAAAATTCAGCCGTTTTTGCACTGTACCCACTACACATAAGGTGACTTTAGGCGAAATAGTCACACTTCTTGACTCTTTCAAAGCCTTCCCCGAAACACTTGTGATGCCCGAAATTCCCGAGGGTAGCTTTGAAAGTAAGCTTTACAGCACCTATCTTTCATATCTTCCGCAAGATAAAGCGAGCTTTGGATTTGAAACCAAAAGTGACAGCCGAGGCTCCTTCTCAGAGCTGATAAAAACTGATAAATGCGGACAGATAAGCGTCAATGTTTCACTGCCCGGCGAAACAAAAGGGGAGCATTGGCACCACAGCAAATGGGAAATCTTCATTGTTGTCAGCGGTAAAGCCCGGATTGATATGCGAAAAGTCGGCAGTGATGAAACCCACAGCTATACCGTCAGCGACGAGGACATAAAGGCCGTCTATATGCTGCCCGGATACACTCACTCAATAACAAATCTAAGCCAAACCGAGAAGCTTGTAACGCTTATGTGGGCGAGTGAAAAATTCAAAGAAGGCAGACCTGATACATATTTTGAAGAAGTATAGCATCAGTGTGTTTTGGTTACTTTTCCACGCTAGGAAAAGTAACGCCCCGCGGCGAGCGATAATACATCCGAAAGGAAAAAAATATATGGAAATGAAACTTGATTATTCTGATGTAAAATTTAAAGATAACGGCAAGCTCAAGCTGCTTATTATTGTGGGCACACGCCCTGAGATTATCCGTTTATCGGCAGTTATAAAAAAGTGCAGACAGTATTTTGACTGCATACTTGCACACACGGGTCAGAATTATGACTATAACCTGAATGGCATATTTTTCCGTGATTTGGAACTCGGCGAGCCTGAGGTTTATATGAATGCCGTAGGTGACGATTTAGGTGCAACCGTGGGCAATATCATTAACTGCTCATATAAACTGATGAATGAAATAAAGCCCGATGCACTGCTTATTTTAGGTGACACAAACTCATGTCTTAGTGCTATTGGGGCAAAACGCCTTCATATTCCCATTTTCCATATGGAAGCAGGCAACCGCTGCAAGGATGAATGTCTGCCGGAGGAGACTAACAGAAGAATAGTTGACATTATTTCCGATGTAAATATGGCGTACTCCGAGCATGCAAGACGCTACCTTCACGAGTGCGGTCTGCCTAAAGAGCGTACATATGTTACGGGCTCACCTATGGCAGAGGTGCTCAGTGCAAACCTCCATAAAATCAAGGCATCGGACATTCTTTCAAAGCTTGGGCTTGAAAGTAAAAAATATATTCTTCTTTCTGCTCACAGAGAAGAAAACATCGACACGGATAAAAACTTCCTTTCACTTTTCACTGCCATAAACAAAATGGCTGAAAAGTACGATATGCCTATTCTTTACTCATGCCACCCCAGAAGCAAAAAGCGCCTTGAAAGCAGTGGCTTCACCCTTGACGGCAGAGTAATTCAGCACGAGCCCTTAGGCTTCCACGATTACAACTGTCTGCAGATGAACGCTTTTGCCGTTGTCTCTGACAGCGGTACTCTGCCGGAGGAGTCAAGCTATTTTACGAGCGTAGGCAATCCTTTCCCTGCAGTTTGCATCCGCACCTCAACAGAGAGACCTGAGGCACTTGATAAAGCCTGCTTTGTCCTTGCAGGCATAGACGAAAAGAGCCTTCTTTCTGCAGTGGACACCGCCGTGACCATGAATGAAAACGGCGACTACGGCATACCCGTACCCGATTACACCGAAGAAAATGTTTCCGCCAAGGTTGTCAAGATTATCCAGAGCTACACGGGGATAGTTGACAGATTTGTGTGGAGAAAGTAAAGTGAATTCGGAATTGCGCTTCGGTGGGGTTAAACGAGGAGAGACTACCCGCAGAGAAGTTCAGCGGTGGGGCGGCTCCACATGAAATCGCAACGCGATTTCGGGCGACCGCCGGTCGCTTGCCGAATGAAATTCGGCAGTGGAGCCGCCGCCTACATATTCATCAGACTGACTGAAATCGTCAGCAAGACTCCCTCTTTATGCAATGTCGTCACTCTGACGACATTGGGATTGCCCTCACTGACTGCAGGAGGTTTAAATGAACAACACATACTCCATTACAACCAAATACTCAGCCGACATTCTGAAGTTCATTATGTCGGTTTTTGTCGTTGCCACACATACAGGACTGTTTTCACCACACCTGACACCCCTTGTGCGCCTTGCTGTGCCTGTTTTCTTTGTGCTGTCGGGATATTTCTTCTTTTCAAGAGTGAACGCCATTGTTATCTTTAAAAGCAAAAGAGACTATCTTAAAAAGAGCGTAAAGCACAATTTGCAGTTATATGCCTTCTGGTTTGTGGTTTTGTCGCCGATAACCTTTTATGTCCGTGACTATTTCAGTGGCGGGGTCTTAAGAGGAATATTATCTATGCTGCAAGATTTCCTTCTCGGCTCTACTTTTCAGGCATCGTGGTACATAATTGCTCTCGTAATCGGCATAATAATTCTCTTTTTCCTGTCACAAAAGCTGGGCAATACTGCTCTTATTATTGTAGGAATACTTCTTTACATTCCCGCCCTCGTATCCTCAAACTATCTGTTTATCCCCATGGCAAGCGAAACGGCAAAAGAAGTCTACACAGCTTTTACGGATTTTTTTCTGCTTCCCTGCCGCAACTTTTTTGCAGGTATAATATATCTTGCTCTCGGCAAAATCTTAGCCGAAAAAGGGGAGTGCCACCACATAAAAAAAGACGGATTTATCAGCCTTATTTGTTTTGTTCTTTTAATCGGAGAGTATCTCGCTCTTTATTTCGGCAGAGTACCCATAAAAGACACTGACTGCTTCATTATGTTGCCTTTTACTGCATACTATCTTTGCAGGTGGGTTTTGTCACTGGATGTCAGGTGCTCTTTCTCGCCTACACTCAGAAAATTAAGCACTCTCAGCTACTGCGCACACATGGCAGTGTTTATGGTTGTTGGAAAATTACTCTCAATACTTGACATTCTCGATTTTGGGAATATAATAGTATTCGCTCTGACGCTTTTGTTAACTTGGGCTGTCGGACTTGTAATTCTTAAATTAAAAGAGTTCAAAGCATTCGGATTCCTCAAATATTCACATTAGAGAGGTTTTATCAATGAAAAAAATTATTAAAAAGGTGCTTATAGTTATACTCGTTGCTTCACTTGTCAGCGTGTGTGCTATCGGTGTCAAGGTCTATAACAGAATTTTCAGCACAATCGGCAGAATTGATCACGAGGGCATAGTCACCGTTGCACCTGAAAACGAGGATTTTGAAACTACTTCTGCCGTTTCCTCTGAAACAACAAAAGAGGATATAGCAGTTAAAATCGAAAACTATCTTTTCCCCACGGTTGAGCCTATTAACCATGAGCCTCTTATGAATATTCTCATTGTGGGTCAGGACCAAAAAGAAAATGACACTACAAGACAGAGAAGCGATGTTATGATGCTTTGCTCGTATAATACGCAGACTAATGAAGTGAGTGTAATATCCTTCCTTCGTGACCTCTATGTTAAAATTCCCGGCGGATATTCAAACAACAAGCTCAATGCGGCTTATCATTTCGGCGGCTTCCCTCTTTTATACCGGACACTCCTTGATAATTTCGGTGTTAAGGTTGACGGGGGAATAGAGGTAGACTTTAACGGCTTTGTGGATATAGTTGATATGCTTGGCGGTGTGGACATTTATCTTACTGCTGAGGAAGCACCTTATGTCAGCACAAACTCAGTTGAAGGTGTAAATCATCTCAACGGCAGAAAGGCTCTTAATTACGCAAGAACAAGAAAGACCGATGATGATTTCGGCAGAACAGAAAGACAGAGAAAATTGCTCGTTGCACTTTTTGAGAAAGTCAGAAATGCCGATGCCGAAACAATAGAAAACCTCATTGACAGAGCACTTAAAATGATTAAAACCGATATGACAGACGCAACCATAGCTTCACTTGTGGCGTCGCTTCTGCCAAAGGTCAGCACACTTAAAATAAACACATATCATGTGCCGGCAAAGGGTAACTTTGTTTACGGCTATGCACGCGGAATGCAGGTGCTTATTCCTGATCACCAGGAAATCAGAGACACCATTGAGAATGAATATCTGCCTAAATGATTTGCACGACTTTTATCAAAATTTTATAGTGAGATAAGGAATAAAGATATGGATATTAGTTTTTATTGCGGGATGACATATAAAGAATTACAGTCACATTTTAAGAAATATCTTGAGCAACAAGACAGAATTCGTAACACTAATTCTGCAACTACTTATTTTTCAGATGGTTTATATCTTTATAGAAAAGGCGGGGCAGAGCTATTTTGGAATACAGTTACTTGTTCTTCTGAACAGTTTGAAGAAGTAGCCTATAACAATTTGTTTGAACAACTCAAAAACAATTCTAGTAGTAATAACATTGAAAAGAACATTGATTCTTATCAAATAGCAATACGAAAATTTCGAGAGTTTGTTTATGGCAAATGATTTTCTGCAAAACTTGCACAAAAACACACATCTATTTTTGTCCATAACATAAAAATAATGAAAACACCCTTTATTTATAAGGGTGTTTTGTGTATAATTATATGGAATAATTTTCATATAAGGGGGAAATTACTATGGCAAGAAACCATGAGGTAACTGAAAGACACGATCTTTTAAACGCTGACGGTACTCTGGCAGAACCCGGTTGGTCAAAAAGTCTTATCCAGACCTATAACAGAGAAGCAATTGCGGCGCCTAAGCTTAAAATAAAAGAGTGGGACTATTATCTCATATTAGCCGATAAGCACGCTGTTGCGTTTACTCTTTCCGATGACGGATATATCGGTATGCAGTCAGCTTCGCTGCTTGTTTTCGATGAGAAAAATCCCTGGGAGCAGACTAGCTCAATTCTCAACTTCTTCCCTATGGGCAAGATGAAACTGCCCCGTACCTCAGACGAGGGCGACGTGCGTTATCACGATAAGAAGTTAGATCTTGACTTCATCAAGACAGGCAACACACGACATATCTTTGGCGAATACAGACAGTTCAAAGACGGCAAACCCTTAAAGGTTGACATTACTCTCACACAGCCGCCTATGGATACAATGGTTATTGCAACTCCCTGGAAAGAGGATAAAAAAGCTTTCTACTACAATCAGAAGATTAACTGTATGAGAGCTTCAGGCTATGCTGAGTTCGACGGTGTACGCTATGAGTTTAACCCTGAAACTGACTTCGGCACTCTCGACTGGGGCAGAGGCGTATGGACTTATGACAATACCTGGTACTGGGGCAGCGGTAACACTGTAGTAAAAGGCAAGCCCTTCGGCTTTAATATCGGCTACGGCTTCGGTGATACTTCAGCCGCTTCAGAGAATATTCTTTTCTATGACGGTAAGGCTCATAAGCTTGACGATGTTACCTTTAATCTTCCCGAAAACGGCTCATACACCGATCCGTGGACTTTCACCTCAAGTGACGGCAGATTTGAAATGGACTTCGTTCCCGTTATTGACAGAGCAGCCAGGATAAGCCTCAAGGTTATCGAAACAAACCAGCATCAGGTTTTTGGCAGAATGTCAGGTAAAGCCGTTCTCGATGACGGCACAGTGATTGAAATCAAAGACGTAATGTGCTTTGCAGAAAAAGTTAGAATGAAATATTAAGGAGAATAACACTATGAATATTATTGTTGCAGGTGCAGGTGCCATTGGCGGCACTGTTGCGGTACTCTTAAAGGAAGCAGGCTATGATGTAAGCATCATGTGCCACAGCGAATCTTCAAAGGAAAAAATCAAGGCAGAAGGCTTTTATCTTCGTGGAGCAAAGGGCGACCACTATGTAAACTTCGACTGCTACAGCTCAGTAGAGGAGCTTCAGGGCAAGAAGTTTGACATTGTTATTATTGCCACAAAATATGCTCATATGGCTGAGTGTGCAAGAAATATGCTTCCTGCAGTGGCAGACGAAGGCCTTGTTATTGGTATGCAGAACGGTATTCTCACAGAGGAGCTTGGCGAAATTGTAGGCAGAGATAAGGTAGTTGGCTGTATGATTGGCTTCGGTGCCACAAGAAACGGCGTGAACGATGTAACTATGACAAGTATGGGCGAGTTCTATGTAGGTATGCTCGATGGCAGAAAGCCAAAAACTCTTGAAGTTTTTGCTGAAATGCTCAGAACAGTGCTTCCCACAAAGATTTCCATGGAAATTCAGCGTCAGCAGTACAGTAAGCTTATTATCAACTCATGCATCAATGCAGTTGCAGGTATCACCGGCAAAACTCTCGGTGAAATCCTCAAAGACAACAGAGCGAAAGACCTTTTCCTTAACATTGCAAGAGAAGGTATGGCTGTTGCTAAGGCAATGAATATCAATGTACCCAAATACGGTGCTGTGCTTGAATACAAAATGCTTGCTCTTGGCAACAACAAGGTCTATAACGGCCTTTGCAAAATTGTTGTTGGCATGGTAGGTAAGCTTTACAGTGATGTTAAGCCGTCAACCCTGCAATCACTTGAAAAGGGTGAAAAAACTGAAATCGATATCCTTAACGGATACTTCTCAACTAACGGCGATAAATACGGTGTACCTACACCTGTTAATCACAAGCTCGTCGCCATGATTCACGAAATCGAAGAAGGCAAGCGTGAGATGACATCAGACAACCTTGCGGAATTTTAATTGTTTTAATTTTCACAATATAGCAGGTCACTTCCACACGGCAGTGATCTGCTTTTAGTTTTTCGCGTGTTTAGGGTTATGTGAAGAGGGTAGCTTGCGGCGGCTCCACAAAAACCGCTCGCGGTTTTTACGGCGTGGCCGTATGCCGCATTTTTGCGGCAGTGGAGCCGCCCACCGCTGACTTGCCTTGATAGAAAATTAGGTTTGTAATTATAATTTAATTTTGCTTCAGCGTTCTCATAAATTTTAATATTTAAACAAATTATGACAAAAATGTTGTTGTAATATTAAAATTGGTATGATATGATTATACTGACAGTGACCCTTAAGCAAAGGAGTGTTTAAATGGAACGCATTATAGTTGCAGATGATGAGCAGAAAATCAGAAAGCTTGTAGGAGATTTTTTAAGAAAGTCAGGCTATAGTGTATTGGAAGCTGAAGATGGCGACGAGGCTTATCAGCTCTATATGGATAACGTTAACGGCATAAGTCTTCTTATTCTTGATATTATGATGCCTGGTCTCAACGGTTGGGAAGTAACGAGAAAAATAAGAGAAACTTCAGATGTGCCTATTATTCTTTTGTCTGCCCGTAGTGAGGAGTTTGATATTCTCACCGGCTATGAAAACGGTGCCGATGACTATGTCACAAAGCCATTCAGTCCGGGCATACTTGTCAAGCGTGTTGAGGCTTTGCTCAGGCGAAGCAATCAAAGCACTGCAAACAACTGTGAAAGACAGCTCAGTGAGCTTATCTTCAACGATAAGGCTCATGAGGTGCGTCTTGACGGCAGAGAAATCGAACTCACTCTCAAGGAATACAACATACTTAAAAAGTTTCTTGAAGCACCGGGCAGAGTGTTCAGCCGTGAGCAGCTTCTCGACAGTGTCTGGGGCTTCGATTTCACGGGTGATGTGAGAACTGTTGACTCACACGTTGCAAGACTCAGAACAAAGCTTGGAGATTGGGGCAACAAGCATCTTAAGACCGTTTACGGAATAGGTTATAAAATTGAGGAAAACTGATGAAAAAGCAAAAGATGAAGTCGCCTGGGAGAAACTTAAAACGAACCTTTTCACTGACTACAACGCTTACAGTTCTTTTACTTGTTTTTTTGTTTACTGTTTTGCAGTTCACATTTATGGATGATGTTTTTCTCCTTGCTACT
>JAZSPF010000073.1:0-11518 GCA_045537315.1 Acutalibacteraceae bacterium
CTGTGGTCCATCTTTGCCATTATGTTATAAAGGGGCAATATCATATAAGGAATATAGTTATACACCATACCGAAAACAACAGCACCCTGAGTGTTTATCATATGCACATTAGGCAAATCCAAAAAGCTCAGCACAGAGTTAATAACACCTGTGTCTTGCATAAGAATCATCATGGAATAAGTTCTGATAAGAAGATTCATCCACATGGGAAGCATAACAAGCATCATCATGGTACGCTGTACATTAGCTTTGCTTCTTGCCATAATATAAGCTAAAGGATACGCCAACACAAGGCTGATAACTGTTGCAATAAAGCCCAGCCAGATAGAGTTAAGCATAACATCCTTATATCTGCCGATGTCACTTATATACTCGAGAGTGAAATTGCCTGAGGCATCTGTCACAGAATAATAAGCCACAAATATCAGCGGTACAATTATAAACAGCGCCGACCACACAATATAAGGAGAAGCGGTAAGTTTCTTACCGAGTGAGTTTTTTTTCATTTATCACTCCTCCTCTTCAGCTGTCACATCACTGAGATGCTCTAGTTCGTCACTGAAAGAGCTGTAGTCGCCGAACATGCCGGAATATTCGCTCTTTTTCATAACGTGGATTGCATCAGGTTCAATCTGAATGCCGATTTTGGTGCCTACGGGATAGTAGTCCGTAGTCTGAATCATCCATTTGAAATTATCAATATCAACGATCATTTCAAAGTGCACACCCTTGAAGGTGTTTGAGGTTATAACACCGCTTATGGTACCCTCGCCGTAGGGCACAACATCGACATCTTCAGGGCGAACAACAATGTCAACGCTCTCGTTAACCGCAAAGCCTTTGTCAAGACACTGGAAAATTGCCCCCGAAAACTTAGCTTTAAAGTCGTCAAGCATTACACCGTCAAGAATGTTACTCTCACCAATAAAGTCAGCCACAAAGGCATTTTTCGGCTCGTTATAGATATCTATCGGTGTGCCGATTTGCTGAATTTTACCGTCATTCATGACAACAACGGTGTCACTCATTGAAAGAGCTTCCTGCTGATCATGGGTTACATATATAAAAGTGATGCCCATTCTCTTCTGAATGTTTTTGAGCTCAACCTGCATATCTTTTCTGAGCTTCAGGTCAAGTGCGCCTAAAGGCTCGTCAAGCAGCAGAACTCTTGGTTCAACAGCAAGAGCTCTTGCAATGGCAACTCTCTGCTGCTGACCTCCGGAAAGTGATGAAATATCTCTTTTCTGAAACCCCTTAAGGTTAACAAGCTCAAGCATTTCGCCCACTTTTTTAGCTATATCCTTTTCTTTCATCTTCTTAATGCGAAGACCGAAAGCAATATTGTCATAGACATTCAGGTGCGGAAAAAGAGCATATCTCTGAAAGATAGTATTAACCTGACGTTTATGGGGTGGCAAGCTGTTAATATCCTTACCCTCAAATATAACCTGACCGCTGTCTGCTTCAAGAAAGCCAGCGATAATTCTCAGTGTAGTTGTCTTTCCACAGCCTGACGGACCGAGAAAAGTCATAAATTCCTTGTCTTTTATGCTCAGATTGATTGAGTCAAGAATAACATCATCTTCAAATTTCTTTGAGATGTTCTGAAGCTTGATAATATAATTATCTTCCACAGTTAAAACCCCTTTCCCTGCATGAAAAACATGCTCGCTCGAATAAGAAAGATGCAGTCTCTCATAAATATCCCAAGAAAATGCACCTCAAACCAGCACACTTTTCCCGGGATTTTATATAGCATAATAATTGCAAAATATACATCTTTTATAACACTCAATATAGAACAAAATCGAGCAAATGTCAACAGTTTTTTTGCATTTTTCGCCAAAAACTCGGCACCAATTTGCCGCACTAACTTGAAATCTTTAAATTGCTTTAATTTTCTTTGTTTTTCTCTTAAATTCTCGAAAAAAGTTTTTTGTGAATTTTTATAAAAAATCTCCCGCAATAATACGGGAGACATTTTCATACAAAATCAGTTATCAAGATATTCACTGCATTTATCTTCAAGCCAGCTTTTTATTTCACCGAGGCTCTCCTGCTCAGGTTCATAGACTTTAACTTCTATCTCGTCCTCATTCTGACATTCAAAGCTTTTGTCACCGTAATATACTGCCGCCTTGAGAATTTCCCGTTCATCAAGTTTTTCAAGCCAGATACGGTAATTGAAAACCTTTCTGCCAACCATACCCAAAGAAGCATCTGTTCCTCTTGAGCCTGTGTAATAGTTATATTTTCCGCCAATTCTCGATGCACCGATAAGCCATGTCATAAGCGGCACAAAAATTTCTTCTCTTTCCATAATCATTCTCCTGAGTTTTATTTAAACTATTCAGATTATATCAAACATTATATATTTTGTAAAGAAAAAAATAAAGCCACCCAAACGGATGGCTCTATGTTCATTTAATTAGCCAAGGAGCTGACCAAGAAGATTTTCCATCATTTCCATACCAGCCTGTGCATCGCTGAGGAAGAGAAGACCGATAATTGTACCGAAGACCTTAACAAGAATTGTCATAATTGTCTCCATTGTGTCGGGCTCAATTTCTGCGGGGCTGTAAGCAGCTCTGAATTCAATAACCTGACCGGCAGAACCTGCAGGAATTTCGAATGCGCTGTTTGCTGCATATGTAGCATACTCCTGGATACCTGCAACGCCTCTGCAGTGCCAACCGTCAAATGAATAACCTGAGGGAGGAGTTACAGCGGGAAGCTGGATAACTGATTCGGGTTTAAGATCTTCAGAGTTTCTGGGGAGCATTATGTAAGTAGGCTCGTCAAAACCTTCAACCCATGTAAACTTATTGGTTTCTTCATCATAAACATTTACGCCACTCTTTAATGTACCGCCTAAAAGCTGGAATACAACGATAACCTGAGTTCTGGGATTTGCAAGTGCAGGATTGCCATTGATTTCATTAAAATAAGGAATGGAAGTACTTGCTGCTGATGAACTGAATGAGAGAGCTCCGAAAAGCATCATAACCGAAAGAAGTACGGCTAAAACTTTTTTCATGAGAATAACCTCCTAAATAATTTATTTCTAACACATTATAGCACCATGATTTTCAAATTTCAAGTGCTTTTATAAATAAAAAAGGTAAAAAACACGACTTTTTTTCAAAAAATAGGTAATTTTAATTTTTTTTAGTAATCTTATTAACAATATATGTATTTTCGGTGAAAAGAAGTTGACATAAAATCACTATATATTGTATAATTTCGGTATAGATATAAATATATATTTGAAAATGAGGTAACGCCTATGAAGGATAAATTCGGCTGTTTTTGGGGCTGGGGTCCCTTTTCTAAAAAGTATGCGGGCATATCCCATATTGCTCAGCACGAAAAATACAGTGGCATTCGCTTTGACCTGAGCGTTGCACCTGCAATAAGCGCATTTGATATAAAAGTGCCTAATGTGACACTGCCCAGCGCATATCATCCATGGCTTTGCAATGAGGATTATTCTTTCTATTCTTACAGATATGATTTACAGTGGAAGGACAAGGTTTATTCCGATGTCTCTTTCACAAAGCTGTCGGATAACAGTATACTTGTAAGAACCGAAATTGTCAACAACACTGACATAATTAAAAACTGTGTTGTCAATTATTTTTCTTCGGTTGAATATCCGCAGGACATGTACACCGAGGTGTCACTTCCCTCAAAATGCGTTTATTGGGACGCGCTTGACTACAGCGAATATTCCTACGCTATCCCCCGCCCATGGGATGAGCAGAGTCAGGACGGCAGAAAAAAAGGTGAATTTCTCGACAAAAGCTTTGTCGGCGGCAGAGGTCTCGGTGACAGAGCCGAAAAGTGGCATATGCCTCACCGTGTTTTTGAGCCTTTCGGAGCTATCAAAGGTGACAAGGTAAGATACAGTATTAGTATAGACAAAGATTTTGACAATGCCGTGCTGGCAATACGCTACCGAACAAGCGACATACACTATGAGCAAGGAAAGCAGGTAGGCGTATATTATATAAACAGTGCAAAAACTGCTGTTTTCACTGTAAACAATAAAATAGTTGAACTTACTCCCTGCAGCTCCCCTGAAATTGCCTATCTTTCCCTCGGAAAAGTATTAAAAGGTGAAATGAACTTCGAGCTTATCTCAGAGGGTTGCGGCGGGGCTGAATTCGACTTTATGGCAATAATCGAAAGTGATGATAAAAGTCTGCTCACCACCGAAGAAGTGCCTACCGACTATATTCCTGAAATCAGCGATCAGAAGCTTTCCTGCGGTTACCTGACAACGCTGAAATATATGAACATCGACGGCGAATATAAACTTCGTATCTTTGACGATAACACACGCTTCAGAGAAATCGGCACAGGTGCACTTGAGGACTGCATGACGGCACGTCTTTCAAATGCCGACGAAACTTTCGATGATGTAACGGAAAGCTTCACAGGTGCATTCAGCCGCAAGCACAGTGATGACGGCTTCTTCCACAACGCAATAAGCCATACTATATTTATAGAACCGGACGAAAAGAAGGTTCAGTATGCGGTTATATCAAAAGGCGAAACCGATTACTTAACTCAAGCAGAGTATGAGGAAATATACCAAAAAGCTAAATTAACCGCCATTGATATTAAGCTCAACCCCTCAGGAGAAAAATATAAGCTCAGCAATCAGATACTCGCCGCAACGGTAATGACAAATGTGGTTTATCCCATTTATAAACACGGCGAATATATAATTCACCACACCCCGGGCAAACGTTGGGACTGTCTTTACACATGGGATTCAGGGTTTATCGGCCTTGGTATGAACGAAATTGCACCCAACTTTGCGGAATATATTATAGATACATATCTTAGCGATGAAAGCAACCCCGATTACGCGTTTCTTCATCACGGTTCCCCTGTTCCCGTGCAGATTTATCAGCTTTACGAGATGATTCAGAAAGCAGACGACAAAGAGCATCTGCTCTCATATTACGGCAGAGCAAGACTTTATTATCGCTTCCTCGCAGGTAAAATCAGAGGTTCAACAACAGCAAAGTTCAAAAGCGGTCTGCTCACATCATATGACTATTTCTACTCATCAAGCGGTATGGATGACTACCCGGCTCAGGTTGCAATGATGAAGCAGTCCCTTCGTGATAAGGCTTCACCCGTTATCACAACCTCACAGGTGATACGCTTCGGCAAAATACTTACAATTCTCGCCGATAAATTAGGTCTTTCGCAGGACGCGGCAGAGTACAGTAATGACATAAGCAAGCTCACCGCCGCTTTAAATAAATATTCGTGGGATAATGACAGCGGCTATTACAGCTATGTGCTTCACGATGAAAACTATGAGCCAACAGAAATTTTCAGAGCTGCTGACGGAGAAAATCTCAACAAGGGTCTTGACGGTATTTATCCCATAATTGCAGGTGTCTGTGACGAAAATCAGAAAGCAAAAATAATCGGTCACCTGACAAATGAAAAGGAGATGCACTCCCCCTTCGGCATCAGCGCAGTTGATATGACGGCAGGGTACTATAAAGTAAACGGCTATTGGAACGGCAATATATGGTTCCCTCATCAGTGGTTTATCTTTAAGAGTATGCTTGACCTTGGTGAAGTTGACATCGCAAGGAATATTGCTCATATGGCACTTGATATATGGAAAAGAGAAGTTGACGACACTTACTACACCTTTGAAATGGTCAACACAGTTACCGGCTGCGGCGGATGGTTCCACAACTTCGGCGGTCTTTCTACTCCAATAAATATGTGGGCAAAGGCATATTACTCACCCGGAACGGTGAATGTAGGCTTCGACACCTTCCTTGAAAAAACAGGATTCAACGAAAAATGCACCGAAGCCGAAATAACTTTCACCTACTATGGCAAGAATGAAAAGTTTGCACTTCTTGCTGTTATGACAGAGGGTAAAGAGTACATTGCAACACTCGACGGCAAAGAAATTTCTTTTGGGAATAAAAACGGCTGTCTCGAATTCATTTTAAGCGGTGATTTCAAAGAGACACATACTATAATCATTAAGGAGAAATAAATCATGTATGAAAACATTCAACCCTTGAAAGTGAATATAATTTCCGATATTCACTACTATGCAAGAGAAATGGGCTGCGAGGGTAAGGCCTTCCAAAAAGCCGATGTTACAAACTCAAATGAAATGTATTACAGCAAAGAAATCCTTGAAGCGCTTATGGAGCAGCTTGCGAAGGATGATGCGGATATTGTCCTCGTCAGCGGTGACACAACCTGCAAGGCTGAAAAGCCGAGCCATGAGGGCGTAGTCAGACTTCTCAGAGGGCTCAAAGAAAAAGGCAAGAAGGTTTATGTTATCACTGCCACTCACGATTTCAACGGTGACGGAATGACCTATTTTTATGACGGCGATGAAAGAAAGAAGGTTCCCGGCACAAAAAGAGAAGAGCTGCTCGATATCTACCGTGAATTCGGTCCCGATGAGGCTATTGCCCTGCATGAGGACAGTATGTCCTTTGTGGTTCAGCTTTGTGACGGTTACAGACTCTTCGCTCTCAATGATGACAGAAACCACAAGGGTGCCAGCGGATTTTCAGATGATTGCTTCGCATGGATAACTGAGCAGATTGAGGATGCAAAGAAAAACGGTCAGTTTATTATCCCTATGACACATCACCCCATGCTCTCCCCCTCACCCTTCTATAAAATAATCGGCGGCGGCAACATTATGGGCGAAGCGGAAAAGCGAATCGACCAGTTCACTGAAATGGGTCTTAATTATATGTTCACGGGTCACACCCATATGCAGGATATTTCCTATAAGTACACCGATGAAGATAAGATTTTCTATGATATAACAACAGCAGGTGCCGTTGGGTACCCTGCCACATTCCGTCAGGTTGTTTTTGATCCGGCAAATGGACAAATCAATGTAGACTCTGTTGATGTGGATTTTGAATTGAATGGCAGAAAAATCAAAGACCACCTTGAAGATAAATTCTTCGGAATGATAAGAAGAGTTATTGCCAAAGCCGGCAGTGATATTCCCGAGTTTGCAAGAATGGCAAACTCATTCAGCGTTAAACCGTCGCTTATCTACAAAATCGGTTGGATAATCAAGCCTTTTGCAAAGCTTCTCAATAAACTCACGATCGGAAATCTCGCACCTCTTTGCAAGAAAGAATCAGGTCTTAAGAAAGCTGATTGGCAGGACATCAAAGACGAAAGTGTTGTAAATTTCATCGTTTCGCTTGTTGCAAACCTTTACGGCGGTGACAGTCCTTATTCACCCGACACTGCACATTATAAAATAACAATGGGTATTCTGGCAATCGTCGACAGCATACTTGCAGTGCTTGGCATAAAGATAGGCAAGATACTCAAAGGTGCGGAATCGGTTCAGAGCCTTGTTGAGCCGCTTCTTTACAACAGCGGCATATGTGACGAAAAGGCTGTGCTTAACCTCTATAACAATTTACCTGCTAAAGACCTGACAAAGCCTAACTTTGTCAAGAGTAAAAAGGGTCTCGGCGTTATTGTGGGTCTCGTGCTTGGCGTTGTAGTATTTTTACCTGTTATTCTCCTTGCACTTCTCATTGGCTTCATAGTCAATTACATAAAATATCACGATAAGATGTAACTTCAAAGGACAGCTCCGAGAGAAGCTGTCCTTTTTTTAATATAAGATTATTTAAAAAGCGTTTTGAATCATCCAGTATATTTCAAAGAAGCTTATCAACATAAAAATCAGGTGTAAAAAACTATTCCATTTTGAAGAATTTTTCTTAGAGACCTTGACAAAGAAACTTATTGTTGCAAATAAGCAGTAAATATGCCACGTAAATAAATCAATGGTAAAAACTATGTTAGAAAAAACTGACAACGTACCTTTTGATGATAACCACTCACACACGAACAGACTGTTAATTAGGAAATAGACTGTAACAATACATAAGCTTATTATCGAGAAACCACTGCTCTTTTTTTCAGATTTCATTTTATCAGGCTCCTTTCAGCCGGATATAAATCTTTCACCGCATACCGTTAATATCCCACTTGAAAACATTATCAATAGGATTTTTACTCTGCACTGCGTAAGGCGCAGAGGCTGACTCTGTTATTATATAAACACTGCCATCGGGATAAAGAGTAATTTCTTCAAGATATGTGGGTACTCTGTACTGCGCAATTCTGTCTTTTAACTCACAGTAATAAAGAGGCACTTCCTTGCCGCCGACTGTGATAATTTCATCAGGTTCACCCTTGGTTACATCTTCATAAAGATAAACTCTCGAATTGGTGGCAGGTGTTGATGAAGCAGTGTAAACTATTGTACCATCAGGCAACACACACATCCCCTGCACCTTAAAGGGTGATGTCATAGCAAAATCGGGAATCATATTGTTTTCTTCATCAATTTTGTCTGCTTTAATACCAAACTTACCGTTTTCATCAAGTACAAATGCATTACACCGTGAAAAATATTTTGCAAGTCCGTTTTTATAAACATTGGTTGCACCCTTCATATCCTCAAAGGTGGTATCAGTAAATTCACCAATATAAAGCACACCATGACAAACATTAACATAAGAGCAGGTTGTGTCTGTATAAAGTTCGCCAATAATCTGAACATATCCCTCATCCTCTGCACTGAGAACTTCACTGAGAGACAGCACGTGAGTAACACTTGTAGTTGCAACATAGACATAGTCCTTATAAACAGCAATACCGCCGAAGTGCCCTGTTGCCTTATCGCCTTTCTGCGTCAGACAGCCGACGGATTTCACAAAATTACCTTCACCGTCAACAACAATAACTCTTGAAGGCTGAGCCTTTCCTTTATAATAGCCTGAAAGCAGAAAAACATCATTTGCTTCTTCATAGAAGATTCCTTGAGGAACAAAGCCTTCTTTAAGTCCCGGAATAATAAAGCTCTCTTCAGAATTGTCATAAAAAGGTTTTAACTGCAGGTCGCAGGGAAGCTCGCCGCCGATCATTTCAGTCTGAGTCAGTTTGGTTGAAGGCTCCGCATCAAACTCACCGATAACAGGGCCTGTTCCGCTTATGAAAAAGATAACTGCAGCAATAAACGCAAAAAATTTACCGTAAAAATCCATAATGTTTCCTCCTAAGTTTATTGCTTTTATTATACTATTCTTAATTCGCTTTGTCAAATTAAAAGGACAGCTCAGACGAACTGTCCTTTAATATCAAATCAGTTTAATGCTGCGAGGCTTTCGTCAATCATCTTGATTTTTTCAGTAAGCTTTTCAGCATCAGCCTTCTGTGTATCTATAACATTCTGAGGTGCCTTTGCAAGGAAACCGGGATTTGAAAGCTTGCCGTTAATCTGAGCCAGCTTCTTTTCAGCGGTTTCTTTTTCTTTGAGAAGTCTCTTTCTTTCAGCCTCAAAGTCAACAAGGTCACCCATAGGAATATAAATCTTAGCGTCGGCAGTTACGATACTTACACTGCCCTCAATATTGAAGCTGTCACCTACGGTTACTTCGGAAGCTGAAGCAAGCTTCTGCATAAACAGTGCTGAAAGTGAGAAGATGTCCTTCTTTTCCGTGGCAATGTACACATGAGCCTTTCTTGAGGGCGGTACATTCATCTCACCGCGTCTGTTACGGATTGCTCTGATAGCATCCATAATTATATTCATCTTTTCTTCGTCTTCGGTGAATACGAGTTCATCGCTGAATACGGGCCACTGTGACTTCATAATTGTCTCACCGTCGTGAGGAAGTGTCTGCCAGATTTCTTCTGTGATGAAAGGCATGAAGGGATGAAGGAGCTTGAGAGTTTCGCTCATAACATAAACGAGGACTGCTCTTGCAGTTGCGGCTTCGTCGTCGCCTTTCTGAAGTCTTATCTTTGCAAGCTCAATGTACCAGTCACAGAAAATATCCCAGATGAAATCGTAAAGCTTCTGCACTGCAACACCGAGCTCAAACTTATCAAGGTTATCGGTTACTTCCTTAGTAAGTCTGTTATAGTGTGAAAGAATCCACTTATCTTCAAGTGCAAGGTCATTGGGAATATGAGGTGCTGCTTCGTCTTCGGGAAGATTCATAAGAATAAATCTTGCAGCATTCCAGATCTTATTGCAGAAGTTTCTTGAAGCTTCAACCTTCTTTTCGCTGTAACGCATATCGTTACCCGGGCTGTTACCCGTGGCAAGCGTCAGACGAAGTGCGTCAGCACCGTACTGCTCAATAACAACAAGAAGATCAATGCCGTTACCAAGAGACTTTGACATTTTTCTGCCAAGCTCGTCACGGACGATACCGTGGATAAATACTGTGTCGAAGGGTACTTCGCCCATTTGCTCGCAAGCTGAGAAAATCATTCTTGCAACCCAGAAGAAGATGATATCGTAACCTGTTACAAGAGTGCTTGTGGGATAGTAATGCATAAGCTCAGGTGTCTTATCAGGCCAGCCGAGAGTTGAGAAAGGCCAGAGTGCTGATGAGAACCATGTATCGAGTGTGTCAGGATCCTGAGTTATCTTATCACTGCCGCACTTACAGCACTTTACAGCATCTTCTTTTGAAACTGTAATCTCACCGCATTCTTCGCAGTACCAGGCAGGAATTCTGTGTCCCCACCAGAGCTGACGGGAGATACACCAGTCACGGATGTTTTCCATCCAGTTATAATAAATCTTGTCAAAACGCTCGGGAATAAACTTAACCTTGCCCTGACGGACAACATCAATTGCAGGTTTAGCAAGAGGCTCCATCTTAACGAACCACTGCTTTGATACACGAGGTTCAACTGCAGTATGACAACGGTAGCAAGTGCCAACCTCGTGCTTTGTGGGTTCAATTTTAACAAGAGCGCCAGCTGCTTCCATATCGGCAACAATAGCCTTGCGGCACTGCATAAGATCCATACCAGCATATTTGCCTGCGTCCTCATTCATAAAGCCGTCATCGGTCATTACGTTGAGTACGGGAAGATCGCATCTAAGACCAACCTCAAAGTCGTTGGGGTCGTGTGCAGGTGTAATCTTAACAGCACCTGTACCCTTATCCATTTTTGCATAGCTATCTGCAACAATAGGAATTTCTCTGCCGATAACAGGAATAATAACAGTTTTGCCGACAATAGCCTTATATCTTTCGTCGTCGGGATGAACTGCAACACCTGTATCACCGGGGATAGTTTCAGGACGGGTTGTTGCAACCTCAATGTAACCTGTGCCGTCAGCAAAGGGATATCTTAAATGCCAGAAGCTACCGTCTTTTTCCTCGTGCTCAACCTCAGCGTCAGAAATAGATGTCTTACAGTGGGTACACCAGTTGATCATTCTTTCGCCGCGATAAATGAGGCCTTTTTCATAAAGGTTTACAAATACCTCTTTAACTGCCTTTGAACAGCCTTCGTCAAGAGTGAAGCGCTCTCTGTCCCAGTCGCAGGATGAGCCCATTTTCTTGAGCTGTTCGATAATTCTGCCGCCGTACTGAGCTTTCCACTCCCATGCTCTTTCAAGGAAGCCTTCTCTGCCGATATCTTCCTTTGAAATACCTTC
>JAZSPF010000008.1:0-17467 GCA_045537315.1 Acutalibacteraceae bacterium
TGAAAGGAACTAAAACGATATGAAAAATTCACAGTCACAGTCCTACGCTGCTGCAGGCGTTGATATTACAGCCGGCTACAAAGCCGTTGAACTTATGAAAAAACATGTTGCAAGAACCCGCAATGAAAATTGTGTAGATGATGTAGGCGGTTTCGGCGGATGCTTTGACCTGAGCATGGTTGCCGGAATGGAACATCCTGTTTTAGTATCAGGCACCGATGGTTGCGGAACAAAGGTTAAGCTTGCTATTCTTATGGACAAGCACGACACAATCGGTATTGATGCAGTTGCTATGTGTGTTAACGATATCATCTGTGTCGGCGCAAAGCCTTTATATTTCCTGGACTACATTGCCTGCGGCAAAAATGTTCCTGAGAAGATTGCAGAAATCGTAAGCGGTGTTGCTGAAGGTTGTGTTCAGTCAGGCGCAGCACTTATCGGCGGTGAAACTGCAGAGCATCCCGGTCTCATGCCTATAGAAGATTATGACCTTGCCGGTTTTGCAGTAGGTGTGGTAGATAAGCCCAAGATGATTGACAACAGCAAAATGGCTGCAGGCGATGTGGTTATCGCTCTTCCTTCAACAGGTATCCACTCCAACGGCTTCAGCTTATGCCGTAAGGTGTTTGATATTGATAACAATAATCCCGAGCTTTATGTGGAGCGTGAAGAATTAGGCGGCAAGAGCATTGCCGAGGCTTTACTTGTTCCCACAAAAATTTATGTTAAGCCCGTTCTTGCTCTTCTTGAACAAGTTAAGGTAAAGGGTATTTCTCACATCACAGGCGGCGGCTTCTATGAAAATATCCCCCGTTCAATCCCCGACGGACTTTGCGCAAAAATTGACAAATCCGCCATCAAGGTGCTTCCCATCTTCAATGTTATTGCTCAGTGGGGCAATATTCCCGAGCGTGATATGTATAACACCTACAATATGGGCGTAGGCATGAGCATTGTAGTTCCCGCTGATGAAGTAGAACTCTCAATCTCTGTTCTTAAAGAAAACGGCATTGATGCCTATGTTATCGGTGAAATTATCGGAGGTGACGAGAAGGGGATTCGGTAATGAAAAAGAGAATTGCAGTTCTCGTTTCAGGCGGCGGAACAAATCTTCAGGCTCTTATTGATGCCGAAAAGCAAGGTATGTTCGCAGACAGCAAAATAACTCTTGTCATTGCTTCAAAGCCCGGCGTTTATGCTCTTGAGAGAGCCAGAAACAATGGCATCGCTTCGGAAGTACTTTGCAAAAAAGACTATGGTGATATAGCCGCCTACTCAAAGGCTCTCACAGACACACTCAAAGCAAATGACATTGACCTTGTGGTACTCGCAGGCTTTCTCACAATTATTGACGAGCAGGTTTATGAGGCATACCCCAACGCTATTATAAATATTCACCCTGCACTTATCCCCTCCTTCTGCGGCAAAGGCTACTACGGTCTTCACGTTCACGAGGCGGCTCTCGAAAAGGGAGTGAAGGTTTCAGGTGCTACGGTACACTTCGTAACACCCGAATGTGATGCAGGACCTATCATATTGCAGAAGGCTGTGGAAGTACAGCAAGACGACACACCCGAAACCTTGCAGGAAAGAATTATGAAAGAAGCTGAGTGGAAAATTCTTCCCGAAGCGGTAAAGCTTTTCTGTGAAGACAAACTGACAGTAAAAAACAATAAAGTTTATATAGGAGAGTAAGCTATGAAAGTTTCAACAATTAAAGACGAACTGAATTCTCTTGCTTATCACGGCAGAGGCATCATCATCGGCAAAAGCGCTGACGGCAAAAAGGCTGTAACTGCTTATTTCATTATGGGCAGAAGCGAAAACAGCCGTAACCGTGTTTTTGTACTTGAAGGCGATGCAATGCGCACCAAGGCTTTTGACGAAAGCAAGATGACAGACCCCCATCTTATCATCTACTACCCCGTGAGAGTGCTCGGCAACAAGACAATCGTGACAAACGGCGACCAAACCGACACTATCTATGAGCTTATGGATAAGCAGATGACCTTTGAGCAGGCTCTTCGCACAAGAGAATTTGAAGACGATGCTCCTAACTTCACTCCCAGAATTTCAGGCATTATCCGCCTTGAAAAAGAGGGTATGAACTACGCTATGTCAATTCTCAAGAGTGCAGAGGGTGACGACAGCTCATGTGAAAGATTTACCTACGCTTACTCAAATCCCCTTTGCGGTAGAGCAAAGTTTATTCACACCTATAATCATGACGGCAATCCCCTGCCCTCATTTGAAGGCGAGCCCAAGACTCTCGAGCTTCCCGATGTTTCCATCGACGAGCTGACAGACCTTATCTGGGAAAACCTTAACGAAGACAACAAGGTTTCACTTTTCGTCAGATACATCGATATCGAAAGCGGCGAAAGCGAAACAAGAGTAGTAAACAAAAATAAATAATTGCGGAGGGCATTATGAAAGAATTTGAACTTAAATACGGCTGTAACCCCAATCAGAAACCTTCAAAAATTTATATGCATGACGGCTCAGAGCTGCCTATCGAAATCCTTTCAGGCAGACCCGGCTACATCAACTTCCTTGATGCTTTCAACTCATGGCAGCTTGTTAAGGAAGTAAAGGAAGCAACAGGTCTTCCCTGTGCAGCATCCTTCAAGCATGTAAGCCCCACATCAGCAGCAGTAGGCACAATCCTTCCCGAAAAGCTGAAGAAAGCCTGCTTCGTTGACGATGTAGAGGGTCTTGACGAAAGCCCCCTTGCCTGCGCTTATGCAAGAGCAAGAGGTACTGACAGAATGTGCTCCTTCGGTGACTGGGTTGCTCTGTCAGATGTTTGCGATGCCACAACAGCAAAGCTTATCAAGCGTGAAATTTCCGACGGCGTTATCGCTCCCGGTTACACAGACGAAGCTCTTGCTATTCTCAAATTAAAAAGAAACGGCAACTACAATGTAGTTAAAATTGACCCCGATTATGTGCCCGCTGAAATTGAAACAAAGCAGGTTTACGGCATCACCTTCCAGCAGGGCAGAAACAACTTTGAAATAAACGAGGCTCTTCTCAGTGACATCGTAACAAAGAATAAGGAGCTTCCCGAAAGTGCAAAGAGAGATCTTATCATTGCTCTCATTACACTTAAATACACACAGTCAAACTCAGTTTGCTATGCCTATGACGGACAGGCTATCGGTGTTGGCGCAGGTCAGCAGTCAAGAATTCACTGCACCCGTCTTGCAGGCACAAAGGCAGACACCTGGCTTCTTCGTCAGGCTGATAAGGTGCTGGGTCTCCCCTTCCTGCCCACTCTCGGCAGAGCAGACCGTGACAATGTTATCGACGGTTATATCAACAAAAACGAAGAGGATGTTTGTGCTGACGGCAACTGGCAGAAGTACTTCACCTCACAGCCCGAGCCCTTCACAAAGGAAGAAATGGAAGCACATCTTAAAACCTTCTCAGGCATTGCCCTTGGCTCAGATGCATTCTTCCCCTTCTCAGACAATATTGAAAGAGCATATCGCAGCGGCGTAAGCTATATTGCAGAGCCCGGCGGCTCAATAAGAGACGATGCTGTTATCGAGTGTGCAGATAAATACAATATGGTAATGGCATTCACAAAGATGAGACTCTTCCACCACTAATAAAAATTCCCCCGAAAAGGAGAACGACATGCTTAATTATTTTAACGAACTTGAAAAATATGACTCAGAGGTCTTTGCCGCTTGCGATAAAGAGCTCACAAGACAGGAAACCTTTATTGAGCTTATCGCTTCGGAAAATATCGTTTCCAAGGCTGTGCTTTTAGCTGCAGGCAGTGTGCTTACCAATAAGTACGCAGAGGGCTACCCCGGCAAACGCTACTACGGCGGCTGCCACTGTGTTGACGAGGTTGAAAACATAGCAAGAGAAAGAGCTAAGAAGCTTTTCGGTGCAGAGCACGCCAACGTGCAGCCCCACTCAGGAGCCAACGCTAACCTTGCGGTTTTCTTCGCTCTTCTCGAAACCGGCGACACTGTTATGGGCATGAACCTTTCACAGGGCGGACATCTTTCCCACGGCTCACCGGTTAACATTTCAGGTAAATACTGGAACATTGTTCCCTATGGTGTTGACGATGAGACAGAAATGATTGACTATGATAAAATGAGAGAAATTGCTCTTGAGTGTAAGCCCAAGCTTATCGTTGTGGGTGCAAGCGCTTATTCAAGAGTTATCGACTTCCCTCGCTGCAGAGAAATCGCAGACGAGGTGGGTGCATATCTTATGGTTGATATGGCTCACATTGCAGGTCTTGTTGCTGCAGGCATCCATCCCTCACCCGTACCCTATGCTGATGTTGTTACATCAACAACTCACAAGACTCTTCGCGGTCCCCGTGGCGGTCTTATCCTTTGCAAGGCTGAACTTGCTCAGAAAATTGACAAAGCAGTTTTCCCCGGCACTCAGGGTGGCCCCTTAATGCACATCATTGCCGCTAAGGCAGTTGCCTTCGGCGAGGCTCTCAGCGACGACTTCAAGGCTTATCAGACACAGCTTCATAAAAATGCCGCAGCCTTCTGTAAGGCACTCATAGCAGAGGAGATCGACATCGTCTCAAAGGGCACCGACAATCACCTGATGCTTCTCGACCTCAGAAAATATGACATTTCAGGCAAGGAGCTTGAGGCAAGACTTGACGAAGTCCACATCACGGCAAACAAAAACACCATCCCCAACGACCCCAAGAGTCCCTTTGTTACAAGCGGTCTTCGTGTTGGTACTGCTGCCGTTACTTCAAGAGGCTTCAAAGAGGAAGATATGAAGCTTATCGCCAAATGGATAAAGCTTGCAATTACTGACTTCGAAAATTCAAAAGACGAAATCACAAAGGGTGTCCTCGCTCTTTGCGAAAAATATCCTATCTACGCTGACTAAGAGGTGAGAGATATGAAAATTATGGTTGTAGGTGGCGGCGGACGTGAACACGCCATCATCAAAAAGCTTAAAGAAAATGATAAGATAGAAAAAATCTATGCCCTGCCCGGCAACGGCGGCATTGCCGCTGACGCTGAGTGTGTAGGAGTAGGCGCAACCGACATCAAGGGTATTTGCGAATTTGCAAAAAGTGAGGGCATTGACTATGCAGTTGTTGCTCCCGACGATCCCCTTGTGCTTGGTGCAGTTGACGAGCTCGGCAAGCTTGGCATCCCCTGCTTCGGCCCTGAGAGTAAAGCCGCAATTATTGAAGGCAGTAAGGTTTTCTCAAAAAACCTTATGAAAAAATACGGTATTCCCACTGCGGAATATGAAGTATTCAGCGATATGGATAAGGCACTCGACTATCTCGAAACAGCTCCCATTCCCACTGTTATCAAGGCTGACGGTCTTGCTCTTGGTAAAGGCGTTATCATCGCCATGACAAGAGATGAAGCCAAAGATGCTGTTCGCTCAATGATGCAGGATAAAATCTTCGGTGAAAGTGGAAGCAACATCGTTATTGAGGAATTCCTCACAGGCCCCGAGGTTTCAGTGCTTTCATTCACAGACGGCAAGACAGTGGTTCCCATGGTTTCATCAATGGACCACAAGAGAGCTCTTGACAATGACGAGGGTCTCAACACAGGCGGTATGGGTACTGTTGCTCCCAACCCCTATTACACCGAGGCCGTTGCAAAAGAGTGTATGGAAAAGATTTTCCTGCCCACCATAAACGCAATGAATGCTGAGGGTCGCACCTTTAAAGGTTGCCTTTACTTCGGTCTTATGATAACAGAAAAAGGTCCCAAGGTTATTGAGTACAACTGCCGTTTCGGCGACCCTGAGACTCAGGTTGTGCTTCCTCTGCTTGAAAGTGACCTGCTCACAATTATGAAGGCCACCACAGACGGCACTCTCGCAGAAACTGAGGTTAAGTTCGCAGACAAAAACGCTTGCTGTGTTATTATGGCGTCAAAGGGCTATCCCCAGAAATACGACAAGGGCTTTGCCATCACTATTCCCGAGGAAGTTAAAGACAGCGTTTATGTTGCAGGGGCGGTGCTCGAGGGTGAAACTCTCAAGACAAGCGGCGGACGCGTACTGGGTGTGACAGCCATAGGCGACACTCTCGAAGAAGCTATCGACTCTGCTTACGCCAAAGTTAAAACAGTCAGTTTTGACAATGCATTCTATAGAAACGATATAGGCAAAAAAGCCAAGGAGGCAAAATAAATGGTATATCGCATATATGTTGAAAAGAAAAAGGAACTCGCCAATGAAGCAAAGGGTCTTTTAGGCGACATTAACTCACTGCTTGGCATCAAGAGCGTAAGTGACCTTCGTGTTATTAACCGCTATGATGCTGAAGATATCGAAAAGTCACTCTTTGATTATGCAGTTAAAAACGTTTTCTCAGAGCCTCAGCTTGATATCACAAGTGAAACTCTCAGTGCTGAGGGTGCCACTGTTTTTGCAGTTGAGCCTCTTCCCGGTCAGTTTGATCAGAGAGCTGACTCAGCAGCTCAGTGCATTCAGATTATCTCACAGGGCGAAAGACCCACAGTCAAAACTGCAAAGGTTTATCTTCTTTACGGTGATGTGACAGAAGCAGAACTTGCAGAAATCAAGAAGTATGTTATCAACCCCGTTGAGTCAAGAGAAGCTTCACTTGAGACTGCTGAAACACTCAAGACAAAATATGACATCCCCACTGAGGTTGAAACTCTTGACGGCTTCATTGACCTTGACAAAGACGGCCTTGCTGATTTCGTTAAGAAGTATGCTCTTGCTATGGATAACGACGATATCGCCTTCTGTCAGGACTACTTCAAAAAAGAAGGCAGAAACCCCACTATCACTGAAATCCGTATGATCGACACCTATTGGTCAGACCACTGCCGTCATACAACATTCCTCACAACTATCGACAGTGTTAAATTTGAAGACGAGCTTCTGCAAAGAGCTTATGACGACTATATTGAAACAAGAAAAGAGCTCGGCAGAACAAAGCCCATCTGCCTTATGGATATCGGTACTCTCGCAGGTAAATATCTGAACGCTAACGGTTATCTTGACAAACTTGACGAGAGCGAAGAAATCAACGCTTGCACAGTTAAAATCGAAGTTGAAGTTGACGGCAAAAAAGAGCCTTGGCTCCTTCTTTTCAAAAACGAAACTCACAACCATCCCACTGAAATTGAGCCTTTCGGCGGTGCCGCAACTTGTATCGGCGGTGCTATCCGTGACCCCCTGTCAGGCAGAAGCTATGTTTACGGTGCTATGCGTGTTACAGGTGCAGGCGACCCCTTAAAGAGTGTTGCCGAGACTATCCCCGGCAAGCTCCCCCAGAGAAAGATAGTTACAACTGCTGCTGCAGGTTATTCATCCTACGGTAACCAGATCGGTCTTGCAACGGGCATTGTTGACGAACTCTATCACGAAGGCTACACAGCTAAGAGAATGGAAATCGGTGCTGTTGTTGCCGCTGCTCCCGCTGAAAATGTAAGAAGAGAATGCCCCGAAGACGGCGATGTTGTTATTCTTCTCGGCGGTGCTACAGGCCGTGACGGCTGTGGCGGTGCTACCGGTTCATCAAAGTCACACACCATGGAAAGCCTTGAGACCTGCGGTGCTGAGGTTCAGAAGGGTAATGCTCCCGAAGAAAGAAAGCTTCAGAGACTTTTCAGAAATAAAGAAGCATGCCGTATGATCAAACGCTGTAACGACTTCGGTGCCGGCGGCGTTTCCGTTGCTATAGGCGAACTTGCAGACGGTCTCGAAATCGACCTTAACGCAGTACCCAAGAAGTATGAGGGTCTTGACGGCACAGAGCTTGCTATCAGTGAAAGTCAGGAAAGAATGGCAGTTGTTATCGAAAAAGAAAATATCGATAACTTCCTCGCTCTTGCTAAGAAAGAAAACCTTAACGCTACCGTTGTGGCTAAGGTTAAGGCTGAAAAGCGCCTTACAATGTATTGGAACGGCAAGGCTATTGTTGATATCAGCCGTGAATTCCTTAACTCAAACGGTGCTGAAAAGCACATTGATATTGAGGTTGCTGCTCCTCAGTGCCCCATGAAAAAGATTGAGGGCGGTTTTGCTGAAAACATGAATACTCTTGCGGCTGACCTTAACGTCTGCTCAAAGAGAGGTCTCAGTGAACGCTTCGACTCAACTATCGGTGCAGGCACAGTGCTTATGCCCTTTGGCGGTAAAAATCAGCTCACTCCCATTCAGGCAATGGTTCAGCTCGTTTCAGTGGAAAAGGGTCACACAAACGATTGCTCATTTATGTCATGGGGCTACAACCCCTTCTATACAGAGAAAACTCCTTTCCACGGCGCATATATGGCTGTTATTGAGTCAGTTTGCAAGCTCATTGCAACAGGTGCCAAGTTTGAGGATGTTTATCTCACCTTCCAGGAATACTTCGAGAGACCGGGTAAAGATCCCAAGCGTTGGGGCAAGCCCCTTGCAGCACTTCTCGGTGCATTCAAGGCTCAGAAAGACCTTAAGGTTGCCGCTATCGGCGGTAAGGACTCAATGAGCGGTACATTTGAAAAGCTCGACGTACCCCCCACTCTCGTTTCCTTTGCAGTTACAACAGACAAGGTTGAGAATGTTGTTTCACCTGAATTTAAGAAGGCAGGCAACAAGCTTATCAAACTCACTCCCGAATTTGACGCAGATCATCTGCCCGTAACAGAATCACTCCTCGGTGTATTTGACAAGGTTACTGAGCTTCTCAGAAGCGGTAAGGCAGTTTCCTGCTACACACCCGGCTTCGGCGGCATTGCAGAAGCAGTTATGAAGATGTGCTTCGGTAACGGTCTGGGCTTTAACTATGCTGACACAATCAGCGTAGAAGATGCTTTCTCATATGCTTACGGCAGCTTCCTGCTTGAAGTAAGTGAAGATGTAAACGAAGGCGAACTCATCGGTTACATCACCGATAACGCTGTAATCAAAATGGGCGGCGAAGAAGTAGCTCTCGACGCACTCCTCAGCGTGTACGAAGATAAGCTTGAAAGCGTTTACTCATGCAATATTGACCAGTCAAAGTCAAAGGTTGAGACCTTCTCATATGAGGCAACAAAGAGAGTTGCACCTGCTATCAAGACAGCTAAGCCTAAGGTACTTATCCCCGTTTTCCCCGGCACAAACTGCGAATTCGACTCAGCCAAGGCTATGGATGATGCAGGCGCCGAGAGCAAGATTATCGTTATCAACAACCTGAGTGCAGACGGCATTCAGAGAAGCGTTGAAACCTTTGCAAAAGAGCTTGAAACAGCACAGATGATATTCATTCCCGGTGGCTTCTCAGGCGGTGACGAGCCTGACGGCAGCGGTAAGTTTATTACAGCCTTCTTCCGTAATGCCGCTATCAAGGAGCAGGTAACTGACCTTCTTGATAACCGCGACGGTCTTATGTGCGGTATCTGTAACGGCTTCCAGGCGCTTATTAAGCTGGGCCTTGTACCCTACGGAAAGATTGTTGACTCAGAGGAAAATATGCCCACACTGACCTTCAACACAATTGCACGCCACCAGTCACGCATTGTAAGAACAAGAATCGCATCAAATATGAGTCCCTGGCTTGCTGACACTAATGTAGGTGATATCTATAATGTGCCTATCTCACACGGTGAAGGCCGCTTCCTCAGCGACGAAAAGACAATTCTTGAGCTCGCTAAGAACGGACAGATTGCAACTCAGTATGTTGACTTCGAGGGCAATGCAACAAACGATGTTCACTTTAACCCCAACGATTCAATGTTCGCTATTGAGGGTATCACCTCACCTGACGGACGCGTATTCGGTAAGATGGGTCACAGTGAAAGAATCGGTTACGGTCTTTATAAGAATGTGCTTGGTGACTATGACATCAAGATGTTCAAGAGCGCAGTGAAATACTTTAAATAACCGTCAGAATAAGCAAAATTCTTTGGTATTTTACGTAAGTATTAAGGTTCTTGAGTGCATAGCACGAAAGGTTCTTACTTTCTTTCAAGAAAGTAACGCCCGCCCGGCGAGGGCAAAAGAAAATTACAGCAGGTTGCTTCTCAAAAAGCGGCCTGCTGTTTTAAAATAACTATTTGCAATAGAAATTTTATGCAATATTTTTAAAAAAATATGAATTTTCTATTGACAAATTAAAGCGCTTGTTATAAAATATAGATACCTAGAGATAGGAATATTAAAGAAGGAGGACTCCTACAATGTTTGAAAACGTATCATGGGGTGAAATGAACTTCACAGCTTTCGTAAACATGATCATCGAATTCGTTCTCGCTATCATTAAGGGTGAATGGCCCGAACTCGCTGAAATTCTCAAATAATTAGATTTTCTAATTATTACAAAATCTTAAAAGGAGGATACTAAAATGTTTGAAGCAATTAAGGGATTCTTTGCAGACGGTTTCTCATATCAGGCTCTCATCGACGCTATTACATATATCGTTGGTAAGATCTTTGGCTTCATAGCTGGCGAAGAAGGCTATGACTTCCCTGCAGCTGATGACGCTGAATAATTTAAGTTATTTGCAAATAGCTTAGATGCCGACCCATAAGGGTCGGCACTTTTTTATTTTTTAAATTTATTAACTGATTTTGACTTAGATGTTGACAAAGCGTGTCACCTGATATATAATTTTAACTGACAGATAAAAGGCTTTGTCTGAATAATAACGGAGGTAATGTACAATGGATGTAAAGGCACTCGTTCTCAGCTTTATCGACCTTTTCACAGACCTTCTTGTTCTTTTTGGTCTTGAAGATGCAGCAGCTAAGATTGATGAAGTTATTGCAAAAATCGACGCAGCTGAATAATTTAAGCTAATCAAAATAAAAGCCCGCTATAATGGCGGGTTTTTGTTTTTTGGTGTACCCCTCTGTCAAGTACACATAAATGTGTTCTTGACATCTCCCCTTTCAGGGGCGACAAGCTGACGAAATAATGTGTGAGTGCTTGTATTAGCTTGGAGACGTTTTCAGTTGTCTTGCGTTGTTTTTTCTTCTGTAATATAAATCAAAATTGCACAAAGTCTACTCTGCATTCTCGTCTCCCCTGAAAGGGGAGATGTCAGAAAGCCTTTAGGTTTTCTGACAGAGAGGTTCTGAGGGATTCACACCATCTGCCTCGGCAAGCCGGTCCTTTCACTGACTATTCTGTCAATTCTTATGCAAACACCTTCAAAATTTGTGTCCACATCATAATTTGAAAAACGTATAACTTCTACACCAAATTGGTTCATAACATAGGTACGATTTTCATCATAGTCCAACCCTTCGTCAGTGTAGTGCTGGCTCCCGTCAAGTTCAATTACAAGATTAGCCTTTGAGCAATAGAAATCAGCTATATATTTGCCGATGGGGCGTTGGCTTACAAATTTTACAGGATAGTTTTTTAAAAAACAAAACCAAAGGCGCCGTTCTTGTTCTGTCATATTTTTTCTGAGGTGTCTTGCTCTTTCTTTCAATTTATTATTGTATCCGGTATAACTGTAATCTTTTTCGTTTTCCATATGGCTTTTCCTTTCTTTACCCCTCTGTCAAGTCCACATAAATGTGTTCTTGACATCTCCCCTTTCAGGGGCGACAAGCTGACGATATCCTTAGTCAGCGCTATACACTCAGCCTGAGGGAAAATTTTAGTTATATCGCATTGTTGGTAAAAGCACATATTTGCCACCACACCCTCGTCTCCCCTGAAAGGGGAGATGTCAGAAAGCCTTCAGGTCTTCTGACAGAGGGGTTCACGAGCCGCTTGAAAAGCCGCCGTCAACAACAATTGAGGTGCCTGTGATATACTGTGCCATATCGCTTGCAAGAAAAAGTACTGAGCCTGCAACATCCTCAGGCTGGGCAAGACGGCGCATAGGTGTGCGCATAGTCATATAGCCCACCCACTTTTCGTTGGCAAGGTTGTCTTTTATCAGCGGAGTTTCAACAAAGCCGGGACAAACACAGTTGACGGTGATGCCAAAGCGTGCCCACTCACAGGCAAGGGACTTGGTCATCTGCATAATACCGCCCTTACTAGCACTGTATGCCGCCGCACCGGGAATACCCATAATGCCTCCGAGAGAACACATATTGACAATTTTACCCTGCTTTTGAGGAATCATAAAAGCATTGGCTATCGTCTGGCTGACAAAGAAATGGCTTGTCAGATTAAGGCTGATAACCTTACTCCAGTCCTCTTTCTTTTCGTAAATGCTGTATGCCGAGTGTGACATACCTGCATTGTTGACGAGTATATCCACCTTACCCGTGGCAGCTTTGACAGCCTCTACCATTTTCATAACGCCTTCCTCGGCGGTGATGTCAGATACTATCGCCACTATCTTACCCGCGTACTCTGCCGAAAGAGCCTCGGTCTGTGCCTTGAGGGCAGTTTCATTGTAGTCTGCCATATAGACATCTGCGCCGCAGGAAAGAAAAGCCTTTGCGCTCTCGAGGCCGATGCCGCTTGCCGCACCTGTAATAAGCACTGATTTGCCCGTAAAATCAAGTTGATAGTTCATAGTAAGTTCTCCTTAAATTTAGTTGTCTTGTTAATTATAACCTACAACTGTTAAATATTCAACACCTTGTTGGAAATAAAAAAGGAACCGCACTGAGCAGTTCCTTTTTCGTCTGTTTTATTTGATTTCTTCGGCTAAAGCTTCATAAGCACTCATAAGTGTTGAGGCTGTGTTTTCGCCCAGTGAAAGTGTCTCGTGATAGTGGCCGAATGCAAGGCACATACAGTAGTCATTATCGGGAACAATGTAGCCTACCGCATCATTTGCAAGACCGAAAACAACTGTGTCTTCACCGAAGATTTCAGTAATTGTCTTGCCCTGGAAAGCCTCGCCGCTGAGACTGCCTTCAGCTGTGAGTGAAGTGCCGCCATTCCACAGGTCAGCACAGAACTCGCCGGGTACAAAAGCAATCTGCATGTTCTTGCCGATTTCCATATATCCGATTTCAGTTGTTACTGAATATTTGCCGCTGTCTGCAACCTTAACTGTGTAGTTAACAACGCCCAGCTTCCCTGCTGCTTTAATAACGGGGTTTGTTACAGGCACTTCAACTGTCTTGAGCTTGAGGTTGAGAATAGGATCAACATATTCCAGCTTTGCAGGTACCCAGCCCTCATACCAGGGTGTGTAATTGTGACCTGCTGTCTGCTCCTGAGTGAAATTAAGGCTCATAAGATATTTATCAGCCTTGATCTCTTCCTCTGTCATTGTCATGCCGAGAACCATTTTGCCGATTTCTGTGCCGTAGTTGTCTGCAGTGTCAACTCGTCTGGGAGCTTCAACATCAATGCCGCCGATATATATACCTGCGATGGCACCGTTAAAGAACATAAAGTCATAGCCTGCACCGTTTAATGTTTCGCCTATGTAGTAGATATAGTCGCCTGATACGCCGTGTCCCTTAACGGGGTCGTCTGCTGTTGCAAGACCGACAACGTCGGGGTGTGAGGACATATTAAGAATGATTGTGGGGCGTGATGATTTGTTTGCAGGGCTGAATACAAGTCTTCTGAGCTCTGTGTCAAGACCGTCTGCTGAGGGTCTGTTTTTATTATTGAAATACTCTGCTCCGATATCCTTTTCAGCATAGGTCATAATGCCCTCTTCCATATCGGCAACAGCTGCCTTGATGGTATCTGTAACGGTGTTGTAAAGGAAGTCCATATATTCAGGGTCAGTACCCTGCTCTGTGGTACCGATACGGGTAAATGCGCTGAAAATGTTTTTGGGCCACTTGCGGAAGATTTCTGTCCACAGACCCTGAGTATCAATGCCTGAGTGTGTATGTGTTGAGAAAATATTGATTGAGTTAATGTTGTTTTTCTGAGCAAACTCGCTGAGCATAGCTCTCATAATTCTTGCATCGCCATTAGCAATGCCGATTGAATCGATAGTTGCAAATACTGATGTACCTCTGCCTGAGCCGTCGTCCATAGCGATAACACGAACCTTCATATCGTCAAGGATTTCGCGCACATCGTTTGTAAAGAAGTTCTGCTCGCTGATGAAGCCGCCGAGATAAAGGTCATACTTCTCATCCTGCCAGTCTTCGGGTACTAAGCTTGCCTGGGCCTGACCTAATGACCATGAAGCACCGGGCTTTGCCTCTGAGATAAACTCGCCGGTACCCTCATAGAAATTATCGTAGTAATAATAGTCTTCGTTTACAAACTTATTGTTCTCGCCCATAAAAGCATTAAGCACAGACACGAGACCTGTGAAAACTGTGCCGAGTGCCTTTGCAAGCACCTTTGTTACAGGCTCACTTGCTGAATTAAAATCGATAGCTGAAGCGGGAAGTGTGGTTGCCGAGAAAAGCATTACAACTGCTAAAATCAATGCAATAGCTTTCTTTTTCATATTGTTTTTCCTCCTTGCGGTTTCTAAAAAAACCGTTTAATATGTCTTAATAATAATGACACATTTAAACGGTTTTATATTTCTGTTTTAGCATTATGGGTCTTTTTTATAATTTTTTATCCCTTTTATTTGACCAACCCATATCTTTAAGACTCCGGAGAGTCACTGAATAATAATCATTCTAACATCCGTCAGCCCTGCAGGATAGGTTTCCTGCACAAGCTCACTGCAGATAACGCTGACCGTTTTGCCCTTAAAAGAGTCGGCAGTATAATCCACAACATAAGCACCCTCCTCAACTACGGCTATTGAATCAGAGTAGCCGAAACAGAATTTGTTGCTTATACTGCTGTCATCGGTTTCAAGTGTGAGCAAACTGCCTCCCACCTTTGTTATCCTTCCCGTGAGCATCATCTCACCTTCATTGAGCGTTAAATCAGGCTTATTGCTGTCTTTCATGCATGCAGCAAACGATAACACTAACACTGCCGCTAAAACTATTGCAATTGTTTTTTTCATTAAAATCACCTCTGCCATATTAGATGAAATTTATGGCAAGGATGTTGCATTTATGTTAAGTTTAAATTTTCAAAGTTACCTCAGAGCATATAAGTACAAAAAAACGCCTGAAAACTAAGAAAAGTGCCGAATAAATGAGCAAAAAACTCTTGCAATAAAAACAATATTATTGTATACTTATTAGGTATATGTAAAGTGGGGTCAGTGCCTCACTTAATCTGAAAAACACGGAGGAATCACCGATGGCAGAAATCGAAAAGAGTAACAGTTTTATCGCTATGGAACACGATATTCTCAAGTTCTGGGAAGAAAATAACTGTTATGAAAAGCGTAAAGAAAAAAATCAGGGTAAGGAGCGTTTCCGCTTCATTGACGGCCCAATTACCGCCAACAATCCTATGGGTATCCACCACGCATGGGGTCGTACCCTTAAAGATACTTTTATAAGATATAAGGCAATGAACGGCTATGATTGCCGCTGTCAGAACGGCTTTGACTCACAGGGTCTCTGGGTTGAGGTAGGCGTTGAAAAAGACCTTGGCTTTGAAAGCAAAAAGGATATCGAAGATTACGGTATCGATAAATTCACAAGAAAGTGCGTTGACAGAGTCAAGCAGTATTCAGGCGTTATCACCGAGCAGTCAAAGAGACTCGGCCAGTGGATGCAGTGGGATAATTCCTACTACACCAACACAGATAAGAACATCACAAGTATCTGGCACTTCCTTAAGACCTGCGATGACAACGGCTGGATTCAGAGAGAATATAAGCCCATGCCCTGGTGTCCCCGTTGCGGCACATCACTCTCAGAGCATGAAATGACCGGTTCATACAAGACAGTTACACATAACTCAGTTTTCTTCAAGCTCCCCGTTGAGGGTCTTGATAGCAAAATCATTGTTTGGACAACCACTCCCTGGACTCTTTCATCAAACGTTGCTCTTGCAGTTAACCCTGAAATCGACTATGTTGAAGTTAAGGTTAAGAGCGACGAGCAGACTCTCATCCTTGCTAAAAACGCTATCAAATATCTCGGCGATGATAAGCTTGAGGTTCTTCGCATGTTCAAGGGTGAAGAGCTTGTTGGCAGAAAGTATGACACCTGCTTCCCCGAGCTTGAAGCACAGCAGGGCTTCGAACATAAAATCGTAGCATGGGAAGATGTTGACGCTGAAGAAGGTACAGGCGTTGTTCACATCGCTCCCGGCTGCGGTGCAGAAGATAACGAGCTTGGCAAGAGACTTGGCCTGCCCGAAATTATGCCCGTTGACGATATGGGCATCTTCCTCAAAGGCTTCGGCTTCTTCACAGGCAAAAACAGCAAAACTATTGCTGACGAAGTTTTCGAGGAACTCAAAAAGAGAAACAAGCTTTACCTTATCAAGCCTCACGAGCACAGCTACCCCGTATGCTGGAGATGTAAGGAAGAGCTTATCTACCGCCTTGTACCCTCATGGTTTATCACCACAGATGAGCTTAAGCCCCGCCTTATCAGAAACGCTATGAGCGTTAAGTGGGAGCCTGAATCAAACGGCAAGCGTATGATTGACTGGCTCAACAATATGGGCAACTGGAATATTTCCCGTAAGCGCTATTACGGTATGCCTCTTCCCTTCTATGTATGTGAGGATTGCGGCAACGTTCATGTTGTAGGCTCAATTGCCGAGCTTAAGGAATTAGCTGTTGACCCTGCTAAGGTTGATACACTGCCCGAGCTTCACAGACCTTGGATTGACGAAGTTGAAATCAAGTGTCCCAAGTGCGGCAAGAATGTTAAGCGTATCACAGATGTTGGTGACGTATGGCTTGACGCAGGTATCGTTCCCTTCTCAACTACAGGCTACTTTGACGATAAAGAAGAATGGAGAAAGAATTACCCCGCCGAATGGATTGTTGAAATGCGTGAGCAGGTTCGTCTCTGGTTCTATTCAATGCTCTTTATGAGCACCGTGCTCGAAGACAGAGCTCCTTATGAGAGGGTACTTTGCCACTCAAGCGTTATTCAGGAAAACGGCCAGAAATTCTCCAAGACAGGCTTTATGATTCGTTTCGATGAAGCTGCTGAGAAAATCGGTGCCGACACAGTTCGTTACCTCTATGCAGGTGCTCCCGTTGCAAACGATGTTCGTTTCGGCTTCAATCTTGGTGATGAGGCAAGAAGAAAGCTTCTCTCCTTCTGGAATATTTACACATTCTTTGAGACCTATGCCAAAATTGACAAACCTAACTTCGAGGGTTATACACCTGACAAGAACGCTATGACAATTACAGACAAGTGGCTCGTTATCAGAACAAACGACTTCATCAAGAAGGCAACTGCTCAGATGGATGACTACAAAGCATACAACGTAATCAAGGAATTTGAAGTTTTTGTTGACGATATTTCCAACTGGTATATCAGAACAAACCGCCGCCGTTTCTGGAAGACAGGCGACGAAAGCGACAAGATGATCGCTTACTGGACACTTTACAACGCTCTCACAGCTTGTGTAAAGGTTATGGCTCCCATCACTCGCTTTATGACAGAGAGCATCTGGCAGAATCTTATCCGCCGTGTAATGCCCTCAGTAGAGCTTTCAGTTCATCTCAGCGATTGGCCCACAGTTCTTGAAGGCTTCGAGGATGACGGCATC
>JAZSPF010000140.1:0-4673 GCA_045537315.1 Acutalibacteraceae bacterium
CGCATTTTAAAGTGCTTCGCAGTTTCGTAAGAACAGAAAATTTCTTGTATTGAAGCCACAAAACGCAGCAAGGCTGTCGCCTTGCGAGGCTTTTGGCAAAAATACGGGGAATTTTGTTCGAGAAACAAATACTGCCTTATCGGGCGTCGGCGAACGGGCGGCTCTCTGTTGAAAGTGTCGCCCGAACATTTTTTTGTGAAGTATAGTGCGAATAAAGATTAAAAATTTGAAAAATATTTCCTTTTCGGTTGACATATCTTTTAGAAAGTTGTATCATATAGTATGTATAATTACGAAACTATGTCTTGATATAAATATCAAAGGAAAAGGAGTAACCAAAATGAAAAAACTGCTTGTTTTTCTTCTGACGCTGACTATGATTTTGGCAGTGTCGGTTTGCCCCGCCTTCGCGTCGGAAGGTCAGATTTCATTCTTCGATACCATTACATTAAATCCCGGTAATGTGCGCGCTGAAAATCCTGTCTATAACTATGCATGGCTCGACAATATGATTATAAGAGATGACCCTATGGCGGCACTTCAGTCTGCAATTACTCCTAAGCCTAAAGACTATCCCTATGCGCTTACATACGATGAGTTTATTGAGGAGTCAAAGAACTACTCAATGCTCCTTACAATCGACGAAAATACCGTTGCGGCAGGGTACGATGAAGTAGTTAATGCTATGTACTATGTAGTTGTTGCTATGGGTATGACCACTGAACTTGATATTATGAGCGAATATCTCATTGAGCAGGGCATCCGCCTTCCTGCAAATTCAGCTGCTTCAAAGGCTGAAATCTCGGTGGTTTATGCCGCAATCAAGTACGATGCAGTTTACGTTCTTTACGGAAAGCATGTCACTTTCGCAAAAGGAACAACCCTTGACGGTGCGGTTATCACCATTATGTCAGCTCTCACCGGCACAGTGGTACCTTCAGGTGTTGATTCACTTGCAGGATATGCAATACACTGCACAAAAACTTATGTGACGGCTTTCAGCACTTTGCCTGTAAGCTCAAATCCCTCAACAGAGGAAATCTTCTATTGGGCAAAGGTTATTAAAGCTGCAACAAGCGATTATGAAGTGCCCGTTGAGGTCTATGCCCTTACAACTCCCGCACAAAAGCAATATGTTGACTATGCTTATTATGCATCATTGCTGACAAATTTATATGATGTTCAGGTTAACCCGGTTAAGCTGGTTGTTGCTATGCAGAGCAGTGATGAGCTGGCACTCCAAAAGCTTATCCTTTACTCCATGCTTGACCAGTCAGGTGTTGACTATGCAATGGATATGACCTGTCAGGACCTTTTTGATATGGCTTGTGAAAACGGTTGGTTTGCTCTTGAAAACGAATTTTATACCGATATTCTCAACTATGAAATCGAGGTTGCTCAGGAGTGCACAAAGATATGGTTTACACCCTTCCCCCTTGCAGGTGTGCTCCAGAACAGCAGTGAGGAATATCTCTCACTTAAGCTTGCCGGCAACAGTGTGGCACCTTCCTCAACAACAGGCATTGCTCTTGACCCCTCAAAAGCTCAGGAAGTTGTTTATCTCGAGTGTAATTACAATTCACCCGACAGAAATGAAAAAGCAGTCTATGAGTTCGTTATAAAGAAAAATGCCGCTCTCAACGGCGAAAACAACTCAAAGTCACAAAACGATATAGTGGCAAGTGTTGAGCAGTATGTAAATTCAATTGTTCCCTCAGGAAACGAAACTGCAAGCACAATTATCGACGGTATTTTCCAAAGCGTTGACTCTGCAATTCAGGATAAACCCACCTCAGCTCAGGTAGGTGAGGGTATTCTCACAACCTATGCAGACACTCAGAATACACCGACTTACGGTGCAAACGAAGGCCTTGCAGGCGGTGGCGACAGATTTGACTTTGACTATCTTGATGAACTTATCAACGGTATCTATGAAACCGATGCAAACGGCAATATCGTAACATCACCCACATTCCCTTACGGTGAGCAGACTACAGAGCAGTCCTTCATCGATAAGACAGTGGAAACAGTCAAAGAGAATCCCGAAATCGTGGTTGCTCCTACAGGCGTTATCGCAGTGGGTGCTTTCATGGGTTATCTCATGAGCAAGAAGCACCGCGACAGCGAGGCTTATCTTGAGGAAAGCGAAGAAACTAAAACAGAAGAATAAATAGTACAGTCTCCCTCATGTAAAAAATGAGGGAGATTTTTTGTATTATCGACAAGATATTTTTGTTGCAAGATAAATTTTTATACAATTTATAATAAAAAATAATATACTTTATCGCATTTTTGCTTGACATATTGCGTGTTTTGTTTTAAAATATACAAGATAGTGTTGTTTTAGGCACTATTGTTTCGGGTAATAATACTGTAATTCTTTTGATGACAATTCGGAATGGATTTATTTAATCGCAGCAAAAGCTGTGTTACATTAGATTGACCCAACTTAGAATTATAAAAAAGAAGGAGGTGCTGCTACTTGGATTGGACAATTACAATAATCATCGCTGTTGTTGCAGCTGTATTATTTGCAGTTATAGGTTTTGTTGCCGGTTCAGCTCACAGAAAAAAGACTGCTGAAGCTCTTATCGGTTCAGCTAACGAAGAGGCAACCCGTATAGTAAACCAGGCTGTGAACGAGGCAGAAACAAAAAAGCGTGAAGCTGTACTTGAAGCTAAAGATGAAATTCATAGATTAAGAACAGAAACAGAGCGTGAACTTCGTGAGAGAAGAAACGAAGTTCAGAGACAGGAAAAGAGAATAATCCAGAAGGAAGAAACTCTTGACAAAAAGACTGAAGCTCTTGAGAAAAAAGAAGAAACTCTTGATCAGAAGATAAAACAGGCTGATATCCAACTTTCCGAGGCAGAAAGCATCAAAAGAAGTCAGTGTGAAATGCTTGAAAAAATAGCAGGCTATACAAAAGAGCAGGCAAAGGTTGATTTGCTTAAATCACTTGAAGAAACTCTTAAAAGAGAAAAAGCAGTTAAAATCATGGAGTATGAGCAGGAAGTCCGTGACGAATGTGAAAATCTTGCAAGAGAGATTATCACAACGGCTATCCAGCGCTGCGCTGCAGATCATACATCTGAGGTAACTGTAAGTGCTGTTGCTCTTCCAAATGATGAAATGAAGGGACGCATTATCGGTCGTGAAGGCCGTAATATCAGAGCCCTTGAAACCATCACAGGTGTTGATCTTATCATTGATGACACACCTGAAGCTATTACTCTTTCATGCTTTGACCCTGTCAGAAGAGAGGTCGCAAGACTCACTCTTGAAAAGCTTATCGCTGACGGCCGTATTCATCCGGCTCTCATTGAAAAAATTCACGAGAAGGCTAAGAAAGAGGTTGACCAGACCATTAAGCAGGCAGGCGAAAGAGCTGTTATCGATGCCGGTGTAAACGGCATACACAACGAGCTTGTTAAGCTTATAGGTCGTCTTAAGTACCGCACAAGTTACGGTCAGAATATTCTCACACACTCACTTGAGGTTTCTTATATTGCAGGTCTCATGGCTGCTGAGCTCGGCGTTGATGTCAAGCTTGCAAGACGTGCAGGTCTTCTGCATGATATCGGCAAGGCTGTTGACCGTCAGCAGGAAGGCTCACACATTGAGCTTGGTGTAGAGTACGCTAAGAAGTATAAGGAAAACGACATCGTTCTCAATGCTATTGAAGCTCACCACGGTGATGTTGAGCCTAAGAGCATAATCGCTTGCCTCGTTCAGGCTGCTGATGCTGTTTCAGCTGCAAGACCCGGAGCAAGAAGAGAGAATCTCGAAAATTACATCAAGCGTCTCAAGACTCTCGAAGAGCTTTCAGAGTCCTTTAAGGGTGTTGAAAAGGCATTTGCCATTCAGGCAGGCCGTGAGGTTCGCATTATCGTTAACCCTGAAGCAATCAGTGATGATGAGATGGCACTCGTTGCGCGCAACATCGTTGAAAAGATTGAGCAGGAGCTTGAATATCCCGGTCAGATTAAGGTTAATCTCATCCGTGAGACAAGAGCAACTGACTTTGCAAAATAATTTAAAAAGAGTTGTGTCCGAGGATGCAGCTCTTTTTTTGAGGTATAATTATGATAGTTTATCAAGACAGTGAAATAGTTGTTTGCATAAAGCCAAAGGGTCTCATTTCCCAAGAGGGTGCGCCGGGTACGCAAAGTATGGTGGCGGTGTTGCGGGAAAAATGCAGCTGCCAAATTTATCCCGTACACAGACTTGACAAGGATGTAGGCGGACTTATTGTCTATGCAAAAACACAGGAGTCTGCGGCAGACCTTTCACGGCAGGTGAGTGAAAGAACAATGATAAAGAATTATCTTGCAGTGACAGCTGAAGGCGATATTGCCCCTGAAGGAACAATGGAGGATTTCCTCTTTTTTGATAAGCAGAGGAATAAATCTTTTATAGCCAAAGGTGAGAGACGGGGAGTAAAGAAGGCGGTTCTTCATTACCGCCTGATTAAAACAGTGGGAGACAAGTCTCTTTATGGAGTTAAACTGGAAACAGGCAGAACCCATCAGATAAGAGTGCAGTTTGCCTCAAGGAAAATGCCCCTTTGCGGTGACAGAAAATACGGAAGCAAAGACAAAGGTGATATTGGTTTGTTTTCCTCTTCTCTTGCTTTCAGGCATCCGAAAACAGGTGAGGATATGGTTTTCAC
>JAZSPF010000193.1:0-13969 GCA_045537315.1 Acutalibacteraceae bacterium
TGGCAGAAGCAGGTGAAAAGGTTGACATTGTCTTTATGGATCCGCCGAGAGCAGGCAGTGATATACCTTTTCTCAAGAGCATAGCTACACTCAAGCCCGAAAAGGTGGTTTATGTTTCATGCAACGTTGAAACCCAGGCGAAAGATCTGGCATTCCTTTGCAAAAATGGGTATAAGGTGAAGAGAATTCAGCCGGTGGATATGTTTCCGCATACTAATCATGTAGAATCAGTCGTTTTGTTAAAACGACTCGATTCTACAACTAAGTTTGCCTGACGGCAAGTGAAGTTCATTGCATGAATGAAGTTGACTTTGTCAGTGAAGTTGCATCTTCGCTGCAGTGGCAAACTTAACTTCACTTTGCTCTAAAAGAGCAAAACTTCACTATGAGTAAAATGAATAACTTCACTTTTGCAACGCAAAAACTTCACCGATATAAAGGAGATTTCCAATGAAAGAATCTGAACTTCGAACAAGAGCAAAGAGCTTAGCTCTTAATGTTATTTCTGTGTGTGATGAAATAGATACCAAAAAAGGCAGAGGGGTACTGGTAAATCAGATTGTCAGAAGTGCAACATCTGTCGGTGCGAACATACATGAAGCAACTTATGCATCCAGTAAACCGGATTTTATAAATAAGTTCCATATTGCTTTAAAAGAATGTGCAGAAACAGAATATTGGATTGATATGTTGGTAGGTTCAAACTGTATAAATGAAGAGACTGCTAAAAAACTTTTGCAGGATTGCGGTGTAATACGTAGAATGCTTGTGAAATCAATTAACACAGCAAAAGCCAATAAAGAATAAATCAAAAGGAGACATCAAAATGAAACAAGGTATAACCAAACGCGAACGCGAAGTAACAGACATAAACGAAATCAGACAAATTCTCGACAAATCAATGATAGTTCACATCGGCATGGTGGACGGCGACGAGCCTTATGTTGTGCCCATGAATTACGGCTACACTCTCGAAGACGGTGTGCTGTGCCTTTATCTTCACGGTGCAAAGGTTGGCAGAAAAATCGATGTTATGAAGAAAAATCCCAAGGTGTTTTTTGAAATGGAATGTGATGTGTTGCCCTTTGAGGGAAAGGTCGCCTGCCAATACGGCACTACATATTCCAGTGTTATGGGGCTTGGCACGGCAGAGATACTGGAAGATGTAAATGAGAAAATAGACGGGCTGTCTAAGTTTATGAAAACTCAGACCGGCAAGGACTTCACCTTTGACGAAAAAATGGTGAGTATTGTCAGCGTTATAAAAATCACAGCCACAGACTTTACGGCTAAAAAAAGACCTATGCCTATGGGACTTAAAAATATGCAATAAAATAACAAAGCCGCCGAATCGCTGACTTGCTGATTCGGTGGCTTTGCTTTTGGGAAACAAATTATATCAAGAAAGGTATTATGGTTTGTTTTGTGAATGGCAAGCGTCTTTCATTGCACAGCCCTCACAGCCGCAACCGCAGCTTGATTTGCCCTCTTTTTTGTCTTTTCTCATCTTTCTGATGATGAGACCTATTATTAAAGCAAGCACTGCGAGAACGGCAATTGTGCCCATATTCTGAGTTATGAAATCCATAAGATCACCTTATTTGCTGAGATTTTTCTTTTCGGATCTGAAAGCGAGGAAGCACATTGCAACAAGAATTGCAAGAGCAAAAAACAGAGCTGTAAAGTTTGCACTTCCCGTAAGGAACAGACCGAACTGATTTATTATGAGTGCAATGGCATAAGCAAAAGCGCATTGATAGCCTATTGCAAAAAGTGTCCACTTCCAGTTATTCATTTCTCTTCTGATAGCACCCATAGCCGCAAAGCATGGAGCACAAAGCAGGTTGAATGCAAGGAAGGCATAGGCTGAAACAGGAGTGAAGATTTGCTCTCTGAGGATTAGCCATATCTCTTCACCGGTTTCGGCAGTGACTTCAGGATTTCCTAAAAGTACGCCGAAGGTTGCAACAATATTTTCTTTTGCAATAAGTCCCGTCAGAGCTGCAACGGTACTTTGCCAGTTGCCGAAGCCGAGAGGTGAGAATACCCACGCAAGAGAGTTGCCCATAACAGCAAGGATAGAGTTGTTGAGGTCTGCCACCATGCCGAAACTGCCGTTTTCCATGCCGAAGCTCTGTAAAAACCACAGTACAACAGAGGAAAGCAGAATGACAGTGCCTGCCTTTTTAATGAAGGACCAGCCTCTTTCCCATGTGGTGCGAAGAATGTTGCCGAGGGTGGGCATATGATAAGCGGGCAGCTCCATAACAAAGGGAGCAACATCACCCTGAAAAAGCTTGGTTCTTTTGAGAATAAGCCCTGAAAATACAACGGCGAGTATGCCCATAAAATATGCCGAGGGAGCAACCCATGCAGCACCGCCGAAAAGGGCACCTGCTATCATTGCTATAACGGGAATTTTTGCACTGCAGGGGATGAATGATGTGGTGATGATAGTCATACGGCGGTCACGTTCATTTTCAATGGTGCGTGAAGCCATAATACCGGGAACACTGCAGCCCGTACCAACAAGCATGGGAATAAAGCTTTTGCCTGAAAGACCGAACTTGCGGAAGATTTTATCCATAACGAAAGCTATACGTGACATATATCCGCAGCCTTCAAGGAATGACAGGAATGTAAAGAGCACAAGTATCTGAGGAACGAAGCCGAGAACTGCACCTACGCCGCCGATGATGCCGTCAATGATGAGACTCCTAAGCCAATCGGCACAGCCGATGTTTACGAGGAGACTTTCGACAAGCACGGGTATGCCGGGGATAAACTTACCGAAAAGCTCCCAACCTTCGCCGAAAACTCCGTCATTTGCCCAGTCCGTTGCCCATGTGCCTACAGTTGAAACTGACACATAGTAAACGAGGAACATTATTGCAGCAAATATTGGCAGAGCAAGGAAACGGTTGGTGAGTATGCTGTCAATTTTATCTGAGATGCTCAGAGTGTAGCGGCTCTTCTTGATGTAACAGCTTTTTTTAACTCTGTCTATGTATTCATATCTTTCGTTGGTGATAATGCTTTCGGCATCGTCGTCCATCTCTTCTTCAACGTGTGCAATATCTTTTTCGATATGCTCAAGGACTTCTTTTGTGATGCCCAGCTTTTCAATAACCTTAGGGTCTCTTTCAAATATTTTTATGGCGTACCATCTTTGCTGTTCGTCGGGGAGTGAATGAACAGCGGCTTCCTCTATGTGAGCTATGGCGTGCTCAACTTCACCTGAAAATCTGTGCTGTGGGATAGTAGCGCCTGTTTTGGCGGCTTCAATGGCTGCCTCTGCCGCCTCATTTATACCCGTACCCTTTAAAGCGGAAATCTCAACAGCCTTACAGCCAAATTTTTTAGAGAGTATTTCCAGCTTGATTTCGTCGCCGTTTTTGTTGACAATATCCATCATATTGATGGCGGCAACAACGGGAATGCCAAGCTCGGTGAGCTGAGTGGTGAGATAGAGATTTCTCTCGATGTTAGTGCCGTCAACGATGTTGAGTATGACATCGGGTCTTTCCTCAACAAGGAAGTTTCTTGCAACTACCTCTTCCAGAGTGTAGGGTGAGAGCGAATAAATACCGGGAAGGTCAACAACGGTTACGTCAGGATTTTTTTTGAGCTTGCCTTCCTTCTTTTCAACGGTAACGCCGGGCCAGTTGCCAACATATTGATTTGAGCCTGTCAGTGCGTTAAAGAGTGTTGTTTTGCCGCAGTTGGGATTGCCTGCGAGCGCGATTTTTATGCCCATATCTTTGTTCCTTTCAGTAGATATGTAAGATAAGATTAGTTATGACTAACTGAATTCACTAAAAAAGAAGTCGAGTTACTCAACTTCAATATTTGCGCAGTCAGCCTTTCTCAGAGTCAGTTCATAACCTCTGACAGTGATTTCAACAGGGTCACCTAAAGGGGCGACTTTTCTCACGCGGATTTCCACGCCCTTTGTGATGCCCATATCCATGATTCTTCTCTTGATGGCACCTTCACCGCCGACTTTTATGACTCTGACGGTTTCACCGATTTTTACCTCTTTGAGAGTTCTCATGCAGTTTCCTCTTTTCATAGCTGAATTGATAAGACTTACTGCCGTGATTTTGCAATGTTTTGTCAAGAAACAGCGAGTTAGTCTCACCTAACTGCATATATATTACTACTAATTTTCAGCTTTGTCAAGAGGATTTTACAAAAAAATGCAGAGTGCAGAGTGCAGAGGGAGTGAAGTTTCGGCAGTGCCGAAGTGAAGTTTGCCCGGCGGCAAGTGAAGTTCGCTTTGAGGGCGAGTGAAGTTTTTGCCCTTAGGCAAAAGTTGTGGGTCGCTTCGCTCCGATTTATATCCGTTTGGAGTAGGGGAGCGGAGGAGAGCTACCATCCGCCGGGGGAGTCAGCGGCAGGCGGCTCCACTGCCGCAAAATTTGCGGCAAACGGCTTACGCCGTCCAAAACCGCAAGCGGTTTTTGTGGAGCCGCCCCAAGCTGTTCATTCAGCTTACGAAAAAAAGACGGCAGAAACAACGCCGACGCCCGATAAGGAAGTATTTCTTTAAAAAGTGAAATAACTTCACAATAATGCGTTAAAAATCACCGATATGCGTTAGCATTATCGGTGATTTTTGCCTTTTCTTGCAAAGCTATTTCGCATTTTAAAGTGCTTCGCAGTTTCGTAAGAACAGAAAATTTCTTGTATTGAAGCCACAAAACGCAGCAAGGCTGTCGCCTTGCGAGGCTTTTGGCAAAAATACGGGGAATTTTGTTCGAGAAACAAATACTGCCTTATAGGGCGTCGGCGAAAATGCAATAGCCGCTTTAATTATTTTATCTGAAACAGGGAAATCCGTTCTTGAATTCAACGGGCTTTATATATGTAAGTCTCTGAGGTGACTTGTCAAATTTTCTTGCACCGTTGGCGTGATAAACCATTATTATGTCACCATTTTCTCTGTAAAGGAAGCTGCAGTGTCCCGGATTATATATTTTCTTCAGGGGCTGGTGTGACAGTACACTTACGGGTGTTTTTACCCAGTTTTCCTTATCCGTAACATCATCACCCTTTAAGGTGAGAAGCCCCATACAGTAATTGCCTGAAGAGAAACCGCTTGCGGAATAGGCAATATATATTTTTCCGTCTTTATAAAGTGCCGCGGGACCTTCGTTGACACTCCAACCTCTTGTTTCCCATAAGTATTCCGGGCGTGAAATTTCCACGGCATTGTGTCTGCCGTTTACGTCTGTTTTCAGGGTATAGGGGTTTTCCATTTCGCAGATATACATGGCCTGAAATCCCGTGGCAAGGTAGGCCGAGCAGACATAATAAAGCTTGCCGTCTTTGAAAAGATAGGTGCCGTCAATATTGTTAAGACCGTCAGGGGCAAGTATGCCTTTAAAGGTGTAATCGCCGAAAATGTCTTCGCTGTTGCTTTCAAGCACAAAGGCATAGCGGTAAAAATCCTCATAGACATCATTTCCGCTTGCCATTGGCATAGTGCCTTTCGGCACCACATCTTCACTGAAAACGCCGCAGGCTATGATGTACCACCTATCGCCTATTTTGTGAATTTCGGGCGCCCATATATCTTTTACAGTGCCGCTTTCACCTGCCCAGAAGATAGTTTTCTGCCTTGTGACATTGACTTTGTCATAGCTTTCCAGTTGGAAGATATCTATGCCTCCGCCTGTTGTGAAGGTGTAGTAGGTACCGCTTTCGTCTTCGGCTATGAAGGGGTCACCGCCGTTAATATCGTCAATGGGCTTGTCGTACTGTGAGGGCTGGCCGTTTATTCCCAGGGCGATGAATATTGACATAAGTATTGCTATAATTGCGGGCATGGTTTTCTCCTCCTGTGTTTATGTTGTGCTGATTTTTCTGATAGCTTTTCTGAACTGGAAAATGAAAAGTATTGCTGTAAATGTAACGGCGAGAATATCCGCCACGGGTTCGGCAGAGTACACAGCCATTGTCTTATCCGCCATAATTTGCGGCATAATGAAAATCAAAGGTAAGAGTAAAACGAACTTACGCATAACGGCAACAAGGATTGAGGATTTTGCGTTGCCCATTGAAACGAATGTCATCTGACAAGCCATCTGTATGCCGAAAATGCCAAGCACCGCACCGTAAACACGAAGTGCCTTTGCGGTGAAGTCAATGAGTGCTTCGTCGGGGGTGAAAATGCCTGCAAAGCCTTTGGGGAAAATCATAATTATTGCCCACAGAGTCGTGGAATAAACAAGGGAGCAGATGAGAAGCAGACGGAATATCTTTTTCACTCTGTCAGGCTTTTTAGCGCCGAAGTTAAAGCTTGTTATAGGCTGAGCGCCTTGTGCCAGACCCTGAAGGGGTAATAGGGCAAACTGCATAACGCTGGTGAGAATCGTCATAGCGCCTACGGCAATGTCGCCGCCGTATTTTAAAAGAGATGAGTTGAAGCATACGCTGATAATGCTTTCACTGCTTTGCATGATAAAGGGTGCAAGACCCAAGGCGATGCAGGGCAAAGCGAGCTTTGCGTTGAGACGCAGAGTTTCTTTTTTCAGCTTGAGAATAGTCTTTTTGCCGCAAAGGAAGCTGACAACCCATATGCAGGAAACTGCCTGAGAAACAATGGTAGCAAGAGCCGCACCCTTTACTCCCATATCAAAAAGGAAAATGAAAACCGGGTCAAGGATAATGTTCAGCACTGCACCTATAAGCACAGTGAGCATTCCCGTTTTAGCAAAGCCCTGAGCGGTTATATAGGCATTCATTCCCAAGGTGAGCTGAACGAAAACCGTACCCACGGCATAAACCTGCATATAATCCGAGGCGTAGCCTATGGTGTTTTGGCTCGCACCGAAGGCAAGAAGCAAATCCTTATGCCATATGAGAAGAACTGCCGTGAGGATTGCGGAAATGATTATCTGCAGTGTAAAGCAGCTGCCCATGGTTTTTTCGGCAGAAGCCCTGTCGCCTTCGCCCATAAATATTGATGCTCTCGGCGCTCCGCCTGAGCTGATCAGTGCCGCAAAGGCCGAAACTATCATAATTAGGGGCATACAAACGCCTACACCTGTCAGGGCGAGATCACCGTCACCGGGCATATGACCTATATATATGCGGTCAACTATATTGTAAAACATATTTATAAGCTGTGCCGTAATCGTAGGCAGTGCCAGCCTGAAGAGAAGTCTGCCTACGGGGGCAGTACCTAAAAAGTCATTGTTTTTATCCATGGTGCAAATACCTTTCGAAGATTAACTAAATGCAATTATATAACCTCGTCGCCTAAAAGTCAATCAAAAACCCCCGACACGAATGACGGGGGTACAATAAGGTGGTGAGAAAGAAACCTTATTGTTTTTGTATCAGGCAATAAAAGCTTGTTGAAAACTCCTATCACATGATAATATTATATTAAAGAATTATATAAGTCAATAGAATACCGAAATTTTATTTCTTTTTAATAAGTTTAAATCAAATGCTGCTGTTGGTGAGACTTATGTTAAAACTCCTTATGTACCATTCACCGCTTATTTTTTCTACAAATATATAGGGCATGGATTTTCTCGTCATACTTCCCGAATCTTTGTAGTCTGAGCTGTCAAACTGCCAATTATAGCTGTACTGTGCTTCAAAGCTGAAGAGCAAAGAGCTGTTTTCACCCTCAGGTTTTACAGAAGGCGTACCGCTTTCAATGGGGGCAACAGTGACGGTGAGTTCGCCTGTTTTGTACCCTGCCGAAATGTTTTCCTCAAGTGCAGATACGATATCCGCCAGTGCAGCTTCAGCATTGAGTCTTTCATCTTCACTCAGAAAGTTATATTCCGAAAGGTCGTAGTCAAGCGCCCAGCATTTTTTCATAAGGCTTTCAATAAGCTCAGCGCTTTTTGCTTCGCCCTCTTTTATATAGTCATCGGTATAACTAAGAGAGGGTGTCAACTCGTTGCTGTCGGCAGAAATATAAACCTCTTTTTTTACTGCTTCACAGCCTTCATGAGACACGGTCACAGTATATCTGCCCTCTTTTTTTACCTCTGCGGCGAAACAGTTTATGTTTTCGTTATAGGAAACCTTGTCGCCGTCAAGAGTGACAATAGAGCTTTTTGGAGCATAAATGCAATACTGCACAAAGAAAAGTTCCGATAAAGAATCGCTGACACCGGTACTGCCGGAAGGCTCGGCAGATGGAGAAAAATGAGATTTCGCAAAGAAAATGCCTGTGACAATAATTATGACAACGGCAAAGATCGATATATATTTTTTCATAATGAAACACCTCCAGAAATCATTTTAATTATACTACGTTGTGCACGATATGTCAAAACGATAGCGCGTTTACATTGTGTTCACACTATTTGGCTAATTTGCCCATTGTAAAACAAAAAGCTCTGTAATAGAATTAAAAGGTATGATAATTATACAGATTATCCTTAAGAAAAGGAGAATGGAGAATGAAAAAAGTTTTATCCCTTGTTTTATGTTTTGTAATGCTGTTTGCAATTACAGTCATGCCCGCTTCTGCAGAAACTCAGGAGCTTAAGGTTATTGTGGCAAATGACCTTCACTATGATATGCAGGCTGTCAACGCACAGAAGGTGCCTGTGAGAAACAGTGTCAGTGGGGACTATGCCCACGCTTCAACAAGCCTTCAGCTTGATGATGAATCCTATGCGGTTATTACAGCTTTTCTTGCAAAAGCTGCCGCAAGTGATGCTGATTACATCTTCCTTCCGGGTGACTTTTCAAATGACGGCACAGTAGCCGAAAACGAATATATTGCCTCTATGCTCAAAGCTTTTGAAGCTCAAACAGGCAAGAAGGTTTTTGTTGCACCGGGTAATCACGACCTGTTTAAGACCTCATTCGGGCAGTTCGCACAAATTTTTGCCGATTTCGGCTACGGTGAGGCTATAGCTCAAGACAGCCTTTCAGCTTCTTATGTTGCCGAACTGGGTAACGGGTACAGACTTCTTGCCATTGACACCACAGATCACGGCGGAAGCGTTCACGGCATAAACGCTGCAAGAGGAGAATGGATAAAGACTCAGGCTGAAAAAGCAAAGGCTGAGGGCAAAAAGCTTGTTGCCATAATGCACCACAACCTTGTTGAGCACTTCATTCTCGGTGATACTATCCGCGACAGTGCTGTAATAAACGACGATTATCCCTTAGGCGATATTTTTGCCGCAAACGGCGTGAAGTATGTTTTCACAGGTCACACACACGAGCAGGATATTGCTTCCTATACGGCAGCAGACGGCACTGTGGTTTATGATGTGGTAACAGGTGCACTCAGTGTTTATCCCTGCCCCTACAGAGTTGTTACCTTCGGTGAAAGCGTAAAGTTTGAAACCTCACGCGTTGATAAAATAGACACCTCACTTGTGCCCGGCGGAATAAGTGAAAACGCTATGGCTGTTATGGAAAGCGATTTTACACAGTACAGCAAAAACTGCGCAAAAGCAGGTCTTGCACAGCTCATGTCAAGCTACACAAAGGCGTCAACTCTCAAAAGTCTGATGAAACTCAACCCGACAGAAGATGCCGAAATGTGTGCAATTATCGATAAGGTAGGCGCAAAGCTCAACGAAGGCGTACAAATGCCTTTCTATAAGTCACAGGAAACAACTGAAGGCATGAGTGTTGAGAGTATGGTGGAAAAACACAACATTACACTTCCCGCTTCCGACTATGATAATATGATAGAACTTGCAAGTGAGATCTATTTCACTCACGTTGAAGGTGACGAAAAATATCCTGCATACAGCAAGGAAGTTGTGCTTCTCTCAAGAGGTCTGAGTGCAGTTTTAAGCTACGCTCTCGGTGACGTTACAGCTCAGGAATATGCACAGGTGATTGCTTTTGTCTGCAAGCTTCTCGGCGCAGATGTGCCTGCAGAACTTATTAACTATGCAGGTGACGGAATAAGCCGCTTCAAGGGTGTGGAAATCGTTGTTACCACTGCTATAGTACCTATGCTGGTGGAATTTACTGTTGACGAAGCTCCTGCCGACAACAGTGCAGTGCTTCCCGGTTACACACAGACTGAGGCTGACCTTGAAGTAGAACTGACTTTTTGGCAGAAACTGGAAGCTTTCTTCATTAGGATTTTTGAAGCAATTATGTCAATCTTTGCATTTATAGGCTGATAGAATTAAAAATAAAGGCATACCCTTCTGCTTAGGGTGTGCCTTTTTCCGCTTTAAGACAGCTTTTTAAAAAATATAATTGACAAGATTTTACATATTTGTTAAAATAAAATAAATGATTTTCTTTTAAAAGGAGAATGGGCATGAAAAAAATATTATCAGTTATACTCTGCGTTGTAATGCTGTTTTCAGTTGCGGCTTTGTGTGCATCTGCAGAAGGAGCAACATTCACAATGACGGTGGCAAGTGACCTTCACTACAATTCAAAGGTTTCGTCTGCCTCACTTGTTTCAAAGCGCAACAGCATCAGCGAGGATTTCTTCCACGCAAGCCCTGCAGGCGACCTTCCTGCTGAGTCAGCTGCTATTCTCAAGGCTTTTTTAGAGAAGGCTGCGGCAGCAAGCAGTGACTATATGCTTCTCACAGGTGACCTTGTTGATTCAGGCGTAAAAGCAGACCATGAGGCGCTTGCTCAGATGCTTAAAGATTTTGAGGCAAAAACAGGCAAAAGCATATTTGTTGTACCCGGCAACCATGATCTTTACGGCATCTCATCACAGGAATTCGTTTCTCTTTACAGTGATTTCGGTTACGGTGACGCCATAGCAAAGGATTCAGACTCAAATTCATATGTTGCCGAACTTAAGGGTAAATACAGACTTCTTGTTATCGACAGCACCAACCCCGGCGAAAGCGAACACGGCATGACCGATGAAAGAGTTGATTGGGTAAAGGCTCAGTGCGAAAAGGCAAAGGCAGACGGCAAATATCTTATCGCCGCAATGCACCACAACCTTATTGATCATATAAGTGCAGCTGCATTTATCCATGAAGGTGATGCTGTTGACAAAAGCTTCAACCTCGGTGATGTTCTTGCAAAGTACGGCGTGAAGTATATTTTCACAGGCCATAGCCACCATCAGGATGTCACTGCTTATCAGGCAGATAACGGAAGTGTTCTTTATGAGGTGGTAACAGGCTCACTTACAACCTATCCCGTACCTTACAGAGTTGTTTCTTTCGGTACTCAGGTAAATATAGAGACTCGTAATATTGACAAGATAGATGAAACTCTTGTACCCGGCGGTATGACAAATAAGGCTTATAACCTTATGAAGTCCGATTTCTTTGAGTATGCACGCACATGCTTTACAGTGGGCATAAATCAGTCTACTCTCAGCATGACAGAGGCACAGGCAATCATAGAGCAGTTAAATATTGACCCCGTCAAAAATCCTCAGATGATGCAAATTGCCGCCAAGGTTGCCGCTAAATTGGCTGAAGCGCTTAGAATGCCTCTTTATCTGAAGGATGAAGTAGTTGCAGGTAAGAGCATACAGAGAATCCTTGGAGCTTATGATGTTCTTCTTCCTGAAACAGATTGCAAGACAATGACAGAGCTTATATCTCTCTTCTACGAAGCATTTACCGCAGGTGACGAAAACTATCCCGTATATTCATATGAGGTTTTCGCTTTTGCAAGAGGTATGGCAGCAGTTCTCAATTACGGTCTGGCAGATGTAACAGGTGAGGAATATGCAATAATGATGTCATATCTTACCAGCTTCTCAGGCTACACCGTACCTGATGAGTTCCTCATTTATGCAGGTGACGGCATTTCAAGATTCAAGGGTATAGAAACATATATAGCAACCTTTGTAACACCTGTTGTTGCAGAGCTTACAAAAGACCAGGCTCCCGCTGACAACAATGCTCTGCTCGAAGGCTATGAGCCTGCTCCCGTGATTGAAGAAAAAGAAAAGACCTTCTGGGAGAAAATTGCAGACTTCTTCAAGAAAATTTACGATTACCTTATGTCCATATTCACATACTTCGAGGAATGATAGATAATTAGCAATTGCGGTCGCGAATCAACCACTCAATAACCTTAAGTTGCCCCGCGAAGTCAAAGCTCAAAAAAAGTAAAATTCCATCAATCTTAAATAAAAGGCAGGTCACTTCCAAATCAGAAGTGACCTGCTGAACTTTTATAATCGTAAAAGCTGATATCTAATCTTTACTTTTTTGCGGTGTAAATCTTACTTATCAGTGAAAATTAACCCGCGACCACAATTGCTAATTACTAATTGCTAATTTTTCCCTCACCGCATCCAAGGCTATATGGGCATCGTCAATATTGAGCACAGCTTCTTCCATGGGGCAAAAGCCTGTGTTAGTGCGGTTGAGTATACGCATAACCTTTTTATCGCAATAAAAGGTTATGTTGTTACTTGCAAAAACTTCTGCGGCGGCATCGCTGATTATAAGAGAATAAACCTCTTTTATTCCGAGAAGAACATAGAGCATAGCGGCAGCTTTGCCTATCACTTTGTCGGCAGCACTGAAAGCTGAAAAATCTTTTTTGCTGTCATAAAGCTTTATAAGGGGCAGAACGCCTCGTTCTTTTAATGTTACAGTCTCATTTCCGTCTGATAAAACGCAGGTATAATCGCCGGTTTTAAGTGTGTCGAGAGCGTTAAGAAGGTTATCTGTCATTTTTCTTTGTGCTTGCCGTTTTGGTGATTAAGGCAGGGAGAATGGCCCATTGAAGAAGTATGCCGCAGATGCCTGTGATTACGCTTACCCATATTGTGCTCAGAGCAACGGTGCTGCCGAAAAGATAAACAGCCGACACTGTGAAAAGGGCACGTACTGCACGTCCGCCGACCTGGGCGATAATGAGCTTTGAAAAAACAGGAATATCTCTTTTAACAAGAAGTCCCGAAATAAGACCGTAAGCACAAAGCTCGGCACACATAATGGGGAGCATTACTGCTGAAGGCATACCAGAAATGGCAAAGCTGACCATAGGTGCAAAAAGACCGCTTAATGCGCCTGCAAAGGGACCTGCCAGAAAGCCTGCGGCTAAAACGGGAAGATGCATGGGAAGGAAGGTTTCGCCTAAAGCATTTCCGTGACCCGTGAGGGCGCCTATTGAGTGAAAGACCTGAGGCAGGGCAACTGCAAGGGCCACTGCACACAGGGCAGCAAGAGTCTGCGCCTTAAAAGAAAGATTGGTTTTTGTAAGCTGCTTTGATAAATTAGTTGTTGTCACAGTTGTTTCTCCTTTGTAAATTATAATTTGCTGTGTATTATTTTAGCTTGTATTCTCCCGAAAGTCAATATTATCCGTTTGTTTAGTACATTATAAGGCGGATTTCTCATAAATATTATGTATGAAACTTTACAAAGGGTGATGGATTATGCTCATAAAACTCGGCAAGAAGAAAATTCTGGCAGGACTTATCATTCTTTTGGCATTTGTTGTTGGTACTGTTATAGCTTTTTTCTTTGTTTCGGCTCAGCAGCCGGAAGAGAAGAAAAACTACATAAAGTGGTTTGAACTCAATGTAAGTGAGAAAGCTCTTGAGGATGCTATGGAACTTGACATTGAAACTTATAATATGCTCTATCACATAAGCTGGATTGATACTCTTTCCTACCTTGCCTGCAAAAACGGCAATGACTTTTCACGCTACAAAAGCAGTGATATTTCGGCTATGAAAGAGAAGTTAGGGGATATATACACCGTTGACGACCTTATGAAAGATAACAAATACTATTCATTTTATAAAGAAGCCTTCACGGCGGCACTCGGCGGACTTTTAGGTGAATATGAAAAGCAGGCACCCGACGGCGAGGGCGGGGAAAAACTTGTGTCAGGTTACGGTCTTATCGCGTACAGCCCTGTAGCTGAAGGCTTTTCCTACTCACACTATGACGATTTCGGCAACTCAAGAAGCTACGGCTACAGACGGCAACATTTGGGGAATGACCTTATGGGTTATGTGGGTACCCCCATAACTGCAATTGAGGGTGGCACTGTTGAAGCTATAGGA
>JAZSPF010000014.1:0-7744 GCA_045537315.1 Acutalibacteraceae bacterium
TCTCTTGCAAACTATAATCTTGCAGAAGAATTTGCTTATGTAACAGAAAACGGTATGGCACACACTGCCGCTGAAATCGCAGGTGACGAGCATGCATACTTCTTTAACTATGACTGGCGACTTTCTCCCGAAGAGCTGGCAGATCAGCTCAGTGACCTTGTTGAAACAGCAAAGAAAGACTCAGGCAAGGATAAAGTAAGGATTGTCTGTGCAAGTATGGGCGGCATGGTAACTACTGCTTATCTTTATTACTACGGCAGTGATAGTGTTGATAGCTGCGTATATCTTTGTGCTGCGCACAACGGCACCTATGTTGCAGGCTCAGCATTAAACGGCAACATTGAAATAGTACCTGAAGCTATAAATAATATTTTCTCTGCACTTACAAGAGGCAACGGCACCTTTGTGGATTTCCTTATGAAGGCGCTCAACGCCAGCGGTATTTATAAGCTTCTCGCTTTCCTTCTTAACAAGTTTATAGACAACAACATTGATAAGGTTTACGATGAGTTTCTGCGCGATGGTTTTGCAACCTCTGTGGGTCTCTGGGCACTTTGTCCCGATGAATATTTTGACTCAGGCGTTGACTTTGTTTTCAGTGGCAGAGAACAGGAATATCCCGTGCTGATGGAAAAGCTTGAAGAATGCGGCAGATTTGTCAAGAGTACAGAAAAGACTCTGCAAGATGCTCAGGAAAACGGCGTAAAGCTGTCATTCATCACAAACTACAATATGGGTCTTGTGCCCGTTTATCCTGAGAGTGTGCTTCAGGGTGATATGGTGCTTGAAGCAGAGCTGACATCAAACTTTGCCACCTTTGCAAAGCAGGGTGAGACTCTCGGCGAAGAATATCTTTCAAAGGCTGACAGCGCATATGTTTCACCCGACAAGGCTATTGATGCCTCAACAGCACTTTATAAGGACTGCACATGGTTTATCAAAAATGCAAACCATGTTGCATGCGACTACGGCACACAGTACAGCGATTTTGTTTTCTCGCTTGTTATGGCAGAGAAGCAGCCTGCACTTGCCGCTTTCCCGCAATATCCTCAGTTTATGGTTGCGGACAAGGAACTTAATCTTCAGCCTTTGGAAGGCTGACGGTTAAGAAAATGCAAAATGTAAAGTGCAAAATGCAGAATTGTGGTCGCGATTTAGTCTCTCATTAACCTTAAGCCACTACCCGCGTAATAAAAGCTCAAAACAGGAAAATTTCATCAATCTAAAAAAATGGCAGGTCACTACTAATTTGGTAATGACCTGCTGATTTTTTTTACCGCCTTTACTGCCAGCCTGACAGCCACTGCCGCAAGGGCAATTCTTGAAATATCCGTTATTGCCTGGTCGGGAGAAACGGGAGCATTTCTGTAAACAAACTCGTTAAAAGGCTTTGTTGGCTTATATTTGCAAAGCTCACCTATGGTTACTGTGTAGGTTTCATAGCTTCTCACATCATTTTCGTCAAAAACAAACATTCTCACGCCGCGTTTGTCATAAGGGCCGTAGGTGTGAAAGCTTGCTCCCTGGCAGTATCCCAAGTCGATGCCCTCATGGTTTTTATAAAAGCTGTTGTTATGGTCGTGACCAACATAAAGGGCGAAAACATCGCCTTTTTCTTTAAGAGCATCAAACTGGCCTGAGTTTGTGTCGGGTATTCCCGGAGCCTCACCCATGAAGCCGCCCTTGGCTATTGTTTCTTCGTCAAGACGGTAGAAGGTGTTGCGTCTGCTTTTGTAAGCCTCAACTCTGCCTTTTGAGAAAAAGCCTACCTTATCAATGATGTCATAAAATTCAGGCACGGGAATATGCTGAAAAACAATCGATGGCAGATAATTGCCTGTGTTTTCTTTGTGTGAGTCTCTTTCGTTTCTGTACCACTCAAGCTGCTGCTGTGATATACCCTTTGAAGTAGTGCCTGAGTCAAACATATAAATGCCGAGTACATCTTCTTTGTTTGTGCTGTCTTTAACTTTGAGCATATATGTTCCTGTGTCATCTTCGCTTCGTGGTTCGCCGTAAACACAGCCTTTGTGGCTCTTGTAAAACTCAGTCTGAATCTTCTTATCTACTCTGCAGTCATCGTCATGGTTGCCGTAGGTGAAGCAGAAAGGAATGTTACGCTCTGTTACAGGTGCAAGAAAATCCGCAATAACCTTCTCAACCTTTCTTTGAGCGTCCTTTAAATAGCAGGCGCTATACCCCTGAATCTGATCACCGGTGAGTACCACAAGGTCAGGCTTTTCTCTGTCGAGAGCAAGGGAGATGAGCTTAATTGTGTCGGGATTTACAACGGCATTTTCCTGTATATCGGCAATCTGCATTATTTTGAATTTGCCGTTTTTGAAGCTGAGATTGGTGTTCATTCTATTACTCCTTAAGTGTATTGTTTAGAGTATACCTTTAATTAACATTTAAGTCAAGTGCCTTTGTTTTCACTACATCTTTTCTCGCGGCATATAATAAAGCGAGCTACTAAAAAATAAGGCAGGGGAGAGATATGACTCACACATATATTAAATTTGAAAGTCAGACCCTTGGAGAAAAAGCAAAAAGGCTCCTTTCAGCTAAAGGTATTAAATCTATGCTGAAGAGAAATCCTAACCCAAACCATAAGGAAGGCTGTAATTTTGCATTATTTATTCAGGGAAACGTCTGGCAGGCTTACGATATAATTATGAATAACGATATAAGAAACTTAGGGGTAGAGACCTACCGTGAGAGAATATGATTTATCTTGACAATGCGGCTACGTCTTATCCGAAACCCGAAAGTGTGATAAACGGCGCCATATACGCTATGCGTGAATTGGGCGGCAATTCAGGCAGAGGGTCTCATAAATCGGCAATAAAAGCAGGTGAGATTATTTATAATGTCAGAGAAAAGCTCTCTGAGATGTTCGACTGTGAAAGCGAGAGAGTGATTTTTACCTTTAACTGCACTCTTGCATTGAACACGGCAATTAAAGGCAGTGTCAGGCAAGGGGAGCATGTTATTATTTCATCTCTTGAGCATAACTCGGTGATGAGACCTGTTCACAACCTGAGCGAGAAAGGAATAATCACATACTCGGTTGCAAAGGTTAATCCGTTAAACGATGATGAAACAGTGAAAAATTTTGCTTCGCTGATAAAAAAGGAAACATCCCTTATTGTATGCACTGCCGTGTCAAATGTTTTCGGCACGGTGTTGCCTGTGAGGAGAATAGGAAAGCTGTGCCGTAAAAAGGGCATACGTTTTATCGTTGACGGCGCACAGGCGGCGGGTATGAGAAAAATCAGTATGAAGCAGGACAATATTGACATTTTGTGTATGCCCGGTCACAAAGGGCTTATGGGGCTTATGGGTACGGGGGCGTTGCTTCTCGGAGATAATATTGATGTTGAGCCGCTGATTCAGGGCGGTACAGGCTCCTTTTCGCTTATAAAGGAACAGCCTGAAATTTATCCCGACAGACTCGAAAGCGGCACACTAAATCTGCCTGGAATTGCGAGTCTCGGCGAAGGCATAGACTTTATAAAAAGCGTAGGCGGTGTTACTGCAATACACCAAAAAGAGAAGTACCTGACAGATATACTTTACGTGGATCTTTCGAGTATGAGAAATACGGTGCTTTATCCGGGGGTCAGCGGCAGAAATGCCTCGGGCATAGTGCCTTTTAATATAAAAGGCTTACACAGTGAAAAGACGGGGGAAATGCTGTCCTCTTACGGATTTGCAGTCAGGGCAGGCTATCATTGCTCATATCTTGCCCACAAGACCTGCGGTACGGATAAAACGGGTATTGTAAGAGTAAGTCCCGGATTTTTCAGCACAAAAAAAGATGTAAAAAATTTAATATTTTATCTCAATAAAATTGCATTGGGAAAAATTTTGTGATACAATAGATAGGAATATGAAGAAAAAGGTTTTCCTGTGACAGAGGAGGAGAGGTATGGCTGATTTTTTCAAAGGCATATTTGACGGTGTAATGAAGTTAATACTGTCAGTTCAGTGGTATGATATTATTGATATTGCCCTTGTTGCACTTGCAATTTATTACTGTGTCAAGTTAGTCAGACAAACAAGAGCATTTCATCTTGTAAAAGGCATTGTTTTTATGGGTGTGGTTTATATAATAGTTTCCACACTTAATATGTCGGCAGCGAGCTATCTTTTTAATCATCTTTTCAGTGATATAGTTATTGTTATCATCCTGTTATTCCAGCCTGAAATAAGGCACGCTATTGAAAGTTTCGGCAGAGGCGATTTCAGGAAGATTTCCATATTCTCGGGCAGAAACTCAAATCTTATGGGTGATGAAATGAGAGCCTGCTCTTCAAACATTGCAAAAGCCGTGTCGAATATGAGCGACAAAAAAATCGGTGCGCTCATTGTTCTTGAGGGCAAGACTCTTTTGGGTGAGATTATCAGCACGGGTTCACCTGTGGACTCTGCCGTGACATCTGCCGTTATCGAAAATATTTTCTTCCCGAAGGCTCCTCTTCATGACGGTGCCATGATTATAAGAGACGGCAGAATCCACTCGGCAGGTTGTATATTGCCGCTGACTCAGGCCGACATCGGCAAGGAACTGGGCACAAGACACAGAGCTGCCATGGGGATGAGTGAAAACAGTGATGCGCTGGTTATAGTTGTTTCTGAAGAAACAGGAGCTATTTCCGTTGCAAAAAGCGGTGAACTCAAGCGCAAGCTTACTCTTGGCGAACTGCTGGAATACCTTAATGAATTTTTAGTGCCCGAAGATGCCGAGAAAAAAACACGCACATTAAAACGGAGGAAAAAGTGATGAGCAAAAATAAAAAATTATCACTTGAGAGCCTGTTTTATAACAACAGGTTTCTTATGGTTTTCTCTGTGCTTGTGGCTATTGCCGTGTGGGCATCGGTAAAAATCAATTACAGTGATGAAACAACAAGATACTTAAGTGATATCAAGGTTAATTTTAATACTTCTGTTTCACAGACAGGTGACTATGAGGCATTCTACGGCTCAGAAAACATTGTTGCAGGTGTTGAGGTCAGCGGTAAAGCCTACAACCTCAATCAGTATGCACTTTCAAAGGATGATATAATTGTTGAGGCGGCAAGCACCTATGTTGATTCGGCAGGGTACAAAGTGCTGACACTGACGGCCAAAATTGCTGAAACTTCAGGTGTTACGGACGTCGAGATAACAAAAATCGAGCCTTCAAGCATTACTGTCTACTACGACAGAAAAACTACTGACACCTTCAATGTTGAGGCTAAGCTTGACAATAACCTTGAAGACCTGGTTGCTGATGAATATACCGTAGGTCAGCCTGTGCCTTCAATGAGTACTGTTGAGGTTACAGGTCCTGCTACAATTCTCAACAAGCTTACAAAGGTTTATTTCGAGGCGCGCATTAACGAGGACGAATTGCCCCTTACGGCAACAAAAGAGGTGCCTGCAGAGGTAACCTTCCAGCTTGACAGAGCAGGTGAGGGCAAATATCTTGTATGTGAGGGTATAAATGACGAATCTAACCCGGCAACAGTGACTATACCTCTTTATGTCAGCAAAGAAGTACCCACGGCGGTGAAATTTGTCAACCAGCCCGGTGTTTACAGCGAAGAACCTCCCGTATATAAAATCTCGCCACAGAAAATCGGCGTGCTTTACAGCTCAAATGAAGCTGAGGAGATAACATCTCTTTATGTGGGTACCGTTGATTTCAGCGGTGTTAGTAACTCGGTCAATTATTTTGAGTTCCCCGTTGACGAGAAGTTAGGGGTAAGCATTGTTGACAAGAGCGTTGAGAAATTCTATGTAACTCTCGATATGTCCTCAATGAGCAGAAAGACTCTCGATAAGACCCCGGGTAAGATAGTTTTCATCAATCAGGACGAAAACTACACCTATAGTATAAATTATGAAAAGAGTAAGCTTGACAACATTGTTGTTATGGGCCCGGCAGACAGCCTTAAAAACATTACGGCTGATGATGTGCAGATAGAGATAAATGTTTCTTCTCTTTCAAAAACACGCACCTCAGAGCAGACTGTTGAGGTATCAAATATCTCAATTTCTTCTGAGAAGGTTAACGATTGCTGGATTTACGGCAAGTATGAGGTTTGCATTTCTGTTCAGGCAAAGTAATTGCAATTAAAGAGGGGTTTTACTGTCAATAATGACTGATATATAATTCTTACGAATTTATTATATTTTCAGAAATTCCCTTTTTAAGGTTGATTTAGTTCAGCTTGTCTATTATAATAACGAAATAATCAGGTATATCCGATTAAGGAGGACAGCTTTTATGGCAAAAAATCCAAAGGACACCGCACCGCATACTGCACCGCAGGGCGGTAAGGTTAAAAATAAAAAGAAGAAAAAGAAGCACACCAAGCTGTTTGTTGTGTTCACTTTCCTTTTCTGCATTTTTGTCTCAGCAATGCTTACTTTTATAATTGTAGGAACCAATGTGCTCACTTACGCTACGGACTTTATTGACGGCGGCATAGTGCTTAATCTTGACGATTATAAAGACAATCAGAATCAGACCTCTATTATGTATGCATATGACAGTAACAATAATGTTATAGAGGTTGCCCGATTGCACGGTGAAGAAAACCGTATATGGGTTGACTATGATGAGATGCCCCAGAATCTTCTAAATGCATTTATCTGTCTTGAAGACAAGAGATTTTATAAGCACAGCGGTGTTGACTGGATAAGAACAATCGGTGTTCTTATTGATCCTGATTATAAGGGCCAGGGCGGTTCGACCATAACTCAGCAGCTTATCAAAAACTTAACAGACGATAATGAAGCCACCTACAACCGTAAGTTCGGCGAAATTCTGCGCGCTTTGAATCTGGAGAAGAATTACTCCAAGAAAGAAATCCTTGAAGCGTACCTTAATACTGTTTCATTGGGTGCAGGCTGCTACGGTGTTAAAACTGCGGCTGAAACCTATTTCGGCAAAGAGGTTTCAGAGCTGACTCTCTTAGAGTGTGCAACTCTTGCAGGCATCACTCAGGCTCCTTACAGCCAGAACCCATATGCAAATTTTGAAAAGTGTATGGACAGAAAGAATACTTGTCTCTGGTATATGTGGGATGAAGGCAAAATCAGCCAGAAACAGTATGATAAATACAAAAAGATAGACACTAAAGTCCTTGAAAAGGGCAGTAGTAATTCTACGGGTACAGATAAAAATGAGGATGAGGGCGAAATCCTTTCATGGTATGAGGAATATGTAATCGACCAGGTAATAAAAGACCTGCAGACTGAATATGGCTATGACCAAAATGAAGCATGGCGTAAGGTTTATTACGGCGGACTTAACATCTATGCAGCAGTTGACCTTAGAGCTCAGGAAATAGTTGAAGACAGCTATGAAAACAGAAAGGGCTTCCCATATTCTCACAAGGATAAAAATGGCAATCTGCCTGACTCATCAATTGTTATTATGGATTATCAGGGTAGGATAGTGGCTCTCGCCGGCGGCACAGGTGACAAAACTGTCAACGACGCTTATAACAGAGCAACTGATGTCAGAGCTAAGCGTCAGCCCGGTTCATCAATAAAGCCTTTGTCGATTTACGCTCCCGGTGTTGACCTTGGTGTAATTACGGCTTCGTCCGTTATTTATGAAAAAGCTATAACACTGCCCAACGGTGATGAATGGCCGAGAAACTTCAACGGTGACCACGGCTCAGAGGAATATATAACCGTTGAGGAAGCTCTTGTGCGTTCACTCAATACTATTCCTGCAAGAATC
>JAZSPF010000072.1:0-6676 GCA_045537315.1 Acutalibacteraceae bacterium
TGATAGTCAACCTCTGTGTCACCCTTGCACTTAACATTCAGGGCGAAGTCGCCGTGTCTTGCAAAGAGAGTGAGCATATGGTCAAGAAAGCCGCAGCCTGTGTCAATTGTGCTTTCACCTTTTGAAAGTGAGAGGGAAAGCTTTATATCTGTTTCCTTGGTTGTTCTTATAATTTCAGAGCTTCTCATAGTTAAATTAGACTCCTTTTGTAATTTCCTTCACAGTGTCAACAAGAGTTTCCATTTCTTCTCTTGAGCCGATTGTGATACGGTTATAGTCTTTTATTCTTTCGTCAGTGAAGTGGCGCACAAGAATGCCCTTGTGACGAAGCAGTGTATAAATATTATCACCGCTTATTTTTTCGTGTTTTGCAAAAATAAAGTTGGTTTTTGAGGGGAGTACGCTGAAGCCGAGCTTTTTCAGTTGAGTTACGGTGTACTCTCTTGTGTCTGCTATTCTTTGGCAGTTTGACATATAATAGTCATTCTCTGCCATAGCAGCTACACCTGCCGCCTGAGTCAGACGGTTAATGTTATAAGGGTTGGTGGAATACTTTATCTTTTCAAGGTCTTTTATAAGCTCCTCATTGGCAAAGCAGTAGCCAAGTCTTGCACCTGCAAGGCTGTATGCCTTTGAAAAGGTGCGGCAGACAATGAGGTTGTCAAATTTCTTTATAAGCTCATAGCAGGAGGTGCCGCCGAAATCAATATAAGCCTCGTCAATGAGCACAACGCTGTCTTTGTTTGAAGCAATGATTTCTTCTATATCACCCTTGTCCATCTCAATGCCCGTGGGAGCGTTGGGGTTGGCTATAACTGTGAACTTGCCCGTAGACATAAACTTGTTTTTGTCTATGGTGAAATCTTCTTCAAGGGGTACCATAGTCTTTTCTATGCCGTAAAGGTCACAGAAAACCTTGTAAAAACCGTAGGTGATTTTAGGGAAAACAGCACCTGATACATTGCCGTAAAGCATAAAGGCAAAGTTCAGTATTTCATCTGAGCCGTTGGAAACGAACACATTTTTGTCTTCCACACCGTAAACCTCAGCTATCGCCTTTTTGAGCTTACTGCTTTCAGGGTCTGAGTAAAGGCGAAGGTCTGCGACTTCATCACAGCTTATTGCCTTTATAACCGACGGTGAGGGAGGGTAGGGTGATTCGTTTGTGTTGAGCTTGATGTACTTCTTGTCTTTTGGCTGTTCGCCGGGCACATATTCCTTGAGTGCGGAAAATGCACCGTCTATGTATTTACTCATTTTTATTCCTCAAATCTTATTGTTGCACTCTTGCCGTGAGCAGTGAGTCCCTCTTTATTTGCAAAGAAAGCAACATCTTTATAAACTTCTTTAAGTGCACTTTCGGTGTAGTAGGTAAACTGTGACTTCTTGACAAAGTCGTCAACGCCCAATGCACTTGAAAATCTTGCAGTGCCGCTTGTGGGAAGTGTATGGTTGGGACCTGCATAATAGTCTCCCAACGCTTCGGGACAGTATCTGCCCATAAAGATTGAGCCTGCGTGTTTTACACTGTCAAGATAGTCGAAGGGATTATCAAGGCAAAGCTCAAGATGCTCGGGAGCTATTTCGTTAGCAATTTCAATGCCTGCAGTGATGTTTTCTGCAACGATGATTTTGCCGTTATTGTCAATGGATACTCTTGCGATTTCTGCTCTTTCAAGCTGTGGAATCTGTCTTTCGAGAGCGTCTGAAACTGCTTTTGCAAGTTTCAGACTGTCTGTTACGAGCACAGCGGAAGCGTTTTTGTCATGCTCAGCCTGAGAGAGCAAATCGGCAGCAACAAAATCCGGGTTTGACTTGCCGTCAGCTAAAACTAAAATTTCACTGGGGCCTGCGATCATATCAATTGACACCATGCCGAAAACCTGTCTCTTTGCTTCAGCCACAAAGGCGTTACCGGGGCCTACAATTTTATCAACCTTGGGTATTGTTTCGGTGCCGTAAGCAAGTGCCGCAACAGCCTGCGCGCCGCCGACTTTGAATATACGGTCAACACCTGCAATTTTAGCGGCAGCAAGAATAACGGGATTTACCTTGCCGTCTTTTGACGGGGGAGTAACAATGCAGATTTCCTTGCAGCCTGCAATTTTAGCGGGAACACTATCCATAAGCACTGTTGAGGGATATGCCGCAGTGCCGCCGGGTACATAAAGACCAACCTTTTCAATAGGAGTAATCTTCTGACCTGTTACAACACCGTTTTTTTCATTTATTATGAAGCTTGTTTTAACCTGCTTTTCGTGGAAGTTTCTGATGTTTTCTTCGGCAGTGCGAAGTATTCTCAAAAATTCAGGTTCAACCGTATTGAAGGCCTCTTCAATTTCTTCTTCGCTGACTTCAAGGGATGTAAGCACAGCCTTGTCGAACTTTTCACAGTACTCAAAAAGTGCCTTGTCGCCATTAGTTTTAACGTTTTCAATTATGTCTGTTACTATGTCGCTGACGTCAACCGTGTCAGCCATGCGCGAAAAAATCTCATTGTTTTCCACTTCACCGTATTTGTAAATCTTAATCATTGTTTTCCCTCACGAGCTTTCCGAGAGCAGCGGTAATTTCGCTGATTTTATTCTCTTTAAATTTGAATGATGCTTTATTTGCTATGAGCCTTGCAGAGATGGGAACGATTGTCTCAATAGGCTCAAGGTCATTTTCATAAAGGGTTTTGCCTGTTTCAACTATATCCACAATAACATCGCTAAGACCAAGTATAGGTGCAATTTCAATTGAGCCGTTAAGGTGGATGATGTCAATGTCACGGCATTTTTCGTTGTAGAATTTCTGTGCTATGTTTGAAAATTTAGTGGCAACTCTCAGTGTTTCCGAGGTGTTGTCGCGGAAGTCTTTTTTAGCCGCAACTGCCATACGGCACTTGCCTATTTTAAGGTCGAGCAGCTCATAAACATCGGGAGTATACTCAAGCAGAATATCTTTGCCTGCAACACCGATATCAGCGGCGCCTCTCTCAACGTATATGGCAACATCTGAGGGCTTGACCCAGAAATATCTTACGCCTACCTCTTCATTTTCAAATATGAGCTTGCGGTTGTTTTCTTTGATTGAGGGACATTCATAGCCCGACTGCTCAAACATGGCATAAACCTTTTCTCCCAGCCTTCCTTTGGGAAGAGCAACATTTATATACTGCATCAGGCACCCTCCAATCCGTTTTTAGTGAGTTTCATAAGAGTCTTATATCTTATTGTACTGTCGAGTTCGCTCAGCACGATAACACTGAAGCCGTTTTCTGAAAGTGACTCAACTGTCTTTATAATCTGCGATGAAGCGCAGGAGTCATCCTTAAGGATAACGAAGTCATAATCGTAGTCCGACACTTCTCTGCCGTGTCTTTCAAGGGCATCAAGATAAACCGCAAAACCTACTGCACCTGAACGCTTGCCCATTTTTTTCATTAGTCTGTCGTACTGACCGCCTGAGAGCACGCTTGTGGGTATGCCGAAAATATATCCCTTGAAAACAAGACCGCTGTAGTAGCTGGTGTCATTGACAATAGAGAAGTCAATTCTGATTTTATCCGTCAGACCTAATTCCTCTGCACTGCGGCAGATTGAAAGGAACTCGTTTAATGCCGACTGCACAGCTTCGTTTGTACCGTCAAAGGCATCAAAGACATCAGCACTGCTTTTATAGTCAGACATAAGCTTTGAGATTATATCATATGCCTTTTGTGTAATATTTCCTTTTTGGAAGATAGATGCGATTTCATCAATGCTTTTATTCTGAATACTCTGGAGAACCGTATCTTTTATGCTTTCGCTCAGGTCACAGGCATTTATCAGAGCTGAAACAAGACCGGCATGGGCTATGTCAACGATATAGTTTGTGTCAATGCTTTCAAGACTTTTAACGGCAAGATAAAGTACCTCGCAAATATCGTAAATGCTGATGTCGCCTATACATTCCAGACCTGTCTGATTGATTTCCTTGAAGGAGTGGGAGTCACTTGAAATGCGGTAAACATTTTCGTTGTAGTAGAGCTTTTCAACACTGCCCCTGACATCCTTTGCGTTCTTTATAATTGAAAGAGTAACGTCGGGTTTCAGGGCAAGAAGTCTGCCGTTAGTATCGGTAAATGTTATAATGCCGTCACTGATAAGAAAGTCCTTGTTTCTGACATAGAGGTCATATTCCTCAAACTTGCTCATTTTAAATCTGCTGTAACCAAATCTTCTGTAAAGTGAGCGAAGACTGTAAACCGCCTTTTCATCATTTTTCAATATATTTTCATTAAGCATAATAATTATCCCTTCTTATCCAATCTGTCTATTGCTGTTTTATAGCCGCCGCTGCCGTAATTGACACACTTGCCCACACGGCATATTGTGGTGGTGCTGGCACCTGTTAGCTTGTTGACCTCAGCATAGCTTTTGCCTTTATAAAGCAATTCAGCCACTTCCAGACGCTGGGCAATTGAACTAAGCTCCTGTATAGTGCAGACATCCTCAAAAAAGCTGCAACACTCCTCTTTGTTTTGTAGGGAAAGTATTGCTTCAAAGAGTCTGTCTATGGCGTTGTTATCAATTTTATGCATAGGTTTTGCACTCCATTCATTTTAGCGTAGCAGTATTCTAACACATTAGCGTGCTAAAGTCAACGGTTTTTTCATTTTATTTTAGACTTTTTGATTATACCTTTAAAAAGAACAGAAAAACGCTTAATATTTATTCAAAATTCCATTAAACTATTGATAAAATTTATGTAATGGTATAAAATGGATGCATAAATATTAAAGGAGAAATGAAAATGAAAAAAATCAAGAAATCCCTTTGTCTCATTCTTGCGGTTATCATGGTTATGTCATCATGCATGATTATGTCATCTGCCGCAGACACGAAATCAGCTTATGTGGCTGACTACGACACTGAAACTCCCGTAGTTATCGTTCACGGCATGAGCCAGAACAACACCTACCTTCTCGACGAAGACGGCAATTGGGCAAAAGACGACAGTGGCAACTATGTGACAGGCTGGCCTCTCAAAATAGATATAACCGCCCTGCTTAAAAATGCTCTGCTCCCTCTTCTCGGTGCCATAGTTACAAGAAAAGACTGCGGTCTTGCAGCTGCTCTTGATAAGTCTGCCCGTGAAGCTCTCTGGGTTATCGAAAAGGACACTAAGGGCAATTATGTCAAAAACATTGAAGTGCCCTGCTACGAGTGCCCAATGAGTGAGCTCAGCCCCGAGGTAAAGGAAGAATACTATAAGTTCCTTCCTATTCAGGAACTCAGCCAGATTGTAGGCGAAGACAACGTATACTATTTCGGCTATGATTCATTAGGCGATGTTACTGCAATCACAGAGCATCTCAACTACTACATCCATAATGTTGTTATGCCTCAGACCGGTGCAAAGCAGGTTAAAATCTGTTCCATCAGCCTTGGCGGCACAATAGCAATTCAGTATCTTGAAAATTATCCCGAGGATTATGAGCTTATAAAGAAGGTTGTTTTTGTTGAGCCTGCACTCGACGGTTCAAACATTATCGGTGACCTTTTCATTAATAACCTCAGCTTCTATTCAGATGAAGACCTTTATGAAAATATCCTTCCCGGTATTTTAGGCGAAACACCGCTTGCTTACCTTCTTAATATTGTGCTTCGCATACTTCCCCGAAATGTGCTCATGAACGCTTTAAGCGGTCTTGCAACAGGTCTTGTTGACCATGCACTTCGTCCCTCAACAATTCTCTGGGCTCTGTGTCCCACTGCTTATTATGAACAGGCAAAAGAAATGTGGCTCATGGATGACGAGTATAAAGAAATCAGAGATAAGGTTGATTCCTTTATGAAGGCAAGAGCAAACTTCAAGGATAACCTCTTTGAGCTTATGGAAACAGGCTGTGTTGTTGCCGATGTTGCCTGCTATGATGTGAATCTCTTCCCCATCTGCAAGGACTATAAGACAACAAACGCAGACAGAGTTATCCATGCCGCTTCAACCACAATGGGCGCAACATTTGCTGACCTTGGCACAACTCTCGGCGAAAACTACAAGGCAGCAGGTACATACTGCAGCAACCCCGAACATAACCACCTTTCACCTGACGGTGTAGTTGATGCAACAACAGGCTACATTCCCTGCTCAACATGGTACTTCAAGGGTCAGGCTCACGAGCTTCTGCCCGATAATGATGTAGCTCTCAAACTCGCTATCCGTGTTATGACAGACAACAATATGGTTGATGTTTACTCAAATCCCGAAGCATATCCCCAGTTCAATAACGGCAGACTTGTGCGCACTGCAAGAGAAAATATTGCCGCTTGGGATGAAGCTGATAAGAGCAATATTTCAGCCGAAAATAAAGCCGCAGTTGAAACTGCAATTGCAGAAGTAAACGCACTTCTTGACGAAACTGTTGTTGATGTGGAAGCTTGGGCTACAGCAGAAGAAAACCTTGAAAATGCTCTTGCTGCAGCAGGCGTTATTGAAGATCCCGACCCCACTGTTATTGACAACGCTCTTACAGGAATACTCAGATGTGTCAACAGGGGAGTGAATAAGGTTTACGGAGCCTTTCAGAAATAATTAGCAAAAAATAATCTTATAGAACAGAAATAATATCCACCTGAAATTTGAAAATTCAGGTGGATATATTTTATATACGGAATCATTATTCCTCATTCATAATTATCATATAGTG
>JAZSPF010000071.1:0-11905 GCA_045537315.1 Acutalibacteraceae bacterium
TGTTGCTATGGTGGGTGACGGAATTAACGATGCGCCTGCCTTGACAAGAGCAGACATAGGCATCGCAATCGGCAGCGGTACTGACATAGCTATTGATGCAGGTGATATTGTGCTGATGAAAAGTAGCCTCACAGATGTGCCCAAGCTCCTGCGCCTCAGCAGACGAACTCTCAGCACCATACATCAGAATTTATTCTGGGCGTTTTTCTATAATGCACTTGGCATACCTCTTGCGGCAGGTGTGTTTATACCTGTTTTCGGTTGGACTCTCACACCTATGTTCGGTGCGGCGGCAATGAGCCTTTCCAGCTTCTGTGTGGTGTCAAATGCATTGAGACTGAACTTTGCCGATATAGCATCCTCAAAGCATGACAGAAGGATAAGAAAAAAGCTCCGCAGCATAAGCGGCGAAACGGATGCTGAGAGCGAAAAGATAATCAGGGTAGAAGGCATGATGTGCGAACACTGTGAAAAGAGAGTAAAAGACGCTCTTGAAGCCTTGTCTGAAATCGAAAAAGCCGAAGCCGATTTCAAATCAGGTGAAGTCAGGATCACTCTTGCGGCAACTCCCGACCCCAAAAAGGTCAAAAAAGCAATTAAAGATGCAGGCTATAAAGTTATATCCACCTGAACCGTAATGGAACAGGTGGATGTTTTCATATTAAGTTTGCTCTGATTATAAGTGGCGGGAAGGGAGTAGTTATTTTTATTGTGAGTTCCTCGCGATTTCGCATTCCCTCAGGTATTTTTCAATTGCGTCAAAGCTCTCGTCGGATATAATATGCTCAATTTTGCAGGCGTCCTCTGCGGCAGTTTCTTCAGATACGCCGAGGCTGAGCAGACATTCTGTGAGAATTGTGTGGCGGTTATAGAGCTTTTCGGCAATGAGCTTTCCTGGGGGCAAAAGAACTATGCTGCCGTCACCGAGAACGTCAATATAACCGTTTTCACGCAGATTCTTCATAGCCACGCTGACACTGGGCTTTGAGAAGCCTAATTCGTTAGCAATATCTATTGAGCGTACACTGCCGTTTTTTGAAGTTAGCATAAATATTGTTTCAAGATAATTTTCTGCCGATTGCTGTATCTTCATTTGTTTTCTCCTGTTGCTTGATAGAGTCAGTATATCATATCCGAGCTTTTTTTTCAAGTGTACCTGTTAAGTCTGCCGGTATGTTGTTTTTTTATTTTGATGCGGCAAAAAAATACGGCAATACATACGTACTGCCGTATTTATGTAGTTTTCCTTAAAATCAGAATGGCATGCTGCCGTTGCCGAGAACTCTTGAAAGGAACTGGTCAACAAAAATTCTGAGGCTTCTGAGGAAATTGTCAAGAGCATCGAGAATTTTTGAAATTGTTGCGCTGAGGCTTTCGATGGTGCCTGTTGCGTTTTCAACCTCTTCCTGGTTTTCTTCAATTACTTTTGAAACGAATTCGCCGACAGCGTCTTCTGCTGACTTAGTTGTGGGGGATTCAAATGTAGGAACGGGCTCAGCTTCAACTGCGCCTGATGCGGCACTTACACCCATAACCATTGAGCAGCAAATAAGAATTGCCATAAGTAATGCTGTAAATTTTTTCATTTTGTGTAACTCCTTTGTGATTATTGATAGGTGTATTATACCAAATATTAACTGAATATGCAACACATAACAGAAATTTTAATTTTTTTATAGGAAGTCATATAACCGAAATGATGATATGAAAACAACATAAATTCCGGAGCTGCCGCAAAAAAACAAACAGCTCCGGTATTTAAACTGTAAAGAGCAAACTGCAAAAATCGGCTGTTCAAGGAAAGAAAACACAGACACAATGTTGCAGGTTTGTCTCTCACCGATTTCCTTCACAGGAATTTGCGCTCACAACTTTATTGTATGCACCAAAACCCTTGTTGACATAGAGGGATTTTATGGGATATAATTATAATCAGCGAAATCTGTGGTTTTGACAGGAAAAGCAAAAAACAAATTACGCAATGAAAGGAAAAATAAAAATGAAAAAAACTGTAGGTATACTTTTTGCAGACACGATGGAGTACGGCCCTTTTCTTCAGTGGGCAAAGGAAAATGCAGCCGAGGAAAAAATAAGAAGAGGTAACGAGAGCTGCAGCCTGACTCTGACAAGGGGTGAAAACTCCCTTGAGGTTGTTGCCGTCAGATGCGGAATAGGCAAGACAAATGCCGCTTCGGCTACGGCTTTTCTTATAAGTGATGACAAGGCGGATTATATACTCAATGCAGGTCTTTCGGGCGCAGTGCAGAAACTGAAAAGAGAAGATATGATAGCTGCGGAGAGCTTTGTTGAATGTGACTTTGACCTTACGGCTATCGGCTACGGCTTAGGCGTTAAGGCAGACGGACAGAAATATATTTACACTGCCGATGAAAAGCTTATGTCTTATGCACTTATGAGCGAGGGTATAATCAAAGCCAAAGCGGGCACAGGCGACATTTTCCTGACAGATAAAGACAGAAAAAATCTTTATAAGGAAACCTTCGGCATTGACTCCTTTGATATGGAAACTGCGGCTATTGCATCAGTGTGCGATAAGTGCGGCGTGCCTATGCTGTCGCTTCGCAAAATCAGCGACGATGCAGACGATTGCTCCGTTGAGGATTACCGTGAAATGAACGAAAGACAGGAAAGCTGTCTGACGGAGCTTGTTGTAAATATACTTAGCAGAATGCTTGCAGATATATGATTTCTTCCTTTGGATAGAAAAAATATACAAAAATCAGTGAATTTTATACGCTTAACCCCTTGAAAAAAATGAATTGTAATAGTATAATAAATATGATTATTATTATTGAGGAAGTTCGACCTTTTTTTAGGGTAAAAGCCGGTTTTACCCCTTCGGTCAATCAAGAAAAAGGAAACGGGGAGTATTAAATTGAAAGCAGATTTACATTGTCACACCAAACTTTCAGACGGCACCTTGGGCATTGACGATATTATTATCCTTGCCAAAAACAGCGGTGTTACAACTCTTGCTATCACAGACCACGACTGCCTTGCAGGCACAGTCCGAGCAGGCATACTCGGCGAAAGACACGGCATAAATGTTATCCCTGCCGTGGAGTTTTCTGCAACTGACAGCAAGAGAGGTGCAAAGGCGCATATCCTTTGCTATCTGCCCGACACTCCTGAGCGACTTGAGGGGCTTTGCAAGAGCAACACCGAAAAGAGAAAAAGAGCAGGCAGAATAATGATTGCAAAGGTTACATCAAAGTTCCCTGTAAGTGCTGAGCTTATTATGAAGTGTGCAACAGGCTCAACTAATATTTATAAGCAGCACATTATGCACGCACTTATGGAATGCGGCTACACAACAAGCATTTTCGGTGATTTATTCAAGCTTCTTTTCTCAAAGGAATCAAGAATGAATATATCAATGGAGGCAACATATCCCGAACCCTCAGAAATAATCGAAGCCATCCACGAGGCAGGCGGTATCGCAGTGCTTGCACACCCCGGCTTTTATGACAACTTTGAGCTTCTTGAAGAGCTTATTCCTCTCGGACTTGACGGTGTTGAGGTGTGGCACCCCGAAAACACTCCCGAACAGCAGGAAATGCTTATGAAGACAGCCAAGAAGCACGACCTTCTTATGACAGGCGGCAGCGACTTCCACGGTGCATACAATGCTTATCCCATAAGACTCGGCGAATACGGACCCGATGAAAGCAACGTGGCAAAGCTTCTTGCTTATAAAGCTAAAAAGCGCAGAAAGCAAAAAAGAATGGCTGCGGCTGAATCAAAATAACCTCAGACAGTGAGAATGTTTTATTGGAGAAAAATATGAACGAAAACGATGTAAAGATTTATGTCAGCAAAAAAGAAATGAATAAAAATGCAGGTGAGTTCTCAAGTAATTTTGAGATAGTTATGGCAAACAGAGCTAACGGCAACATTGATAAAGCCAGAAAGCTCGGTGCAGTCCTTGCTACAATTGCTCCCACCGATGGCGGTGACGAGGGTATTTATGTTGACATAAAAAATCACCTTGCACCTAAGTTCCTGGTGCCCGACATACTTTATCAGATAAAGGTACTGTTGGTTTTTGCCTGCGAAACACTTTTGCAGATGGAAATTCCCATAGAGCTTTTGTCAACAACTGCGATCGCTTCTATGTACAGCGAAATGGAAAAGGAAATGCCCGGATTTTACAGTAACATATCAAACGGTGCGGCATTCACCTTCTATTATCTTGCAATTCAGAAGGGCGGAGACCTTTCAAAGAATATCGGTGAAGCATTTGCCATGCTCTGCTCGGTGAAAAATAAAGAGGGCTTTGTTCTTGCAGGTCAGACTGTGTGGAATATAGCTGTGGATGTTATAGAAAAAGAAATCGAAAAAGCAGGGCTTAAAGAAATTTGTCCGGAATAAATTAACAGTGAAGCGGACAGTTATGTCCGCTTTCTGCTTAGGGTGACGAATATAATCCTAACACTATAAGAAATTATTTGCCGTTTTCGGCGTTGGAGGAAAACCATGAAAGTCAGAGATATTAAGGAAATTTTAAATGCAGAACTAATTTGCAGAGAAGATCTGCTGGACACTGAGGTACACGCCGCTTGCGGCAGCGATATGATGAGCGACGTGCTTGCTTTTGTCAAAGAGCAGGCAGTTATGCTCACGGGTCTTGTGAACCCTCAGGTGGTGCGTACTGCAGAAATGATGGATATGCACTGCATAGTTTTTGTCAGAGGCAAGCGCCCCGACCTTAACATGATTGAAATGGCAGAGGACAGAGATATGGTTATGCTCTGCACGGAATATGAGATGTTCACCTCCTGCGGTAAGCTTTACTCAGCAGGACTGAGAGGAGGCAGCGGGCAGTAATGGAAGAAAGTATCAAGCTTCACTATGTTGTACCCGGGGATGATTTCACAAGAGCAGGCGCAGCATCCGGCGATGTCAAGCATACTCTGAAACAGCTGGGTATTTCACCTGCCGTTATAAGAAATGTTTCTATCGCAATGTATGAGGGCGAAATCAATATGGTTATTCACGCAGGCGGCGGTGAAATCGATGTGGAAATAACCGAAAACGATATAAAAATGACCCTTGCAGATAAGGGCCCGGGCATAGCCAATGTGGAACTTGCCATGAAGGAGGGCTATTCAACTGCGCCCGATAACATCAGAACACTCGGCTTCGGTGCAGGTATGGGTCTGCCTAATATAAAAAAGTACACAGACGATTTTAAAATTGAAACTGCAGTGGGAGTAGGCACAACACTGCTTTTAAAAGTCAATATTCAATAGAAGTTTTGTAATATGAGGAAAGGAGGCAACTATGTCTATATTGTTTCACTCCGTGCGCCTTGATGCGGATAAATGTCAGGGCTGCACAAACTGCATCAAACGTTGCCCCACAGAAGCTATAAGAGTAAGAAACAAAAAAGCATATATTATCTCAGACAGATGCATTGACTGCGGTGAGTGTATAAGAGTATGCCCTCACCACGCAAAGTATGCTGTCAGGGAGCATTTCAACGAGCTTGTCAATTATAAATACAGAATTGCATTGCCTGCACCTGCCCTTTACGGTCAGTTCAACAATCTTGAAAATGTTGACTATGTGTTGACAGGACTTAAAAAGATGGGCTTTGACGATGTTGTTGAGGTTTCCAAGGGTGCTGAAATTCTTTCTTCGGCCACAAGAGAAATGTTTGAAAACGGCGAGCTTAAAAAGCCTGTTATATCCTCTGCATGCCCTGCAGTGGTCAGACTCATAAGAACAAGATTCCCTGACCTTCTGGGTAATTTGCTTCCCACCTGTGCGCCTATAGACCTTGCGGCAAAAATAGCAAGAGAAAAGGCGAAAAAAGAGACAAATTACAGCGATGAAGAAATAGGCGTTTTCTTTATCACACCCTGCCCTGCAAAAAGAACGGCAATAAGAAATCCTCTCTGCCACGAAAATTACGGCATAAACGGAGCTATTGCCATAAAGGACATTTATCCCGTTCTGGTTCAGACTATGGATAAGATAAAAAACGAAGAGGTTGAAAGCATCAACGATTCGGGCATCATAGGTGTGAGCTGGGCAAGCAGCGGCGGTGAAGCGGCAGGTCTTTTAAAAGAGAGATATCTTGCTGCAGACGGCATAGAAAATGTTATAAATGTGCTTGAGGAGCTTGAAAACGAAAAGCTCAACGACCTTGACTTTATCGAGCTTAACTGCTGCACAGGCGGATGTGTGGGCGGTGTGCTCACTGTAGAAAACCCCTATGTTGCAAAGGCGAGACTGCAAAGACTCAGAAGATTTATGCCTGTTTCCTGCAATCAGCTTGAGGATTATTTCACTATCGACGACCTTGGCTGGACTAAAGAGCTTACTGCCTCGCCTGCAATGAAGCTGGCTGATAATGTTATTACGGCAATGAGAATGATGTCAAGACTCAAGGAAATTGAAAACTCTCTGCCCGGCCTTGACTGCGGCATATGCGGAGCGCCCTCCTGCAGAGCTTTGGCTGACGATATAGTCAGAGGCTATGCTCAGGAATCTGATTGCGTTTTACACAATATACAAGTGGGCGGCAAAGACGATTGGCTTCCTGCGCCTTTCAGAATGAAGGTACAAAACGAAGAAAGCGGAGATAGAAATGACGGTTAAAGAATTAGCACAAAAATTAGAGCTTACAATACTCACTGAAGGGGACACGGAAAAGGAGGTTACGGGCTGCTATAGCGGTGACTTGCTTTCCTGGGTTATGTCAAAGGCGAAGATGGGAGATGTGTGGCTGACGGTTATGGGCAATATAAACGCAGTTGCAGTTGCCGTGCTGACAGATTGCGCCTGCATAATTCTCACAGAAAACGCTCCTCTTGATGAGCAGGCAAAAGCTAAGGCAGAGCTTCAGGGTGTCACGTTCATTAAAAGCGACAAAAATGCCTATGAGCTTTCTGTGGCTATATCAAAGCTGTTATGATGAAGCTGTATTACGATTTGCATTTGCATTCCTGTCTTTCGCCCTGCGGCGACAATGATATGACACCCTATAATCTTGTGAATATGGCAAAGGTTTTCGGCTATGATATTATTGCGCTGACAGACCACAACACCTGCAAAAACTGCGGCAGTGCCATAAAGGTGGGCAAGCAGGCAGGCATAACCGTTGTGCCGGGAATGGAACTTTGCACAAGCGAAGAAATTCACTGTATCTGCCTTTTTCCCACACTCGAAAAGGCAGAGGTTTTTTCAGATTATATAAGCGGTACGCTGCCGCCTGTGAAAAACAGGGAAAAGATTTTCGGCGAGCAGCTTATTATGGACACTGAGGACGGCATACTCGGCAAAGAGGAAATACTCCTGACAACGGCAAGCAGTGTGAGCATTGACGCTCTGCCTTCTTTAGTGGGGGAATACGGCGGTGTGTGTTATCCTGCCCATATTGACAGAAACTCTTACAGTATTATTTCATCACTGGGTGATTTCAGCCCCGACTTAAAGGTTAACTGCTTTGAACTTACACCTGAGGCTGACGAAAAGTACTATCTTGAAAAGTACGGCGCAACAAAAGGAAAGCTTATAATAAGAAGCTCAGACGCACATTATCTTGAAAATATGCGTGAGCCTGAGTTTTGTGTGGAGCTGAAGGAAAATTCAGCTCAGGCACTTATAGATTATCTCAAGGGAGAGATTTAAATGACAGAGAAAGAAAAAGCAGGGGAGTTATTCCTGGAGGGCTATAACTGTGCTCAAGCTGTGTTCACTGCCTTTTGCCACCGTTTCGGTATGGATGAGGACACAGCTAAAAAGGTGTCGGCAGGTCTTGGCGGCGGCGTGGGCAGAATGAGAGAGGTCTGCGGAGCCGTCAGCGGCGGAGCTATGGTTATTGGCAGCCTTTGTGCCGCAACACAGGGCGACGACAATGAAAGCAAAATGCGCAACTATGAATTAGTCCGTGAGTTTGCTGACAGATTTGCTGCAATACACGGCAGTGTTGTCTGCAGAGATTTGTTGAAGCTGGGAATTAAAATGGAAGAGACTGCAAAGCCTGACGGCAGAACGGCAGAGTACTATAAAAACCGACCTTGCCTTAAGGTTGTTGAGGATGCGGCAGAAATTCTTATGCAGATGATTGAAGAGAATGAATAAAGGAAGCGCACAGCCGCTTCCTTATTTGTTATTAAATCTAAAGAAATAATGTAACAAAACAGCATTGTAACTTATCTTGTTTAGTGATATACTAATATATAATCTGATTTTTTTGAGGTAATTTCAATATGAAAAATAAACGAAAGAAAATAGCGTCTGCGGTTATGACCTGTCTTGTGGCTCTGTTGGCAGTGGTTCTTGCAGGCTTTATGGTGGAAAACGATATGCTTGACATTTTCACCACTACTTCGCCCGTACCCTCAACAACACTGCCCACAACTACCGAGCCTACTGAGCCTCCTGTGCCTACAGTTGAAAAAACGGTGACTATCGGCTCGGCAGGTGATGTGCTTATTCACATACCCGTTTATCAGAATGCTAAAAAAAGTGATGGCAGTTATGATTTCAGCCACCTCTTCACCTACAGCGAGAGTGAAATAAACGACTGCGACTATTTTGTTGCCAACCTTGAAACTACTCTGGGCGGCACAAACGGCAGAAATTACAGCGGTTTTCCCCGGTTTAACTCACCTGACAGCATTGTGGACGCGCTTAAGGGTGCAGGCATAGATTGTCTTCTCACCGCCAATAATCACAGCTATGACACAAACGGACCCGGTGTGAAGCGTACCCTTGAAATTATTGACAAGGCAAAGCTTGACCGCACAGGCTCAAGAAAAAGCGAGGACGAAAAGCAGTATCTAGTGAAAAATGTGGGCGGCATAAAATTCGGCTTTGTCTGCTATACTTATGAGACACCTACAGCCGAGGGCAGAAAGGCGCTTAACGGACTGCTTGTTGACACGGAAACTGCACCGCTTATCAATTCCTTTAAGCCACACAGCCCCGATGCATTTTATGAGGAGCTTGAAGCCAATATCAAAAAGATGAAGAAGGCGGGCGCAGAGGTAACTGTTGTCTATATCCATTGGGGTGAAGAGTATCAGCTCACTCAGAACGCCAAACAGCAGGAAATCGCACAGGCACTTTGCGATCTGGGCGTTGATGTTATAATCGGCGGACATCCCCATGTGGTGCAGCCTATGGACTTGCTCACATCGGCTGACGGCAAGCATAAGACAGTTTGTGTCTATTCCCTGGGCAACTTTGTGTCAAATCAAAGACGAAATCTTATGGGACTTAAAACGGGTCACACAGAGGACGGACTCATATTTGAGATGACATTTTCAAAATACAGTGACGGCACAGTTATATTCGACAGCGTTGATGCAATTCCCACATGGGTGCATCTGTATAATGAAAACGGCAAAAAGGTACACTCTATAGTGCCTCTTGAGGGCAATCTTGACGAAAAGGCAGCTGAACTGGGCCTTAACAAAACAAGTGAGGGACTCTCTCAGGCAAAGGCTTCAATGGAAAGAACAAACGCACTCGTCTCTGAGGGCGAAAAGAAGTGTAACGACTATCTCAAATCAATTACAAGACCTGACGAGGAGTAAAGACTGAATAATGAAAGCTCTGACAAAAGACAAGAAAATTAAATATCTCACTCTTGCCTATTCTTTTGTGATTCCCTGCCTTGTGGTGCTTGTCAGCTATATCATAAGGGGCATAGAGCCTTTCGGCGGCAGAACCCTCTGCTCAATGGACGGCTTTTCACAGTATTATCCTATGCTGATGAATATGGACGAGGCGCTGTCAAAGGGTGAGGTGTTTTATTCCTTTCACGGAGCCCTCGGCTTTAATCTGTGGGCGCAGAGCGCATATTACACCAACAGTCCCTTGTGGCTCCTTATATATACGATACCCCATGAGTGGCAGATTGAAGCCATACACTTTCTCATTATGCTTAAATTAGGTCTTTCGGGACTTTTCTTCTGCATAAGACTGCTTAAAAAATATGAAAACACCGACCAAAGCAAAGCACTGAAATTCTTTCCTGCGCTGTCAACTGCCTGGGCACTCAGCGGATATATGATTGCATTTATCAATCAGTTTATGTGGACTGATGTTATTATGCTGCTGCCTTTAGTTGTGCTCGGTATTGAGGAGCTTGTAAAAAACAAAAAGCTCACTCTTTACATAGTGAGTCTTTTCCTTAGTATATGGTCGTGCTTTTATCTGAGCTTTATGGTGTGCATTTTCAGTGTGCTTTATTTCTTCTTTCTTATCTTCAAAGATAAAATGCTGAATAAAGACAGATTTTCTCACTGTCTTCGCTTTGCTGTAGGCTCTCTCACATCGGGCACCATGGCGGCTGTGAGTCTTATACCTGTGGCAAAGGCGCTGAGTCTCACCCTTGCCAGTGAAGCCGGCTTCAATCAGGATATAGAAATAAAATACACCCTCGGCAAGCTGCTTATGAGACTTCTGCCCTTTCAGGAAATCTCACTTGAATACGGTGAGCCTAACCTCTATTGCACACTTATCGCAGTGGTGCTGATGCTGTTTTATTTTCTTCTCGGCAAAGCCTCAAAAAGAGAAAAACTGCTGTATTTCGGCTTTGTCACCTTCATGTTTATTTCTATGTGTACCAATATAGGTGAGTACCTGTGGCACGGTTTTCACTTTCCCAATCAGCTGCCTGCAAGACAGAGCTTTCTTGTCATTTTTCTCATGCTGACAATTGCGGCAGAGGGTACTCAGAAATTAGATTTCCGTAAAGGGGCGGCAACATTTTTATCGGTGGTGATAATCTCAGGCGCGTCCCTTAGTGCTGTGCATCAGATGATATCTCAGGTGTGGGCGGCAAGGGTAGACTCTCTGCAGAGGTATGAAAGCAGTATGGCGGAGTTTACCTCCCTTGACGACGAGGATATTTTCTCGCGACTTGCATGGACAGACGAGAAGAAGAACAACTATCCACAGCAGTATAATTACAACGGTATTTGCTATTATTCTTCCACTATGTCGGGGGATGCCTATGAGTTTTTCCAAAACCTCGGTATGGAAAGATATGCTAAAAATGTAAGCACACGATATAATCAGTCGGACATATTAAATGCGCTTTTCGGCATAAGATATATCCTTGAGGAAGACGGTCAAACAATAACCGTCAACGATAAGGCACTGCCCCTTGCATTCCTTTCAAGGGATGATGTGGAGAGTCTTGAGCTTAAGGATTACAAGTCGGGCAAAGAAGCGCAAACCGCACTCTGGGACAGCATAGTTCTCAGCGAAAGTGATTTTGAAACTCAAGTCAGCGAGCTTAAAGCAAACGGCATAACGCTCACATACTTTGACACTGATGTTATAAAGGGTGAAATTTCTTGCAGTAAAGACGGAGTTCTTCTGACCACTCTGCCATATGACGGCGGCTGGCAGATTTATATTGACGGTGAAGAAGCAGAAACAAAAAGGGCGGCAGGCTATCTTACCTGCACGGAAATCACTCAGGGTGAACACGAAATTGAGTTCAGGTATGTTGTGCCGGGGATAAAGCTCGGTGGGGCGGTAAGCTTGCTTGGATTGGTTGCCTTTGCGGTAATTATGAATTATGAATTAGGAATTATGAATTATATAAAGAAAAAAGTCAGCAAAATAAAGTAAATGATAAAACCCGGCAGAGTAGTCTGTCGGGTTGACGTTTTTGATGAATTTCATTCTTGTAGGGACACGGCGTGCCGTGTCCTTAAAACAAATGGTCTGTCAAGCGGACACGGCACACGCCGTGTCCCTACGAAAAACGTACCCACCTTTTCCTGTTACGGTAAGGTGGGTACGATCTTACAATAATGAAATGGCTTGCGCCATGAAATGCATAAATGCATGAAATGACCTTAGGGTCATGAAATGAAGCGTTGCTTCATTAGTAATACGGTCTGTCGGTAAG
>JAZSPF010000157.1:0-20037 GCA_045537315.1 Acutalibacteraceae bacterium
AGGTGGGGTGTTGTGATGATACCCTCGCAGTTGATTGTCTCCTCTGTGGGAAAGTCTGTGACATAACAGCTTACCTTGCCGCTTGCGAGAGCCTCTTTAAGGTCAGGCACATTTACAAGGTCAGCGCGTGAAAGGTTGATAATCTTAACGCCGTTTTTCATTTTAGAGATAGCTTCGGCGTTGATCATGCCTCTTGTGTCAGGTGTTGAGGGAATGTGAAGTGTGATATAGTCAGCCTGAGCATAAACCTCGTCATAGGTTGAAGCCTTATTGATTGAGCGTGAAAGATGCCATGCTGCATCAACTGTAATAAACTGGTCGCAGCCGATAACTTTCATGCCGAGGCTCTTTGCAGCATTTGCCACAAGACCGCCGATAGCACCAAGGCCGATAACACCGAGAGTCTTGCCAAGGATTTCACAGCCGCCGAAAGCACTCTTGCCCTTTTCTACCTGCTTTGCAACATCGCTTTCAAGAGTGTTTGCCCAGTTAACGCCGTCAGTGATTTTTCTTGAAGCCATAAGCAGTGAAGCAATTGTAAGCTCTTTAACGCCGTTTGCATTTGCACCGGGAGTGTTGAAAACAACAATTCCCTGCTCTGCACACTTGTCGGTGGGGATGTTGTTGACACCTGCACCGCAACGCACAATAGCCTTTAATTCACTGCCGAACTCCATGTCGTGAAGTGAAGCTGAACGCACCATAATGCCGTCGGGATTGTCAATGTCGTCGCTGATGTTAAAGATATTCTTATCAAGTTCGTCAAGACCGATTTTTGCGATCTTGTTCATTGTTTTAATGTTTTTCATTTGTGTCACCTGCTTATTTGGGATTTTTCTCTGCAAAGTCTTTCATAAACTCTACGAGTGCTACAACACCTTCATAGGGCATTGCGTTATAGATTGATGCTCTCATACCGCCGACGCTTCTGTGACCCTTAAGGTTCTGCAGACCTGCTTTTGCTGCCTCTGAAGCAAACTTCTTGTCAAGGTCAGCGTCGCCTGTTACGAAAGTGACATTCATCATTGAACGGCTGTCTTTTGCTGTGGGAGCAATATAGTAGTCCTGACTGTCAAGATAATCATAAAGCACAGCGGCTTTCTTTTCGTTGAGCTTTTTCATTTCAGCAAGACCGCCAAGGTCTTTGATCCACTCATAAACAAGCTTTGCCATATAAATGCAGTAGCAAGGGGGAGTGTTATACATTGAGTCATTATCAGCCATAAGCTTATAGTCAAGCATGGCGGGTGTGATATCTCTTGCATTGCCGATAAGGTCCTCGCGTACGATAACGATAGTCAGACCTGCGGGAGCCATATTCTTTTGTGCGCCGGCATAGATAAGACCGAATTTGCTCACATCAACGGGCTCTGAGATAATGCATGAGGACATATCTGCAACAAGAGGAATATCACCCGTATCGGGGATATAGCCAAACTTTGTGCCGTAAATTGTGTTGTTGAAGCAGATGTGAACATAGTCTGCTTCGGGTCTGAAAGACTCTCTTGTTGTTTCGGGGATACGGCTGAAATTATCATCCTTTGATGAGGCAGCAGCCACTACGTCACCGTACTTCTGAGCTTCTTTGAAAGCTTTGGTTGAGAACTGACCTGAAAGTATGTAGTCAGCCTTGCCGTTTTTGTTCATAAGGTTCAGGGGTACTGCGGCAAACTGAGTTGAAGCACCGCCCTGCAAAAACAGTACCTTATAGTTGTCGGGAATTTCCATAATTTCACGAAGCAGAGCCTCTGCACTTTTTATGATTTCATCATAGGCGGGGCTGCGGTGGCTCATTTCCATAACGCTCATACCGCTGTCGCCGTATGTGATAAGCTCTGACTGTGCCTTCTCTAAAACTGAAAGGGGAAGCATGGAAGGACCTGCTGAAAAATTATATACTCTTTTCATTAAAATCACCTCTGGGATTATTTATATTCATTATCTTAAAAAGAATGATTAACCCTAATTATATAGTGTTAAAGTGCTAAAGTCAATATACTTTTCACATAATTTTTGCCGATTTTTGGGGTATTTTGTGGAAAATATTACAAAAATAGTGGCGCTTTAATACATAAAAGGGGATTTCGTAACAAAATCCGCCTGCAGCATGAGCAGACGGATCTGAATTTCATTTAGTTATAAATCTGATAAATTCCTTGAAGAAGATAATAACGCTCTGAATAAGGTTTTCCGGAAGAGTTCTGACAGTAGCATTTTCATCATCGGGGCAAACAATATCTTCTGCAGAAATATACTGCATAAATCTGGGATACTGCCCGAAGGTGTCTACGGTAGCTTCCTTCTCTGAGCGAAGAAGAGTAGCTATCATAATTTCGAGACTGTCACTTGTCCATGAGTGATTCATGTTTCTGATAAACCATGTCTTTTCAGGGAAGAGGCAGGTTGAAGCGTCAACAGTCTTATCAGGGGAGATATATTTCATATCCTTGCCCTTCAGATATTCTTCGCTGAAAGCTGTGCCGTAGGTGGCAGTTGTTGCACCGAAGGAGTTGTTTCTTGTGTCAACGGTACTGTCACTCATATTATCCCAAGAGGGTGTAGCTGCTATTGAAGCAAAGCCGTATCTTGAAATAACAACAACCTTAGCCCTTTTGTCAAGGCCTTTGAGTGTCTGTGCCTTTGTTTTTCTGACGCGTGAGTTATAGTTTTCTATCTTTTTTATGAGCTTTTTGACCTGAGGGTCTTTCTTATCATAAATCTCATTGAAGGCAAAATCCATAGCCTCGTCTATCTGCTCGTCGGGTACCATAGCCCAGATGGTAAGCCAGTTGCCGAAAAGTGAAGCCATAGCTTCAAAAATGCTCATACGCACATGGTCAACGATGCCGTTGCCGAGATGTGCAATAAGAGCAAAGAGACCTGCCTTTTCAAGCACCTCAAGAAGGCTGTCAACAACATATTGGGCCTCGTTGCCCTTGAGCATATTTTCAATTGCATAGAGTACGGACCGGCTTGAAATTTCAATTTTACCTGAAAGCAGGTCGCCTGTATAGGTTTCGCCGTAAATTGCAGTTGAGTCGAAGGCTACACCTGCAACGCTGTCGTCACCGTAAAGGGTAAGGTAGGAAAGTACAATAACACCGCCCAGGGAGTGGCAACTCATATAAACCCTATCAACGTCTGCGGTTTCTTTGACATGCTCGATGTAAGCATTAAGCTCTTTGGCAATATCAATGGGGTCAAGACGCCAGTCATATTTGAATTCAACAAGGTCGCTGTATAATATTTCCTCTTTTGTGGGGTACTCGCAGTAGGTGCCTGAGCCGTCACTTACGCCGCCGTCGGGGTCATTGTAAAGTCCGTAGAAAATATCTTCGAGTACGGGGGATATAGCTTTACCGAAGGTATCCCAGTCACCCAAAAGAATGAGCTTTGCAAGAGCAGGTACGGCTTTGACAATACCGTCAACCATATGATTTGCCTGTATAGGGTAGTAAAGCTCACTGTCAGGGTCGGTGGCATCGGCATTGATATCACTTGCCATAAAACCGTGAACGTAAACTATGGGATAGTTGTCTTTATCCTTAGCCGAAGCAGCGAGACTTACGGATGATAAAAGCAGGAGCAGGCAAAGCGCAAGTGATAAGATTTTCTTTAGGTTTGTTTTCATTTTATCCGTCTCCTTTATAAATTTATATCCATATAATACCACTTATCGCACAGGTCAATTGTCGACAATTTGTTAACAAGTTATGAAAAGCCCTTTTTAAAGCACATTTATTTCACATAAGCGTATAGTTTTAAACAGAATAAAAACTCGTTTTAGGTCAAAAATAACAAATGAAAAATAATAAAAACAAATTTATCCAAAACTATTGACTTTTTAGTGTCTTTCAAGTAAAATATTAAACGCTGTTGAAAATGATTCACTAGCTCAGTTGGCAGAGCACTTGACTTTTAATCAAGGTGTCCGGGGTTCGAATCCCCGGTGAGTCACCAGCGAAAAAAGCACTTCTTAGGAAGTGCTTTTTTCAGTTTTATTCGCCTTGCGGCGAGTTTTATTGCTTCGCAGTGGTATTATGCTTCGCACAGTGATATTCGCTTCGCGAGTTTTGTAGCGAATAAAATATCACTGACTAATCACGCGAACACAGATAAATAATTACGGGCGGGGGAACCGCTCTTTTTTATTGACAACTGTATATGGCAGTGATAGAATGAAATTGTCAGGTAGGGACAGAATACAAAGGTTGCACGCATTACTCATATAACTAACCTTTATTTTGATAACTGAGGTGGAATAATGGATGTTTGGTTTATTTTTGCATTTGTTGCTTTTACACTTTTGTCTTTTTTTAATTGCAGAAACTCAACAATAGGCATGATTAATGAAATAGGAATAAATGCTCGTTTTTATCCGAAACAATACACAACATTACCAAATTCGATAAGAAAGTTTTTCAATATTAAGAATAAAGAAATTCCAAAGTTTTTATTTTGCGAACTTATTATTTCTATTTTGTTTGCGATACTTGGACCTATTTATATAATTGTGTATTTGTGTTGTGATGGAAACAACGGTGTTGGGGGTATGCTCTTATTATTTCATGCAGGTTTAATACTTGTTAATTTAGTTTTTTTCACTATATTGTCAACAATCTTTAAACATAAATAGCAAAATTTGATTAATGATAACGGCGGTAATATTGACAAGAAAGAATATCTATAAGTGGGGAACCATCAATACCGGCAGAATTACATGGCTATATTACAAAATAATTAGTGTAAAGATTTTTTAATTATACGATAACATATATAATACTATTATGGAAAGGTAGGTATACATATGAAAGAAATGTTTTTTATCTTTCCGAAAAAAATAACTATTGCTATAGTAACAGTTATTCTTTTAAAAACGATTATGTTTTTTGTAGTTTTTTCGGGATATGTATGCATTGATTATAGGGGATTCTCTATAGATAATGAAGATAATTTATATGTAGGAATGCCCTCTGTAATTAAGGTGTATTCTGATGAAGGAGAATTTTTAAGAAGTTTTTCTCCCAAAACCTCTCGTGGTTATAGTTTTATGGTTGAAGGTGGAGAAAAAGTTTTGATTGACACAGGAAACAAGTTGTTCATCTTGGATTTATATGGGAATGTTTTGAATGAAATTGAGGATAGTTATTCTAGAATCAACAATTCAAATAAATTCGTTTCAAATTCGGGTAATGAATATGTGGTTAACAATTATATATTTAGAACATCGGTTTCGCTCTTAAGAGATGGTTCAAAAAGAACGATTTTTAAAATGCCTGCATTGGACTATATTATAAAACTTTTAGATTGGATTTCTGATATTGTTCTAATTGTTTTGATTGTAATAATGATAATAAGTCTTAGATCATTTAATCGAAAACAGCGCTGAAAAGAAATCAATATAGGATATGGTTCCACGTTAATTAAAGCTTAACTTACCCATAGCACTCTGCCCACTCGGCGGAGTGCTGTGTGGGTGTGATTCTCACTACAACGCGTACCTACAGTGACATAACATAAAATTTTACAGTCAATCCCATTCCTTTTTGCGGGTGGGATTTTTGTTTTTGTTCTTGCATTACATTCCCCGATATGATAAAATAAAACAAAACTGATTAAAAGGATGATATAAATGAAATATGTAGTTGTTTTATATGACGGCATGGCTGACTATCCCGTACCCGCCCTTGACGGCAAAACCCCTATGATGTGCGCAAAGAAGCCTCTTTTCGATTCCCTTGCACAAAAGTCTGAGGTGGGTCTTGTCAAAACAGTTCACGATTCACTCAAGCCCGGCAGTGACGTTGCTAATATGAGCGTTATGGGCTTTGATCCTATGAAGTATTACACGGGCCGTTCACCTCTTGAGGCTGTGAGCATCGGCGTTAAGCTCCGTGACGATGATGTTACACTTCGCTGCAACCTTGTCACACTCTCTGATGAAGAAAACTATGGCGACAAAACCATGGTCGACTACTCCGCAGGTGACATTTCCTCAGAAGAAGCTGCTGAGCTTATTAAGTCTGTGCAGGAAGCTTTCGGCAACGATAAGTACACCTATTACAGCGGTGTGAGCTACCGCCACTGTCTTGTGGTACGCGAGGGAACGACAGATCTCGGAAATATGACACCACCTCACGACATCAGCGGCAGAGTTGTAGGGGAGTATCTGAGCACCCACGAAAATGCAGCCGAGCTTGTGGCTATGATGAAAAAGAGCTATGACGTGCTGAAAGACCACCCTGTCAACAAAAAAAGAATTGCCGAAGGCAAGCGTCCCGGTAACTCAATATGGCTCTGGGGTGAGGGCAACAAGCCTATACTTCCCACATTTGAGAGCCTTTACGGCATCAAGGGCAGCGTTATCTCAGCCGTTGACCTGCTTAAGGGCATAGGCCTCAGCGCAGATATGAGTGTACCCGAGGTAGAGGGTGCAACAGGCTATATCGACACAAACTTTGAGGGCAAGGCAAGGTGCGCCCTCGAAGAGCTGGAAAAGGGTGCAGACCTTGTTTATATTCACATTGAAGCTCCCGATGAATGCGGCCACAGAGACGAGCCTGAAAACAAAGTGCGCTCAATTGAGCTTATTGACGAAAAGGTGCTGTCAATTCTCCTTGAGGGACTCGAAAAGTATGACGACTATAAGATTATGATACTTCCCGACCACCCCACACCCATTGTCACAAAGACTCACGCAAGAGATCCCGTACCTTATATGATTTATCATAAGAGTGCACCGATGAAGGGTGTTGACACCATCAACGAAGACACCGCCAAAGCTACCGGCAACTTCATTGAACACGGCGCAGACATTATGAAACACTTTATTCAATGACGAGGCATTGAATAAGTTAGGAGTTGCTTATTAAATGCAGAATGCAGAGTGCAGAGTGCAGAATTATGGTCGCGGCTTTACCACTAACTAACCTCAAGCCTCTTTCCGCGAAGCTGAAGAAGTCGGAGGCCAAGCGGTCTTAGGAAGACAACAATGGGCACCAACTCCTTGGCTCACAGAACGACATGGCTACGATCCGACTTCCCCACACCTATTGTCACCAAAACCCACGCAAGAGATCCCGTTCCCTATATGATTTATCATAAGAACGCGCCCGTAGAGGGTGTTGACACCATCAACGAAGACACCGCCAAAGCTACCGGCAACTCCATTGAGCACGGCGCAGACATTATGAAACACTTTATTCAGTAAGGAGTCATTGAATAAGTGAAGAGTTGCTTATTCAATGCAGAATGCAGAGTGCAGAATGCAGAATTATGGTCGCGGCTTTACCACTAACTAACCTCAAGCCTCTTTCCGCGAAGCTGAAGCTCAGAGGCGGTAAGTTTCATCAATCTTAAATTAAACGGCAGGTCACTTCCGATTCGGTAGCGACCTGCCTTATTTATGTGAACTTGACGGAGAGGATTATAATCTACAGACTTGCCATCTCATCCCAACTCCCTTTGCGGATAAAAAACTACTTATCAGCAGAAGCCTACCCGCGACCACAATTCTGCATTCTGCACTCTGCACTCTGCATTTTTTGCCGCAACTCCTAACTCCTTGCTCCTAACTTACTCAATCGTTCCGCCGCCGATAACAGTGTCGCCGTCATAAAGCACCACGGCCTGACCCTTTGAAATCGCCCTCTGGGGTTCGTCAAAGATAATGTGGAGGTGACTTTCATCGGTCTGTGTTACCGTTGCCCACTGCTCTTTTGCACTGTAGCGGATTCTAGCCTTACAGCGAAGGGGCTCAGTGAGCTTATCATAGGCTATGAGGTTAATCTCTCTCGCTGTGAGTTCACGCTTAAAAAGACCCTCATTACTGCCGAGGACAACCGTGTTATCTTCGGCGCTTTTGCTTTGCACAAAGGCAGGCTTGCCGAGAGCAATGCCGAGACCTTTGCGCTGACCTACAGTGTAGTGAATAATGCCCTGATGCTCGCCGAGAATATTGCCTTCGGTGTCAATAAAATTGCCCTTGGGCAGGGTGTAATCGAGTCTGCCCTCAATAAATGAAGCATAATCCCCGTCGGGGATGAAGCATATATCCTGGCTGTCATGCTTTCTTGCATTGACAAAGCTCATCTCCTCGGCAAGAGTACGCGCCATATCTTTTGTCATATCGCCCAAAGGGAAAAGAGTGTGTTTCAGCTGATGCTGTGTAAGGCAGTAAAGGACATAGCTCTGGTCTTTGCTTTCGTCTGTGCCTTTTTTTAAGAGATATCTGCCTGTACCCTCGTCAAATTCCACTCTCGCATAGTGACCCGTTGCAATATAGTCGAAGCCCTCGTCTATGGCTTTCTCAAGCATTTTGCCGAATTTCAGATGTTTGTTACATTCAATGCAGGGGTTGGGAGTCTCGCCTCTGAGATATGATGAAATAAAAGGGGAGATAACCTTGCTTTCAAAGCCCTCATAAAGCTCATAGGTGGTGAAGGGTATGCCCACTTTATCTGCAACCTTTTTTGCATCAAGGACATCCTGAGACACAGTGGCTTTGTCTTCGTCATAAAAACGGCAGTTGACACCCACCACATCATAGCCCTCTTTTTTGAGCATATAAGCCGAAACGGCACTGTCAACGCCGCCGCTCATGCCAACCATAACCTTTGCCATAGGAGCACCCCCTTAAGTTAATACCATACAATTATATAAAGCCTCGGTGTTATTGTCAAGGCTGTGTTTTTTGGTACGTGGGGAAGAAAGCGGAAGCGGCAGGTTTGAACCCGCCGCTTGTGGTTATTTAATTGATTTAAGATTTTTTGCTAAAACGAAGCCCGCATATGCAATTTCTGCAAGGAACAAGAAGGCTATAACAGATAATAAGTTCTCTGCAAAACTAACAGTGAACATCACGCTTACGAACAAGATTCCAATACTCCACATACCCAAAGCCCATGGGTCAGACTTTGTCAGCACAGTGATTGCTATAAGGGTGCAGACACAGAGCAGGCTCACATAAAACAGGGCAGCGATACTGCTTTCATTTATTAAAAGTAAATCGCTTTTATAGGGCCTGTAAAGTAAATCCTTTACGGCATCAATGCCGTTGAAGGCACAGAACACGGAGTAATAAAGACAGCAGAGCATATAAACGATTGTTGAAAGTGTAAATGATGCTTTTTTCATAAATTATCAACTCCTGAAATTATTATACAAAGGGTACAGATGCTTCCTGACCGAACTTGTACATAATCATTGTAGAATATTTTACTGCATTTTGCAAGCAAATTCGGTATTTTTAATCTGATATAATATATAAATGCCGGAAGAGAGGACACTTCCGGCAAATTTTTTTAAAAATCCAATTGTTCGTCAGGAATATCACTTGCATTTATATAAGGCAGTATCACCGTAAAGTCAGTGTAGTCCTGAGTGCTCTTTGCTCTTATGGTGCCCCCGTGTAGCTCCGTTAACTGCTTTGCAATTGCAAGACCCAAGCCTGAGCCGCCCGTTGAGGAGGTGCGGGAAGTATCGACACGGTAAAACTTATCAAAGAGTCTCTCTAACTTTTCTTCGGGAATCTCGTCACTTTTATTGCGGAACTTGATTATCACTCTGTCACGGCGTATTCTTGCACCTATTCTTATGACAGTATTCTCATAGGAGTAGTTGACTGCGTTTTTAAGCAGATTGTCAAAGACTCTTGCAATTTTATCCGAATCGGCAAACATAACGATATGCTCAATAATGTCAATATCCACCGTCAGATTCTTTTCGCTGAGCATAGGATAAAACTCATCCGTAATTTGAGCTATCATCATATTCAGGTCTATGCGGTTTCTCTCAAGTGTGACATTATGTATGTTAAAGCGTGTGATTTCAAAAAATTCGTTTATGAGCTGCTCGAGACGGTATGCCTTATTAAGGGCGATATCCGTAAACTTTGCCTTTTGCTCTATGGGCAGCTCGGGACACTCCTCAAGAAGCGTGAGATAGCCGATAACCGAGGTCAGGGGAGTCTTAAGGTCATGGGCAAGGTACATAACAAGGTCATTTTTCCTGTTTTCAGCCTGTGCCGCAGCCTGTCTGCTCTCAACAACGTCAAGCTTAATGTCTCTGAGCTTTATCTCAACATCACTGTAGCTTTTGGGGAAGGACTCAAACTCAGCCTCACTGTCAAGGAAGGTGTTGAGACTCTTATAGGTTTTATTGAAAAGCGAGAGAGTTATAACCGAATAGGCAAAGCAGTTAACAACAAAAACTGCGGCAAAAACAGGGAAGATTAAAATATAACTGTTGGAGAACAGGAAACTCTCGCCCTCTTTGCCGAAAATGTCAAGCAACAAGGGCTTTAATATACCATTATATATTTCAGGCTCCTGCAAAATAAACAGAAAGACTATGACATAGCCTATGACTATGCCTAAAAGGCAGATACTGTTCCAACGAAGAAAATCACCTATAATGCGCAGTGCAATGCTTTTTGTCTGCTTAGGCTTGCGCTTTTTAATAGCTTTCTTTCTTTTAGTTTCAGCTTTCTTTTTCAATTTTATATCCCACTCCCCAGACGGTCTTGATAAACTTCGGATTTTTCGGCTTCTCGTGCATTTTTTCTCTGAGTCTTCTTATATGTACCATAACAGTGTTACTGCTGTCAAGATATTTTTCGCCCCAGACAGTTTCAAAAATTTCCTGAGTTGAAACCACTCTGCCTGCATTTTTGCAAAGCAGACGGATAATGCCGAACTCAATGGGAGTAAGGTCAAGCTCCTGAGAGTAGAGCTTGCATATGTGGGTACTGCTGTTTACTTCAAGTCCCGATATTTCTATAATGTCCGTGTCTGCGGCAGGCTCGTTATACTGATAAAAACGCCTTATCTGTGCCTTGACTCTTGCTGTAAGCTCAAGGGGATTAAAGGGCTTTGTCATATAGTCGTCTGCCCCAAGAGACAGCCCTGAAATTTTATCCGTGTCGGCAGTTTTAGCCGTCAGCATTATAACGGGGAATTTGTGTTTTTCTCTTATTTTACTGCAAAGGGTGAAGCCGTCAACTCCGGGGAGCATAACGTCAAGCACTGCAAGGTCAAACTTTTCACTTTCTATTTTGCAAAGAGCCTCGCTGCCGTCATAACAGCATATTGCTTCAAAGCCTTCGTTTTTTAAGTAAAGACCTATAAGGTCGGCAATTTCTCTTTCATCATCAACAACAAGGATTTTCATTTTCTCACCTCTTAGCTACAGTATAGCACAACCGAGCGAAAAAAGTAACTGTTTTAATTCTTAAGATTATCTTAAGTTTTACATAATTCATTGTTTTACGCAGAAGCAATTTATAAAAAATTATTTTAAACCCTTTATTTTTGTTTCATTTTGTATTATTATGTATATGTATAACTGTATCTATATGACAAGACAGAAAGAAGGACAAAAAATGAGCAGAATACTTATTGTTGATGACGATGTAGCTATTGCCCAGCTTATATCTGATGCTCTTGAAGATGAGGGCTTTGACACCACGGTAAAAAATGACAGCAAGAGTGCCTATGAGTATGTTGTGGAAAATGCCTCATCAATATCGCTTATTACTCTTGATATAATGATGCCCGAGCTTTCGGGTATGGATCTTTGCCGTTTCATAAGAGACAAAGTAGACTGTCCCATTATATTTGTTTCTGCAAAGGGCAAGACTATTGACACGGTGCTCGGTCTTGAAACAGGCGCAGATGACTATATTTCAAAGCCCTTTGTGGTTGAGGAATTTGTTGCAAGAGTGAAGGCGCATTTGAGACGTGAGCAGAGAAATCTTGCTCAGACACAGGACGGTAAAATCAAAGTGGGGGATATTGAAATTAACACCGCTTCCTTTGAGGTTTATAAAAAGGGCAACCTTATACCTTTTTCAACCAGAGAGTTTCAGCTTCTGCAGTATCTTATGGAAAATGCAGGCAAGGTGCTTACAAGAGAGCAGATTTTCGGCCATGTGTGGGATACGGAATTCGGTGACATCGGCACCGTTGCCGTTAACATAAAGAGCGTAAGAGACAAGATAGACCCTGAAAATGAGTACATAAAGACCGTATGGGGTGTAGGCTATAAATTTGTCAAGGTTAACAAACAGGAAGTACACAGCAGATAAGGACCGAATAATAAATGAAACAGATAAAGAAAGCAAACTTTTTGTTGGTGCTTATACTTCTTGGCGTTATTGCGGCATTTGCCTATTCCTATAACTCTTATATCACAACGGTAGTTACCGATGCGGCATATAACGACAGAGATATTCTGCAGGTTTACAACAACGAAATTATTTCAAAGCTGGTTGAGGAAGAATCCGTAAGCGGCTGGTCGGAAATTGTTGAGCAGTATGAGGATGTTGTAATAGTTATAGAAAACAGCTCCAACAAGGTTGTGACAAAATCCATAGGCAGAACCTGGTCTACACTTGATGTAAAGGTACAGACACCCTTTGAGTACAAGGGTGAGGCGTACCTTATAAAGTCATCTGTTTATCTTCTCAGGGACTATGTTACCGATGTCAGAGTTGTTGTGAAATTCATTTTTATGGAATTTCTTATTGGTCTGTCAGCACTTTGCCTTCTGATATTCATTATTTATCTTATTATGCTCAGACCCTACAGAGGTCTTTACAGAGCCATTGAGGAATATGACAAGACAGGCAAGCTCAGACGTGTATCACTAAAGGGTTATGCGGGTAATGTATATAACCGTTTTGTTTCCCTGACAGAAAACCTTGAAAGAGAGCAGAAAAATCAGCAGAGGATAATTGCTTCCATTTCCCATGACATAAAAACACCGCTTACATCTATTATGGGGTACGCTGAACAGCTCAAAAAGGACACAATTCCCGAAGAAAGAAAAAAGAGGTATCTTGAAACGGTCTACGGCAAGGGCCTTGAAATACAGCAACTCGTAGACGAGTTTGACGAATATCTCAGCTTTAATATGTCAGGTGAGATAAGAAAAGAGCAGATGGGCACAGAGGAAATAAGAAAGTTTGTTATATATGAATATACTGATGAGCTTGAGGGCTACGGTGTGGATTTAACCGTAAACAATTATGCCGACGGTGCTCATGTGAATATTGACGCTCAGAAGTTCAGACGTGTGCTGGGCAATATTTTCAGCAACTCCTTAAAGCATTTCAAATCCGATGTACGCATGATAGATATGGATATTACCTGCGACAAAGAAACGGTATATATCGAAATAGGCGACAACGGTGAGGGTGTAGAGCAGGAAAAGCTGGATATGATATTTGAGCCTCTTTATACCTCTGATGAGGGCAGAAAGGTGGCAGGTCTCGGACTTTCAATTTGCAGAGAAATCGTTGATAATCACGGCGGAAAGATATATGCAAAAAAGTCAAAGTTCGGCGGTCTTGCTGTTTGCATAGAGCTTGACAGAACAGATAAAAAACCTACTCCCCAACAGAAACTCAGGGAAGCAGGCGAAAGGTTAATGTATGGCAATTCGGAAAAATGATGAAATAAGACTGAAAATAACTACCCTTACATCCCTTGGCAGCGGTCTTGGCAGATATGAGGATATGGCGGTTTTTGTTGAGAACACTGCAGTGGGCGATGAAATTATTGCCCATATAATTAAGGTTAAAAAGAACTATGCAGTGGGAAAAATCCAAAAAATAATAAAGCCGTCAAAGGATAGAGTTGTGTCCGACTGTGAGGTCTCTCATCAGTGCGGAGGCTGTTCCTACAGGCACATAAGCTATGAGGCAGAACTCAGAGAAAAAAAGCAGAGCGTTACCGATGCTATGCAGAGAATCGGCGGCATTGACAAGCAGGCAAGCGATATTCTCCACATAGCCGAGCCGTCACATTACAGAAACAAGGCACAGATACCCGTGAGTATGAGCGAAGACGGCAAACTGTCGGCAGGCTTTTACTCAAAGCGTACCCACAGAGTGGTGGACTGTAATGATTGCAAACTGCAGATGAAGGAGTTTGCACCTATAATAAGTGCGGTGAAAAAGTTTGTTGCAGAAAATCCGGTGACGGTTTATGACGAAACTACGGGCAAGGGTCTTCTTCGTCACATATATTTAAGGCGCGGTGCCAAAACGGGCGAAATGATGGTCTGCCTTGTTATTAACGGCAATGATCTGCCGAGAAAAGACCGCCTTATAAAAATACTTACCGATGCGGATAAAAATATTAAATCCATAGTTCTCAACATAAATAAAGAGGATACTAACGTGGTGCTGGGCAAAAAGTGCATCACAATTTTCGGCAGCGACTATATCGAAGACGAGCTTCTGTCTCTTCGCTTCAGGATTTCGCCTCTTTCATTTTATCAGATTAATCCCGAGGGTACGGAGATACTTTACTCCAAGGCGAGAGATTATGCCGCTTTAGTACCCGGGGAAACCCTTCTTGACCTTTACTGCGGTGCCGGCACTATAGGCCTTACAATGGCAAAGGATGCAAAGCAGATTATAGGTGTTGAGATTATCCCCGAAGCCATTGAAAATGCAAAGCAGAACGCAAAAATTAACGGCATAGAGAATGCACGCTTTATTTGCGACGATGCATCGGGTGCGGCTAAGACGCTTTTTGAGGAAGGCATACGCCCAAATGTTGTCATTCTCGACCCGCCGAGAAAAGGCTGCAGCGAGGATGTGCTTAAAACTGTGGCGGATATGAACCCTGACAGGGTGGTTTATGTTTCCTGCGACAGCGCAACTCTTGCAAGAGACTGTAAGATATTTTCCACTCTCGGATATGAGGTCAAGGAGTACACGGCAGTAGATATGTTCCCGAGAACAACACATTGCGAGTGTGTTGCACTTTTGTCCCAACGGCTTTAGGGATAGTTCACTGATAATTATCGTAGGGTAATTGATAATTATTTATAATAATTTTATATCAATCTATAATGTCAAGGAGGAGTAAATATGGAAATTATATCAAAAGTTAAAGCTGTTTTTGTAACAGGACAGGATTGGTCAACAGAGCCGGTTGAAAGGGTGAGCTATTATTCATATTTTGCCGGACAAAATATGATTTACACTCTTTTTAACACGTGCCTGACAACTTATCTTTTGTTTTTGGGTATCAATCCGATTAAGTCGGCAGCGGTTATTTTTATCGTAAAAATCTGGGATGCCGTAAACGATACGTTATTTGGCGTAATATTTGACTCAATAAAGTTCAGAAGCGGAAAGAAATATCTGCCGTGGATACGGCTTTCTACTATTCTGATTCCCCTGGCCACGATACTGACCTTCATTATTCCTTCCGGTTCCTCAGAAACGGTTAAACTGTGCTGGTTTGCTATTGCGTACATACTCTGGGATACCGCTTACACTCTGTGCGATGTGCCCATATTCGGAATATTGACCTCAATGAGTCAGAGTATCGACGAGAGAAATACCATTCAGTCATATAAAAGCATCGCCACTTATGCCGGTGTAGGTATCACCTCCACAGTAACAACTGTCCTCATCAGTGAAGAGGTCGGTATGGGTTATGGCTTAATTGCAACAATAATCTGTGTGGCTGCATTTGCTCTGATGCTGCCAGCATCCTTCAAACTCAAGGAGCGTTACCATGCCGAGGGAGAAGAAACCTTTACTATCAGACGAATGCTTTCATATCTCGTAAAAAACAAGTACCTGTTGATATATTATGTCGGACTTTTCTTTTATTCCGCACTGAACATCGGCAACGCATTCACACTTTATGTTTCCTATTATCTGTTCCACAGCACACTGTTCTCTTTACTTGTCGGTGCAATAGGAACGGTACCTCAACTTGTTGTTGCCTTACTGCTTCCTAAGCTTTTCCGCAGATTTGATAAGATGAAGGTCAATCAGGTATGCTTGCTGCTTTATGTTATACTCAGCGTCATCACATGGCTTATAGGATACGGCAATGTTGTTGTTTATATTATTCTGTTCACCATACGTTCGGTTCCATTGGCGGTGGTCGCACTTGAAATGTTTATGTTTACACCGGACTGTGCAGAATACGGCCGATTCAAAAGCGGTACCGAAGCAAAGGGCATAACCTTTGCTGTGCAAACCTTTATGGCAAAGCTTACCGGCTCTGTTTCCGGCGCATTGGGAATGTTCATTCTCGGTCTCAAATCCGTTGGCTGGAAAGTAGTAGAGGTAAGCTCGTTCCAGGAGCTGGAGCAGCTCGGAGTAACACAGACACCACACGCGCTTAATATGCTTTGGCTGATATTTATGCTTATTCCGGCAATAGGCGGTCTTCTGGCGTATATTGTCTGGTCATTCTATGACCTGAAGGACAAGGACGTTCAGGTGATGATTGACTGCAACACAGGTAAAATCACCAGGGAACAGGCTCTCAGTATGCTGTCAAAAAAGTATGATATCAAAGAGTGATAGCCTTTTAAGATAAAGGGAGTTGATTTTTATGACGCACAGCAATTTTTTTAGAAATGAATTGCAGAAAATGAGAGAAGACTATAAAAAGAACCCGCTGAAAGATATAAAGCTGAGCCGTCCTCAGTGGCTTGATGAGAAAGATCCTATGTCAGAAATATATGCAAGGAAGTCAGAGCTTCTGCAACGGGGCGTAATTATTTATGCAAGCATTGTGCAGGCAAACGAAAATTTGTTTAAGAGGTTTCCTTCGCTGGATTGCCCTGCGCACATAGTTTATTCTTCAGATTCATATTTCTTCGAAAATCCTGAGGGGCTTTATGAAATTGCAACTCAAATTTACGGATATAAAGGTCAGTCTCCCGATAGGGTAGATGATGAATGGCGAAAAGTTGCCGAAGTTATCACTGATGAATATGACAGAACGGATTTCAGCTTTTCCTTTAATCAGGACGGGCGTTCAGTTGAATGCAGAATGATTCCTACTATGGTTTACAGAAAGCTGTTGCCTAAGAAAAAACTCTGCGGAACTCTTCTGCCTGTGCTGAGTGTACCCGATTGCAAACAAGTTCTGATTCTGCCCGAAAAATATTGGTCAAAAGAATTTAAAAAGGCTTGGACAGAGGGCGAGATTTAATTGAAAGCAGAGAAACCGAAAGGAAAGAACTATGTACAAAATAGAATTAGGTAAAAGCGGTCTTACGGTACCCACCGTTGCAGTGGGCTGTATGCGCATAGGCGATATGAAGGAAAAGGAAATCTGCGCCTTCATTGACACTGCCATGGAGAATGGAGCAAATTTCTTTGACCATGCAGATATTTACGGCGGCGGAAAATGCGAAAGCGTTTTCGGCAAGGCATTGACACCGTCTCTCAGAGAGAAGATGATAATTCAGACAAAGTGCGGCATCGTGCCGGGAAAGATGTTCGATTTCTCATATGAGCATATTATCAACTCAGTTGAGGGCAGTCTTAAGCGTCTGGGCACTGAATATATTGATGTTTTGCTTCTTCACCGCCCTGATGCACTTATGGAGCCTGAAGAGGTGGCAAGAGCCTTCAGTGAATTAAAAGCTTCGGGAAAGGTTCGTAACTTTGGTGTGTCAAATCAGAATCCTTATCAGATGGAGCTTCTGCAGTCACAGCTTGATATGCCACTTTGTGTCAATCAGCTTCAGTTCGGCATTATGCACGCACCCATGATTCAGTCGGGCATAAATGTGAATATGTATAATGAATCAGGCGTTAACCGTGACGGCGGGGTGCTTGATTATTGCAGACTTAATAAAATTACGATTCAGCCATGGTCTCCTATGCAATACGGCTTTTTTGAAGGGTGCTTCATAGATAACAGAAAATTCCCCAAGCTTAATAAAAAGCTCAGAGAAATCGGGGCGGAGTACGGCGTTTCGTCAACTGCAATAGCTTTTGCATGGATACTCCGTCACCCTGCAAACATGCAGCCTGTTACGGGTACAACAAATCTGACAAGGCTCTCAGATTGCTTTAAGGCAACAGAAATAAAGCTTAGCCGTGAACAGTGGTATGAGATTTATAAAGCAGCAGGAAATGTGCTTCCGTAATGACATAAAAACAAAAGCCACTCGCGAGAGTGGCTTTAAGTTTTGCTTAGTTCTTATGCAAAGAGACCGATAAGTTTTTCAATGATTGATGAGAAGAAGTCAACGATCTTTGTGATGATGTTGTTCCAGTCAATACCCTTGATAGTGTCGCCAAGCTTGTCAGCGGGGATGTTGAGGTGGCTTTCCTTACAAGCTGCAAGGTGATCATCATATGACTTAACAGGTGAGAATGTTACACCGCAGTAGTCACATGTTGCTGAGCCTTCAGGACAAATAGCTTCGTGAGCTGCAAGGTTTTCTGCTGAGAAGCCTGCGCCGCAGCCGTACTGGCAAGGACGATACTTAACATTACAACCGCCAGCGATGTGAGCGTTGTATTCAACCTCATCTGAAGTTGAGAAGGTCTTGCAGTAGGGGCAAACATTTACCTGAGCTGTTGCTGCGAAAGCTACAGTTGCCATTGAACATACGAGAACAAGAGCAAGAACGAGTGATAAAAACTTTTTCATGGTGGATTTCCTTTCCTTTTTCGATTTGTGAACGGGTTATCCCCGTAATCTACCCGATAATAATAACACTTTTTGAAATTTATGTCAATAGTTTAAAGCGTTTTTAACAAAAAACAAGCAATATTTATTAAAAAATGTTAAAGTATTGTTGTAAAAAGTTAATATCATAAATTTAGTTTGCAAAAAATATAAATTTATGGTAATATACTCACTGCACGAGTTAAAAGAGGTGTAAATAGAATGAAAATATTTAAAAAAGCAATATGCCTTATCCTTGCTTTAATTATGAGTGTGAGCCTGTGCTTGCCTGCTTCGGCAGAGAATGTAAAGAAAAAGGAACTTTACGGACTTACAGATTACACTAAGATGCTGTGGGAAGAAGGGTACCCCGTAATACCAATGGATGTAATAACGGGTGTGATGAAAACCTTCAACAAAATTATATATCTGCTTACAGGACAGAAACACAGTGACGATTCATTTAATGTTACCGTTGACAGTGTTGTGGATGAAGTGACGCAGTATGTTTATGAAAACAGCGGATTTGACCTTGAGCAGATATTCACTAATCTGCCCGACATCAATGCACCAATAAATTTCGCTGTGAAAACCCTTAAAATTGACACATCCGAGCTTAAAGCACAGCTTTATGAAAAACACAAGCAATTTAAGGCTGAGGGCAACACCGCCATGGACTGGCTCTTTCATTTCTTAGGTGTATATGTCAGCGTAATTGATGTGTGTGAAGTGTATGCCGAAGAAACAGATGACCCTGATGTGTTTGAGGTCGCAATACGCCTTATAACTAAAGACGGGGAAAAAGAGGAGCTTAAAAGCGGCATACTTATCAACACAAAGACAGGGGCGTGCGACTACAGAAACGGCGACGGTATCCTGCACACAGGCTTTAACTATAATCTTGCAGAGCTGACTCTCTATGCGGTAATAAACTGCTGGATGCGTGATTTCGGTTTTTGTGTGCTTTATGATATAGCGGCAAACTCAATGCCTGCTGTTTTCAGATATGTCACACGCAGATTCAAGTTTGAGTATGACGGTCTTGAGTGGATGATTCAGGTGTGGAAAGGCAATTATCTTATGACAAACGGCGGTGAAGTGGGTCTTTACTGCAGAACACCTGAAAAAGTGGGTACATTTTACGAGTGTGCAAGTGATGAACAGCTGCTGAATATGTCAATGCAGCTTCGCCGTGGCAACAAGGTGCTGATAAATCAGCCTGAGCAGAAGCACTGGTGGCTCAACGGTTTCAATATGAGCGGTACTATGTACCTGCCCGACAGTATGACTCTCAGCTTCACAATTGAAATGCCCGACGAGGAAATGCTCAGTGCATTCTGTGAGGCAATGGATAATCACTACAGACATGATGTAACTTACACCGTTGACGGACTCGAAGTCAGCGTAGAGTGGTAAAAATGCAATTAAAGAAAAGCGACTGTTGCACGAACGCCGACGCCCGATAAGGAAGTATTTCTTTAAAAAGTGAAATAACTTCACAATAATGCGTTAAAAATCACCGATATGCGTCAGCATTATCGGTGATTTTTGCCTTTTCTTGCAAAGCTATTTCGCATTTTAAAGTGCT
>JAZSPF010000187.1:0-3209 GCA_045537315.1 Acutalibacteraceae bacterium
GCAAGAGCTGCTGCTGTGGGCTCGTTGATAATTCTCTTTACTTCAAGGCCTGCAATCTTACCTGCGTCCTTTGTTGCCTGACGCTGTGCGTCTGTGAAGTAAGCGGGAACTGTGATAACTGCTTCTGTTACCTTGTCGCCGAGATAAGCCTCTGCATCGCTCTTCAGCTTCTGCAGAATCATAGCTGAAATTTCCTGAGCTGTGTAGTTTTTGCCGTCAATTGAAACGTGTTAGTTTGAACCCATCTGTCTCTTGATTGATGCAATTGTTCTGTCAGGGTTTGTAACTGCCTGACGCTTTGCAACCTGACCTACCATTCTTTCGCCTGTCTTTGAGAAAGCTACAACTGAGGGAGTTGTTCTTGCGCCTTCAGCGTTTGCGATAACAGTAGGCTCGCCGCCTTCGATAACTGCTACGCATGAGTTTGTTGTACCTAAGTCGATACCGATAATCTTTGCCATAATATTTACCTCCAAATTGTAATTGAGTTTGTTTTACTTTTTAATTTTATGTTTATATCAAAAGCATTTTGCTTTAGTTTGCTACCTTAACCATAGCAGGTCTGAGAACCTTGTCTCCTATTTTGTATCCCTTTGAGAAAACCTGAGCGAGTACATTCTCACCGAGTGCTTCGTCATCAACGTGCATTACCGCGCTGTGGAAGTTAGGGTCAAATTCGTCTCCCTCTTCTCCGAAGGCTTCAACACCAAGCTTACCCAGTGTTTCGGTAAATCCCTGATAAATCATTTCAACACCTTTTTTATAGGAATCAAAATCGGAATCCGTTACGCCTAATGCTCTGTCAAAGTTGTCGAGTATGGGAAGAAGCTCGCCAAGACAGCTTGCTTTAGCTTCAAGCCAGGTGCCTTCTTTTTCTCTTGCGGAGCGTTTTCTGTAATTATCATACTCTGCTAAAGTTCTTATGTGTGCTTCCTTGGCGGCGGCAAGCTCTTTCTCGAGCTCTTCCACAGTCGCGTCCTGAGAAGCTGTTGTTTCTTCGGCTGTTTCCACCGCTTCTTTTTCGGTGTTTTCCACAGTCTCCTGATTCTTTTCTTTTTTAGCCATTATTCATCCTCCAAAGTATCTGTGAGCATTTCACCGACAAGTCCTGTCAGGTATTCAATGCTGGGAATAAGTTTTGCGTAATTGAGTCTTGTGGGGCCGATGATGCCTATTGCACCGCCGTCGTGACCGCCCACGTTATACCTTGCGATAATCATGCTTGAATTTTCAAGCTGACGGTATTTATTTTCCTTGCCGATAATTACCTGAAGCCCCGTATTGACATCGGAAATTGCTCTCTCAAGCTTATCCTTCTCGTCAAAGAACTGCATCATATCGTAAATGTCACTGCCGAATTCTCTGTGGTGAAGAAGATTCTGTTCACCCTCAAGTCTTATCTCGGCCTGAAGTGCCTGAGCTGCTATGTCTGCCAGCACCACAAACAGCGGTGACATAGACAGAGCGTTTATGCCGAGGGATGCAACCAGAGTCTGAATCATAACCGTACCAACATCACTGACGGGTCTGCCTATGAAGCACTCCCTGACTATATCATAGAATGTGTCTATCATATCACGGGTCAGCTCTGTTTCGGTTTTGCATATGCCGTTTTTGATTATACCGTTTGAGGTCATCATAACCACCATAGCTATTCTCGTACCCACTGGCACAAGCTCTATGTGCTTTATCACTGCCCCCTCATCTGTGGGAGTAGTGGAAAGTGCCGCGCAGCCTGTCATTTTGGCAAGTATCTCGCCTGCCTTTTCCAGCAGTTTATCAGGGTTTCCCATAGACCGTGAAAGCTCACTTTTAATAAGCCGTCTTTCATCGTCGCTTAGTGTGTCTTCATTCATCAGGTGGTCTATATAATATCTATAGCCTTTTTGTGACGGTACTCTGCCGGCTGAGGTATGAGGCTGCTCTAAGAGTCCCATTTCCGACAGCTCTGACATTTCATTTCTTATAGTCGCCGAAGACACCGAAATCGGAAGAGTCTGCATGAGCATCTTTGAGCCGATTGGCTCGCCTGTTTTAATGTAATGCTCAACAACGGCACACAGTATCAATTCTTTGCGCTTACCGAGTTCCATATCTTCACCGTCCTTTTGCTAAGTTTTAGCACTCGCTCTGTTTGAGTGCTAATCACTATCACAAATATACTACGCTTGCTAAAAAAAGTCAATAGAAAAAAGCAACTTTTTTCAAAAATCTTCTAAAAAAGTTGCTTTAAACATTATATATAGCTTTAGTTTCTGTGATAGATGAACTTTGTTTCTTCATCCAGCTTTGCGTAAATTGCTTTATCTTCAACAAGACTCTGCAGGAAATTGCGAAGCATAACGGCATACATGGGATATTTAGATGTCACAAGGTGAAGATTAAGCTTTTCAATAAGAGAAGCAAACATATCGTCAAAGGAAAGTCCTTCACAAATATCGTAAACCAGCTCTTTTCTTTCCTTCATTCTCATTATGTTGTACTCGGCAAGCTCCCCTACATTTTCAGTGGGCACATCGTGAGCAGGCACAAACAGCTTACCTTTCATATTTTTGATTTCTTCCAGAGTTTCAAGTGCCGCATTTATATTATAAAAGAAAGGCAGTTTATGTTCGTCCCATGTTTTCTTTGAAAGTATTGCATCAGCCAGGAAAACCACATCATCCTGAGTTCTCACACCTATCATATCAAAGGAGTGACCGGGAAGTGAGATTATCTCGAGACCCTCGGGAGTATTCTCGGGCGTTATCACCTTTGCAACTGTGGGATCAACCATGAAGAAAGGATTGCGGCTCTTTTCCGTATCAATGCCCGCATAATAAAATTTTGCTTCAAGGTCAGGATTTTCAATAAAAAACACTTCGCCTTTAGGAGCTAAAATTTCACAGCCGTATTTATCCGAAAAATATTTGTTGCCTGCAATGTGGTCAACATGACAGTGAGTGTCAATAACGGTTTTTACTCTGAGATTTTTTGCACCTAAGAGTCTGTCAAGACCTCTTATCATTCTCGGGTGGTCGCAGGTATCAACAAGTATAACGTCACCGTTACCTGTATCAACTATACCCACATTTGAAAAAGCGGAATAATAAGATGTGTTACCTATAAGCTTATTTATTTCAAACATATTTATACACCTTCATAATAATTCTGTGCCGATAAATGGATTTTTATTTAAGATTTATTATTGCAAATAAAAAGCGGCAGTG
>JAZSPF010000108.1:0-5742 GCA_045537315.1 Acutalibacteraceae bacterium
AGCGATACGGTGCAGGAGCTGCTTTCACTTTCCGACCGTTTCGGACTTGTTGTGTACTTCTCAAAGCCTAACAAGAAGCTCTATCTTGATATAGTCCACGAGCTTGCCAAGAAAGAAAAGCTGACTATTGACGAAAAAGAGCTTGACCTGAAAGCTGAGGCATTTGCTCTTGCAAAAGGCTCTCGCTCGCCCAGAGCTGCACAGCAGTTTATAAAAGGGTTAATATAGAACAGCATCAGCGTGTTTTGGTTTGCCTTGGCTCTCCTGAAAGGGGAGCTGTCAAATGCGAAGCATTTGACTGAGGGGTTAACCGCGGCAGGAAAAAGTAATGACTGTCCGGCGAGGATGTAAATATTAAAACTTATCAAATCCTTCAGTCACAGCTAAGTCGATATGTTGTCTGCGACAACTCGATATGCCTGACGGCTCGATATGTTGCTTTGCAACTCGATATGCACTCTGTGAGTGCGAGAATATATAAAATACAATTAAAAGGAGAAAAACTATGCTTAAAAAAATTTCAACAGACAAGGCACCTGCCGCTATCGGCCCTTATTCACAGGCTATAATGGCAAACGGCTTTCTTTTTACTTCGGGTCAGATACCCATTAACCCTGCAACAGGCAATGTTGATGCCGAGGGAATCACAGCTCAGGCTGAGCAGGTTATGCTTAACTTAAAGGCTGTTCTCGACGAAGCAGGAACTTCCTTTGACAATGTTGTCAAGACTACCTGCTTTATTGCCGATATGGGCGATTTTGCGGCATTTAATGAGGTTTATGCAAAGCATATCACCTCAGCACCTGCAAGAAGCTGTGTGGCTGTTAAGGCACTTCCCAAGGGTGTGCTGTGTGAGGTTGAAGCAGTAGCAATCGTGTGAACAGCATCAACGCGTTTTTGATTGTTTTCCGCGGCGAGCGTAATGAAAAATTGCAGATCAACAAAGCTCAAACAACAAAAGATTAAATTGTTGACAACCGGTTACGCTTAGTATATAATAAAATTACAATAAATAAGGAGGAAAATATAATGAATAACGAAATTATGACAGCTGAAATTGTAGAAAATCCCGAGCCCGAATGGTCACTTCTTATGTTCTGGGAGGATATTACAGCCTTAATCCAGAAAATTTTTGAATTCATCAAGTCACTTTTCTGATATGAACAGATTTTACGGCAATCTTTAAGGTTGCCGTATTTTTTTATCATTTTAATGGAACTTTAATAAATAATGTGATAAAATGAAATTGTAAAATGTATCATAGGAGCAGTGAAGCTTATGAGAATACTTATAGCCGAGGACGAAAAATCCTTAAACAGAATACTTGTAAAGCAGTTCACAAAAGCAGGCTACAGTGTTGACAGCTGCTTTGACGGAGAAAGTGTTTTTGATTATCTTGTGGGTGCAAAGTACGATGCGATTGTGCTTGATGTTATGATGCCGAAACTCAGCGGCTTTGAGGTGCTTGAGAAGATGAGACAAAACGGTGACGACACCCCGGTTATATTTCTCACGGCAAAAAGCGAAATTGAAGATAAGGTTTACGGTCTCGACAGCGGGGCCAATGACTATCTGACAAAGCCATTCTCTTTTGAAGAACTCGCCGCAAGAGTACGCATGATAACAAGAAAGTCGGTGGGTAACAGCACCAATATTTACACCGTGGGCGACCTGAGTGTAAACCTTAAAAGCCGTGAGGTAATAAGAGGCGGCAAAAATATAGAGCTTTCCTCAAAGGAATATGCCATTCTTGAGTGCCTGATAAGAAATGCAGGCACGGTTATGTCAAGAGAAAAAATCGAAAACAGCGTGTGGAATTATGACTATGCGGGAGGCACTAATGTTATCGATGTTTACATAAGATACCTTCGCAAAAAGATAGATGATGGCTTTGATACAAAACTTATTCATACCGTAAGGGGCGCAGGCTATGTGCTTAAGGTGACTGACAATGCTTAAGAGAAAATCACTCAGATTCAGAATAAATTTATGGTACACTGTGCTTATCTGCTTTTTATCGGTGCTGCTTATTGTGCTTATAAGTGTGCTTGGAAAGAATGCTCAGCATAGGGCGGCTCAGCAAGACCTTATAAGAAATGTTGAGAGAAATATAGATGAAATTGAGGCTGAAAACGGACTGCTTGATATCGAGTCGGATTTTGCCTTTAACCACGAGGGCGTAAGTGTAATTGTATTTTCCTCGGCAGGTGAAATTATCGGCGGCAGCTATCCCGAGGGGACCCAAACCGATGAGCCTTTGGAAAACGGCAGGACCGAAACTGTCACCATCGACGGTGAGGATTATTTTATCTATGACAGTATGATTGAATTCAGTAAGTACGAATATAAAATCAATGGCGAAAACGGTGATGTTTTTTCAAGTGAAAGTGAAGCTATAGATAATTTCATCCCCTTTGAGGGCAACCTTGATGAAGTGGGTGAGGACTGTGTGATAAGTTATCGCCGTGCCTTTGAAATTGCCCTTGAGGACAGCGGTCTGAGTGCAGATGAGACCACCCTTATTATGGCAAGAGTATATGAATATTATGATGTGCCTATGTATGAATTGGAGTTTCATTCCTCTGAAAAGGCATATGACGATATCTGGGTCAGAGGCATAATGAAAGCAGACAGTGAAGACGGTATATGGGACGCGATAACAGTGCTTGCATTGCTGATATTGCCTGCCTTTATAGCTTTGGCTGCACTTTTCGGTGACAGAATTGCTAAGAGATCATTGGAACCCATAAAGAAGCTCAACGAAACGGTAAGCATCACTGAAAGCGGAGATGACCTGACAAGACGCATTGAAAGCAATGACAGTGACCCGGATATAAAACAGCTTGCAGATAATTTCAATAAAATGTTTTCCCGTCTGCAAGTATCTTTTGAGGCTCAGAAGCATTTTACTTCAGATGCTTCCCATGAGCTTCGCACACCTGTAGCCGTGGTGATGGCAGAGTGTGAATATCAGCTCAGCGAAGAGGGTCTCAGTGAGGATGCAAAAGAAGGCTTTGAGACAATTTATAAGCAGGCTGACTCAATGAAAAAACTTATTTCTCAGCTTCTTGAATTTGCCCGTATTGAGCAGGGAAGTCTGCAAACGGATTTCACAACAGAAAATTTCAGCGAGCTTATAAAAGGTGTATGTGAAGACATAAGCAGATTCAGTAAAAAAGACATCTGCATTAACACAGACATAGCCCCCGACATTATGATGAATATGGATGTGGGACTTATGGCAAGGCTTTGCGACAACCTTATAAGTAATGCAGTAAGATATAGCAAAGAGAGCGGCTATGTGAACGTTACGCTCAAAAAAGACGGCGAAAAAATTATCTTTAAGGTTGAGGATAACGGCATAGGTATCTCAAAGGAAAATCTCGAAAAAATATGGCTGAGATTTTTCCGTGTGGATAAAGCGCGCTCAAGAGAAGAGGGCTGCAGCGGTCTGGGATTGCCTATGGTCAGACAGATAGCCAAACTTCACGGAGGTGAGGCTTTTGCCGAAAGTGAAGAAAATAAGGGAAGTATATTTACTGTAATTTTTAACGAAAACAGTGGAAAAAATCAAAATCAGTGATATAATATATTCAGTTTAGTTTTGGAGGAGAAACAAATGAACGCTGAAAATCAGAAATCATTGGAAAACTTTCAGAAAATTATAAGAGCAAAAACAATCTCAAACAAAGAGGGCAATTTTGACAGAGCTGTTTTTGACGCATTCCTTCCTATGCTCAAAGAAATGTATCCCTCAACCTTTGCTACAGTGGAATCACAGCTTATTAACGAATACGGTATAGTGCTTCACTGGAAGGGCAAGAATGAAAAGCTTCAGCCTGTTGTGCTTATGGGCCATCACGATGTTGTCTCTGACGAAAATCAGGATTGGGAGCACCCTGCCTTTGAAGCTGAAATTCACGACGGCTTTGTCTGGGGCAGAGGCTCTGTTGACAACAAGTGTGTTTTCACAGGCATACTTGAGGCTATGGAAAGACTCACAAAAGAGGGCTTCACTCCCGAAAGAGACATTTATTTTGTTTCAAGCAACTGCGAAGAGGTTGCAGGGGACACTGCCGATGTAATAGCTCAGTGGTTTAAAGGCAGCGGCATCAAACCATGGTTTGTGCTTGATGAGGGCGGCGCAATTATGAAAGAGCTGCCCATGGGCATAAAAACACCCTTTGCAATGGTTGGTGTTTCAGAAAAAGGCTGGGGCACGGTTAAAATCACAACAAGCAAGCCCAAGGCATGTGAAAAGCTTGTGAAGGCACTCGGCAAGCTGGAAAAGTCACCTATGCCCTCACAGTTGACTCCCACTCTTGAGGGTATGCTGGGAAATTTTGCCGACCACGTGGGTGCACCTCTTAATTTTGTATTCAAAAATCTTGCAGTACTCAGACCCGTTGTAAAAAAGGCAATGGAAAGCAACGACCAGACTGCCGCAATGATAAGAAGCACATACACTATTACAGCTATTGATGCAGTTCATCCCGAGGGCAAAATTGCAGAGAAGGCAACAGCTACACTTAAGCTGAGAATTGCTCCCCACGACAGCTTTGAAACAATGTTTGCACACATTAAGAGTGTGCTTGGTGACAGCGTTGAATATGAGTGCGACAACATTCTCAATCCGCCGCCTGCATCTGAGCACAAGACGGCATCCTTTGACTATATCAGGTCTGTTGTCAATAAGGTTTTCCCCGGTGTGGGTGTGTCTCCCTTTATTCTTGATGCATTCACAGACTCAAGGTCTTTCAAGCACATCTGCAAGGAAATCTACCGCTTCGGTGCTTTCAGCATTGACAATGCACAGTTCGCATCGGTACATAACGCAAACGAAAAATTAGGTGTGGATGTTTTCCTTAAGAGTATAGATTTCTATGAGGAATTTATGAGAGGACTTAAGTAAAATAAAAAAATTACAGCTCTGTTCACTGTGAACAGAGCTGTCAGACTGTCGATAAAGGCACAAGATCACACAAAAGTCATAAACATAAAAAAGATGTGACTATAAACTATGGGTTGATACATATAGTTCAGCGACACAGCGTCGAACTGTGTCGCTGAAACTTTTGTGTTTGCTGTTTTTTCGCCCTCTCGCGGTACCATCGTACAGCTTCGGAGCGAAGAAAACAGCATCTTGTACCATTCTCGAAAGTCAAACAGCGTGCCGAAAAAGACTTTTTCGACACGCTGTTCTTATTACATTCCTATTGTCACAATATCAAAGGGACTGTATTCAACCACGTCCGTTTCGCCTGTGACTTCCTCAAGCATATTAAGCAGCTTAACCTTTCTGCCAAGTGCTATTCTGCCGCGCTTGCCGTCCTGCTCGCTGAGTCTGATAACCGTCATTGTGCCGTCTTCGCTCAGCTTTGCCGCCTGAAGATAAAGGGGCTCAAAGGTGGGCAGAGTCCACTCACAGTCGGCTTTTATCAGGGGCACGTTATACTGGAAAGCAAGATTGTTTATCCCTGCCGTAACAGCATCGTTTTCGTGAGGCACAATCATATAGCAGAAATTGTGCATTCCCATATCGGAGGTGACATCAGGTCTTATTGTGGCACGAAGCAGTGACAGTCCTATTGTGTTTTCTTCAAAGGATGCGCCGTACTTGCCGTCGTTGATTATGGCTATGCCGCCGCCTGCTTCACTCAGATCGCACCATTTATGGTGACAGCATTCAAAGCGTGCCTGCTGCCAAGTGGTGTTGCGGTGAGTTTCACGCTCAATATAGCC
>JAZSPF010000054.1:0-11267 GCA_045537315.1 Acutalibacteraceae bacterium
TGTTTTCACATCAGTGAAAACAGGGTCAGCGCTTCTTCGATTCTAGAATATATATCGTAAAGCTCACTTTGCGGCAAAGGGTTTTCTCCCTTGCCTATTTCAAGAGTGAAGCCCGGGCGGTGAAACTCGTCAATAAACCAATCCTTGAAACCGCCATGGGAGGCCAGTCCGTTATTTTTTATAAGCTGATATGAGCAGGAGTCTGCAAGAATTTTTGCCATCATATCAGATTGGGGCGGAGTGTTTTCTCCGTATTGCCAATAAAGCTCTTCACCTTGAGAGTGCAATGCCATACACTGTCGGAATTGTCTTATTCTGCAAAGACGGGTCAAGGCTTTTGTTTCCGCTTCGCTTTCGGGGTAGGCACCGCCGAACTGCCTTGGAGCGGGACCGTGTATACCCTGCTCTTCTTCCATTTGTCTGAGTGTGTGCCAGCCTGCATTGAAATTGTGATTTATGTCAACACCCATAGCATTGGCATTCCATTTTAAATAGTTATCACAGGGTATGCTGCCGACAAAGCCACGAAGATTTTTTGCGCTTTCTGTACCGTGCAGCGCGATTTCCACACCGTCAGGGTTGACACAGGGAATGATAGTCACACCCAATTGACTCAGTGCCCGTTTCATATCCACGCCGCAAAGAAGCTCCGAGTGCTTTATGCTGTGGCAGAGTCTCTCGGTAAAAAGAAGCAGCACAAGACCTGTAAGCCACTCACTGCCGTGAAAAGCACCGGCATATACTACACTGTTGTCGGGGTTTCCTATATTAAGGGCGAAAATTCCTCTGCCCAGAGCTGTTCTTGCGCAAAGTTCTGCATTTATAAACGGATATTCCAGAATAAGCTCTTCTATTATTCTTTTATTTGTGCTATAATCAAATAAACACGGTTTTACTATGTACTTCAAAATTATCACCAGTCCTTAGTGATATATATTATCCGTGACTTTGAAATATGACGAAAAGAGGAAATAATTATGGGTTTCAGCGAAAAAACCTTGAGTGTGAAAAAAATATTTGACGGCAAAATAATAAATGTTCATGTTGACGATGTGGAGCTTTCAGACGGCAAAACATCAATAAGAGAAGTGGTTGAACACAGTGGAGGCGTCTGCGTTGCGCCTCTGACAGATGAAGACGAGCTTCTTATGGTTAGGCAGTTCCGTTATCCTTTTTCACGCGAGCTTTTAGAGGTGCCTGCGGGCAAACTTGAAAAAGGTGAAGACCCACTCGCTGCAGGCATAAGAGAGCTTGAAGAGGAGTGCGGTGTGGTTGCTGACCGTATTATATCCTTAGGCGAAATATATCCTACGGTAGCTTATTGCAGTGAAATTATCCGTATGTTTGCGGCAACGGGTCTTCACAAAACACATCAGCACCTTGACGAGGGCGAGTTTTTAGGCGTTGAGAAGGTTAAATTCAGTGATGCACTGTCAATGGTTATGTCAGGTGAGCTGCGTGATGCAAAAACAGTTGCGGCAATACTTAAAATAGCAAGGCTGAAAGAGGAGGGCAAAATATAATGGCGGATTTTATTTTAGCCTCAGCTTCACCCAGAAGAAAAGAAATTCTTTTAAATGCAGGCTTTTCTTTTGAGATAATACCTTCACAGGCAGACGAAAATATAACAGAAAAGCTCTCACCTGAAGAAACGGTGAAGGAACTTGCAAAAAGAAAGGCTCAGGATATTCTCAACAAGTACCCCCACAGAGTGGTTTTCGGCTGTGACACCGTTGTTGCAATTGACGATATGATATTAGGTAAGCCTGAAAATGATGAAGACGCTTTTCGTATGCTGAAAATGCTTTCGGGCAAAACGCACAAGGTGTCAACAGGTGTGTGCGTTATGTCAAAGGAAAAAGAAATCTGCTTCAGTGACACAACGGAAGTGACCTTCTATGAGCTCAGTGACGAAACAATAAGAAGCTATATAGCAACAGGTGAGTGCAGTGACAAAGCAGGTGCCTACGGTATTCAGGGCTACGGCAGTGTGCTTGTAAAGGAAATCAAAGGTGACTATTTTTCTGTTATGGGGCTGCCTGCGGCAAAGGCTGTCAGAGCTCTCAAAGAATTTAACATCAGAGGAAAAGTTGAGTGTTGACAGCACTCAGCTTTTTGTATTAACAAAAACTCTTTTGTCAAAAATGATAATAACCCTGCAGTTTCAAATAATAAAAAAAGTAATAATTTTTTCTCTTTGCTATTGAGTAAGATTAGTTTTTATTGTATAATATAATATCTTATTGTGTCCTTTATTTTTGATTATCCGGAAGGAGAGTTGATATATGTTATTTTCACAGGATATAGGTATAGATTTAGGCACTGCCAACACTCTTGTTTTTGTCAAGGGTAAGGGTATAGTTATACGTGAGCCTTCAGTTGTTGCCATAAACGTCAGCTCAAAGCCTGCAAAGGTTGTTGCGGTAGGCACTCAGGCTAAGGAAATGATAGGCAGAACCCCCGGCTCAATTACTGCTATGCGTCCTCTTACAGACGGCGTTATTGCGGATTTTGACATCACCTGCGAAATGCTCAAGAAGTTTATCGCAAAGGCTCTCGGCGGCTCGTACCTTGCCAAGGCGAGAGTGGTTATCTGCATTCCCTCAGGTGTTACCGAGGTTGAAAGAAGAAATGTTCACGATGTTGCTATTGAGGCAGGTGCAAAATACGTCAGCCTTATTGAAGAGCCTATGGCTGCGGCTATCGGTGCAGGACTGCCCGTGTCTCAGGCAATAGGCAGCATGATAGTTGACATCGGCGGCGGCACCTCTGAGGTGGCTGTTATATCACTGGGCGACATTGTTTGCTCACGCTCCGTCAGAGCCGCAGGCGACAGCTTCGACAGCGCAATAAGCCTTTATATCAAGAAAAAGTATAACCTTCTCATAGGTGAGAGAACTGCTGAAGATATCAAAATCAAAATCGGCTCAGCTATGGAATATGAAGGCGAGGGCAGAATGGAAATCAAGGGTAGAAACCTTGTTGACGGTCTGCCGAAAAACATAACAATAACAAGCGAGGAAATAAGAGAAGCGCTCTCGGACTGTGTAAATCAGATTCTTGATGCAGTGAAGTCCACTCTTGAAAAGACACCTCCTGAGCTTTCTGCGGATATTATGGAGCACGGCATCACCTTAACAGGCGGCGGCGCACTGCTCAGAGGTATAGATAAGCTTATCGCGTCCCAGACAGGAATGCCGGTGCATGTTGCGGATAACCCCCTTGACTGCGTTGTTGACGGCACAGGCGTTTATCTTGAGAGCGACGTGCTTGGCAATGTGGGCAAAAGATTTTAACCCCTCAGCCGTCTGAGCTGACAGTTTCTCTTTAAGGGGAAACGGAATAAGGTGTTATATTAAATGTTATACGGGGAGAAATAAAATGCTTCAATTTATAAAAAGCAGGAAATTCAAAACCTTTATGTTAGTGATATGCGCACTGCTGACAGGTGCTGTCATAGCAGTTGCTTCGGTTAGGGCAACTTCACCTGTGACAAGTGTATTGGGCAGCATCCTCAGCCCTGTGCAGAAAGTCGTGAGCAGTGTTGCAGATAATGTTAAGTGGCTCGGTGACAGCTTTGAAAGTGCAGGCAGTTACAAAAAAGAAATTGAGCGACTTCGTCACAAAATAGCAGAATATGAAAATCAGCTTGTGGACTACAACGAAATGCAGCAGAAGCTCTCGTCCTACGAGACAATGCTGGGTGTTAAAGAAGAAAACCCCGATTTCGTTCTTGAGCGTGCAGGAATTATCGGCACCGATGCGGCAGATATGTTTACATCCCTGATTATAGATAAAGGCTCAAATGATGACATCAGCGTCAATGACCCTGCCGTTTACGGCAACTATGTTGTGGGCATTGTCAAAAAGGTGCATCCCTCTTACAGTGTTGTTGAGTCTATACTTAATCCTGAGGTCAACATAAGCGCTCTTGACAGCAAAACAAGAGAGACTGCATATGTCACCACAACAATAGATTATTCGCTGAAGGGACACTGTGTTTTCTCGGGACTTGAGAGAACAACGGCAGTCTCACCCGGCGGAATTATCCTCACTTCGGGTATAGGCGGAATTTATCCTAAGGGTCTCATAATCGGTACGGTAAACGAGGTCTGCGAAAGCGAATATGATCTTTCAAACTATGCTGTTATCGAACCCGGCGTAAATATAAAGGACATAGAAGACTTATATATCATCACTGACTTTGAGGGTCAGGGAATTGAAGAAATAATAGATTAAAAGAAGAGAAGGTGAAAAGAGTGAAATTCGGTGATAATAAAAAGTTATATATCAGACGGGCTCTTTTCGTTTTTCTTGTTTGTTTAACTGCTGCATTTCAGCACACAGATATAGCCGTTCCCGATTTGTTCGGTGCCAAGGCAATGCTTCTCATACCACTTTGTGTGTGTATTGCCATGTTTGAAAGAAGTCTCAGCGGTCTTGCTTTCGGTGTGCTGTGCGGTGTTTTATGGGATGCGGCAGCTGTGAGCGGCGACGGATTCTATAGCGTTGTCCTTGCTGTTACAGGCTTTTTTGCAGGTGCGGCAATAACATATTTAATGCGAAACAACATTTTTTCTGCCCTTATACTTTCGGGAATTTTTTCCTTTGGTGTAAATGTTTCCTATTGGCTCATTTTTATTCTTATGAAGGAATATGAGGGCGCATGGAGCGTGCTGACACGCTTTTATCTGCCAAGTGCATTTTACAGTGTACTGTTCACATTTATCTATTATTACCTTGTCGGCTTTATTGTACAGCTTACACCGAGGGATAAAACCATAAAGTCGATTTAAAGAAACTGTTATACAATAAAAACAAGAGAAAGGAGCTGCAGATTATGTCAGGCAAAACAGGTAAAAAAAGAAATATAATCGTATTCGCTGTTATAGGTGTGCTGTTTTTTTCTTTCCTGGTGCATCTTTTCAATGTTCAGGTTGTGGGCACCAATAAAGGAAAAGACACTGCAGTTTCAGTTGTCACTGTTTCAGTACCTGCCGTGAGAGGCGAGATTTTAGACAGAAACGGCTATCCTCTTGTTACAAATAAGCAGGTTAACAAAATTGTATTCAACTATCTTGCTTTTCCGAAAGATTACACAGAGAGAAACAAGATAATAATTGAACTTATCAGGATGTTTGACAAAAATAAGGTGGAATGGAATGATGAGTTGCCCATAAAAATAACCAAAAGCGGCAAGCTGAAGTTTGACAGCGAAAGAGAAAATGAGGTTTCCTACCTTAAGAGTGAAGCCTTCCTTGATCTTAACTACTATGCTAGCGTTGAAAATTGCTTTGATGCACTCAGCAGCAAATATAAGCTTGAGGGCTACAGCCTTAAGGATGCTAGAGACATAGCTTCAGTTTATTATTCAATGGTTAAAGACGGCTTCAATACGGGCAGAAACTACGAGTTTGCTTCTGATGTTTCAAGTGAGCTTGTCTCTGCCGTTAAGGAAAGAAGCGACCACTTTATAGGTGTTGATGTGCAGGTTACAAGTGAAAGAGAGTATTACGACGGTAGCCTGGCTCCTCATATTTTAGGCATAGTAGCCAATGTCAGCGAAGAAGAGTACCAGGCAAAAAAAGATGAAGGCTACACCATTAACGATGTTATAGGCAAAAGCGGCATTGAGCTTACAATGGAAAGCTATCTTCGCGGTACCAACGGCGAAAAAACTATAACAACAGATGCCGACGGCAATAAAACAGAGCAGTATACCTTAAAACCCGTGCAGGGTGATACGGTTATTCTCACCATAAGCAGAGACCTGCAGAAGGTGGCTCAGGATGCACTTAAAGAAGGCATTGCAAAGCTTCAGGACTCAACCAAGAGAAGCTACCGGCTTTCAGGCTCAGTTGTTGTTATGGACACAAACAGCAACGAGGTGCTGGCTATGGCTTCATACCCCACCTATGACAACTCAACCTATCAGGATAACTATGACAAGCTGGTCAAGGACGAAAGAAATCCTTTGTGGAACAGAGCACTTCGCAGTACCTATACACCGGGTTCAACCATAAAGCCTGCAGTTGCAATGGCGGGCCTTGAGGAAGGTCTGATCTCGGGTGACACAGGTGTTGTGTGCACAGGCATCTATAAACACTATAAGGACTATCAGCCCGGTTGTACGGATGTTCACGGATATCAGAATGTTATTAAGGCTCTGTTTAACTCCTGCAACATTTTTTTCTATGAAACCTCAAGACTGTTAGGTATTGAAAAACTTAATAACTATTTTGCAATGTTCGGTCTGGGCGAGCCTACGGGTATAGAGCTGACAGAAAGTGAAGGCACAGTTGACAGTGTTGAACACAGAGAGAAAAACGGTGTTATGTGGACACCCGGTCTTACAATTCAGGCAGGCATCGGCCACGGCGACAATCAGTTTACTCCCGTTCAGCTTTGCGCTTATGCCTCCACAATTGCAAATAGGGGAACACGCTATAAGACTCATGTAATCAGAAGTGTAAAGAGTGCAGATTTGTCTCAGACGGTTATGGAAAACTCTGCGCAGATTCTCTCTAAAGCTAACTTCTCTGAGGAAAACTGGGATCTTGTTCACCGTGGCATGCTTCTCGTTGGTACTGAAAGCTATGCACGTTTTAATAATGTACCCTGTAAGGTTGCGGCCAAGACGGGCACCACAACTGTTGCAAAGCGAGTAGGCGGCAGCATGATAGAAACCTACAACGGCTTCATTATTGCTTTTGCACCTTATGAAAAACCTGAAATTGCAGTTTGCGTTGCAGTTGAGGGTGCAGGCAGCGGTGGCTCTACAGCTCCCATAGCTTCCGCCATTTTAGAGCGTTATTTTGCAGAAAAAGATACAAGTGAAAACATGCAGAATGAAAGCAGTCTGCTTCAATAAAACTTTCTTAAGAGGGGATTCTTATGGCACAGAAAATAGTTATAGCCTCCGGCAAAGGCGGAGTTGGCAAAACCTCAATTTGTGTGGGGTTGGGCAGAGCGCTGAGTTCAATGGGACAAAGAGTGCTTTTAATAGACTGTGACTGTCTGAGAAGTCTCGATCTTCTCACGGGAGTTACGGAAAAAATGGTATATAATTTCGGTGATGTTATTTTTGGCAGATGTGATGCGCAGCAGGCGGTTTATGAAAATGAGGGTCTGTGTGTTGTTACCTGCCCGGAAAGTTATGACAATATAAGCGACTTTTCAATGAAGTGGCTTGTCAGAAAATACGAGGCAGATTATGACTACATTCTTCTTGATGCACCTGCAGGCATAGACAGAGGCCTTCACCTTGCAGTGTCTGTTGCAGACAGAGCAATTGTTGTTTCCACTCCCGACCTTGTGTGTGTAAGAAGTGCATGCACTGCCGGCAGAGAGATAGAAAAACTGGGCGTTGACAATATCAGACTTATAATAAACAGAGTCTCAAAAAAAGACATAGTCAAGGGCAGACTTCTCAATCTTGACTCAGTTATAGACTCAACACAAATTCAGCTCATAGGCATTGTACCCGAAGACCCGAAGGTAAGGCTCGGATCAATGGGCAAAACAATTTATAAAAAAGGTCAGGTGTCATATAAGGCACTTACCAATATCGCAAAAAGAGTAGGCGGAAGATCTGCAACTCTGAAAGTATAAAAAACGAATAAAAATACATTTTTATGTTATTTTTTCACTAAATCTATTGCATTGTGACATTTTTTTTGTTATTATATTATTGAATGACGACAGAAAGGTGGATGTAATTTTGAACATTGCACTTATTGCACACGACGCAAAAAAAGAGTTGATGACACAGTTTTGCATTGCATACTGCGGCACTCTCAGCAAGCATGCCCTTTGCGCAACGGGTACAACAGGCAAGATAGTAAGCGAAGCAACAGGTCTTGATATTACTAAGTTCCTTTGCGGCTATCAGGGCGGTGAAGAACAGATTTCTGCAAGAATTGCCTGCAATGAAATCGATTTGCTTCTGCTTTTCAGAGACCCGATCACAGCAAGGAAGGATGAGCCTAACGAAGCAAATCTCTTAAGACTTTGCGACGTTCACAACATTCCCGTGGCAACAAATATTGCAACGGCTGAGGCGCTTATCCACGCCCTTGAGAGAGGCGACCTTGACTGGCGTGAAATCGTAAGAAATAGTTAAACAAAAAATAAATAACCTAAAAGCGTTGACGGAAAAGAGTAACCTTTCCACCACACTACAGAGAAAAGCACCTTAGGCTGGAAGTGCTTGTGCAGGGGGAGCGTGAAGACATTCCCGAGCTGACCGCGAGGTCCGTTTGCCGCGTTAAGGCATCGAGTGGAACGCTACGCGTTCAATCGGGGTGGTACCGTGGAGTTTAAGCTTCATCCCCAATGGCAACATTGGAGATGGAGTTTTTTGTTATATAAGAGCGCGTTTTTGGTTACTTTTTTGGCGTCAGCAAAAAGTAACGCCTGCCCGGCGAGGGCAAATAATATAGGAGGATGAACCATGGCAAAATTAGAGCAAATTATTAACGGCAATTTCGAACAGATACTGAGTAAAATTGAAAAGGAAATAGTAAGCGGCAGCATGTCGGCTTCACTTGAAGATAAAAGCGATTTTCGCAGCGGTGATGCCAAGTGCAGTGTTAGAGTGTTTGAACGCTACAGCTATGCAGGCAATAACCGTGTGAGTCTGAGTGTGACACTTTTTCAGAACGCAGACGAGCCTATTCATCTTTCGGCAATTACATCAGGCGGCAGTCAGGCAATGTTTTTCAAGATCAACACATGGGGTGAGGAAGCATTCCTCGATAAACTGAGAGAGCTGTTGTAATTCAGCAAAAGCAAGGTAAATTTCTGCCCGTCGGGGTAAATAAGAATTTTATGAGGAAAATTACTATGAAATACTGTGAAAAATGTAGAATAAATTTTGAAACAGCAGAATATACCTGCCCGATTTGCGGAGCAGAGCTGATTGATATCTCAAGCGATGAGAGTAATGAATACGAAGCAGCAGAGATAGTTTCTACTATGATGACAACTGGTATTCTATAATTTTAAATATAAAAACAAAATTACATCTGCGGGTACACACTACCCGTCAGCAGGAAGTCGGACGTAATTCCTAATTCATAATTCCTAATTCATAATTAACATAAACCGGAGGTTTAATAATGGCTTTAGTTACAAAATCAATCAAGGGCACACAGGACACACTGCCCTCAGAGAGCTACAAGATTCAGTTTGTTGAGCAGTCAGTTCTCGAAATTGCAAAAAATTACGGCTACAAAGAGATAAGAGTGCCCGTTTTTGAGCACACAGAGCTTTTCCAACGAGGTGTCGGCGATACCACCGACGTAGTGCAAAAAGAAATGTACACCTTCGAGGATAAGGGCGGCCGTTCAATAACACTTCGCCCCGAAGGCACTGCAGGCGTTGTCCGCTCATATATCGAGCACGGACTTTTCAACGAGGCTCAGCCTCAGAAGGTCTGCTACCTCATTTCCTGCTATCGCTATGAAAAGCCTCAGGCAGGCAGACTTCGTGAGTTCCATCAGTTCGGCTGTGAGTGCTTCGGTACTGCTTCACCTGCTGCCGATGCAGAGCTTATCTCACTTGTAAACGATATTTTTGCTTTCCTTGATGTTAAAAACTTAAAGATACAGATTAACTCTATCGGCTGTCCCGAATGCAGAAAGCACTATCATAAGGCTTTGCAGGAATATTTTGAAAGCAAAAAGGATGAGCTTTGTAGCACCTGCCTTGGCAGACTCGAGAGAAATCCCATGAGAATCCTCGATTGCAAAAGCCCCGTCTGCTCAGAAATTGCAAAGGATGCTCCCAAGGTGACGGACTATCTTTGCGATGAGTGCCGTGACCATTTCGAGAAAACTCAGCAGTACCTTGACACAATGGGTATAGAATATGAGGTTAATCCCTCAATTGTAAGAGGTCTTGACTATTACACAAAAACTGTGTTCGAGTTTGTTTCAACTGAAATCGGCGCTCAGGGTACTGTTTGCGGCGGCGGCAGATATGACGGACTTGTTGAAGAAATCGGCGGCAACCACACACCGGCTCTCGGCTTTGCTATGGGTATGGAAAGACTGCTTCTTCTTATGCAGGCTCAGGGAATTGAGTTCCCGCCTGAGGCAAAATGTGACCTCTATATAGCTTCAATGGGTGAAAACGCAACACTCAAGGCAGCACAGATAGCATCGGATATCAGAGGTAACGGTATGCATGCTCAGTTTGATATTGTGGGCAGAAGTGTCAAAGCACAGATGAAGTACGCCAACAAAATCGGCGCAGCTTACACTGTTGTACTCGGTGACAGCGAAATTGAAAGCGGTAAAGCAAAGCTCAAGAATATGGCAGACGGTGAGGAAACAGAAATTGAAATCGACTCTCTTGCCGACGAGCTTATGAGAATAACAATCAATGACAGCCTTAAGGGTTTTGATGTTGAGGGCATCGACATCGCCTCACTTGGCATATAAGTAAGAAAGAAGGTATATTATTATGGATTTTATGACAGGACTTAAAAGAACAGATTATTGCGGCACTTTCACTGCAAAGGATTGTGGCAGAGAAGTTGTTGTTGCAGGTTGGGTGCAGAGACAGAGAGACCTTGGTGCTCTTATCTTCGTTGACCTTCGTGACAGAACAGGTATAGTTCAGCTCGCTTTTGACGACACAACCGAAAAGGAAATCTTTGACAAGGCATTCACCGTGAGAAGCGAATATGTGCTTATGGCTAAGGGCGTAGTTCGCGAAAGAAGCTCAAAGAATATGGAAATTCCCACAGGTGAGGTTGAGATTTTTGTTACAGATCTTCGTGTTCTCGGCAAGAGTGAAACACCTCCCTTTGAGATTGTGGAAAATTGCCAGACATCAGAGTTGACAAGACTCAAGTACCGCTATCTCGACCTTCGCCGTCCTGACCTGCAGAAGAATATTCTTATGCGTCACAGAATCACAAAGATAATCCGTGACTATTTTGACGACAACGGCTTTGTTGAGATTGAAACTCCCATTCTCGTTAAGTCAACTCCCGAAGGTGCACGTGACTTCCTCGTACCCTCAAGAATTCATAAGGGCTCATTCTATGCTCTGCCTCAGTCACCTCAGCTTTATAAGCAGCTCTCAATGGTTGCAGGCTTTGACAGATATATGCAGATTGCCCGTTGCTTCCGTGACGAGGACCTCCGTGCTGATCGTCAGCCTGAATTTACACAGATAGATATTGAAATGAGCTTCATTGAAATGGAAGATATCCTTGCTCTTATCGAAGGCTTTATGAAGAGAGTTTTCAAAGAAGC
>JAZSPF010000115.1:0-2271 GCA_045537315.1 Acutalibacteraceae bacterium
AAGGGCAACGCAATCGAGTTTGCAAAGACCCCCTGTCTTGACAAACTTTTTGCTGAAAATCCCCACACACTTATCGGCGCATCAGGTCTTGATGTCGGTCTTCCCGACGGTCAGATGGGCAACTCAGAAGTAGGCCACACAAATATCGGTGCCGGCAGAGTTGTTTATCAGATGCTCGTTAAGATTTCAAAGATGATCAAAGACGGTGAACTTTCAAAGAATGCTGAGCTCCGTGCTGCAATGGAAAACTGCAAGGAAAAGAACTCAGCACTTCACCTCATGGGTCTTCTCTCAGATGGCGGTGTTCACAGCCATATCGAGCACCTTTTCGGTCTTGTTAAAATGGCTAAGGAAATGGGCGTTGAAAAAGTTTATGTTCACGCTATCACAGACGGACGTGACGTTTCTGTTGAATCAGGTAAGGGCTTTATGCAGGATTGTCTTGATAAGTTCTCAGAAATCGGTCTCGGCAAGATTGCTACAATCTCAGGCAGATATTACGCAATGGACCGTGACTTCGCCTGGGACAGAGAAGAAAAGGCTTATGCTGCTATGGTTTACGGCGAAGGCAATCAGTGTGACTGTCCCGTTAAGGCTATGGAAGAATCATACGCAAACGGAATCACAGACGAATTCGTTCTTCCCGTTGTTATTGATAAAGACGGTATGATAAAAGAAAACGATTCAGTTATCTGCTTCAACTTCCGTCCTGACAGAGCAAGACAGCTCACAAGAATGTTCGTTGATCCCGATTTTAACGGTTTTGAAAGAAAGAACGGTTTCTTCCCCGTTAAGTACGTCTGTATGACTCAGTATGACGCAACAATGCCTGGTGTTACTGTTGCTCTTCCCAACGAAGACCTCACAATGACAATGGGTGAATACATTTCATCGCTCGGTATGACACAGCTGAGAATCGCTGAAACTCAGAAGTATGCTCACGTAACATTCTTCTTCAACGGCGGTGTTGAGGCTCAGTTCCCGGGTGAAGACAGAATTCTTATCAACTCACCCGACGTTGCAACATTTGACCTTAAGCCCGAAATGAGCGCTTACGAAGTAACTGATGCTGTTGTTGAGCAGGTTCTCAGCGGTAAGTATGATGTTATTATCATCAACTACGCTAACTGTGATATGGTCGGCCATACAGGTATTTTTGAGGCAGCAGTTGCAGCAGTTGAGGCTGTTGATGAATGTGTCGGCAGACTCTCAGATGCAGTTGCAAAGATGGACGGTAAGATGATTATTACTGCTGACCACGGCAACGCAGACAAGATGCTTGACGAATCAGGCGAAGCATTCACTCCTCACTCAACAAATCCCGTTCCCGTTATCACAGTCGGCAGTGACTATGCTCTTAAGGAAGGCGGCAAGCTCTGTGACCTTTGCCCCACACTTCTTGATATTATGGGTATCGCTCAGCCTGAGGAAATGACCGGCGAATCTTTGTTGATAAAATAAGATTTTAAAAATCATAACCACCAGTTGAACTGGTGGTTTGCACAGGCCCTATAAGGGCCGCCTGCTGGCTCGCCGACTAAAAGTCGGCACAGAGGTTTGACATCGCATTACTATTTCAAGCAGCCGCTCTCGTGCGGCTGTTTGTTTTTTGCTTATTTATTCTTGTTACCCGTAAACGGGTCTATGTACTCTTTGAGTGATATTTGATCATTTGCAAAATCTTCTTCCAATTGATTTTGGATGTAATTTTCTATCACTTTCTTGTTTCGACCGTATCTACATAGTACCCTCTGCACCAAAAATGTCGGCTTCCGTACTTATATTTTAAATTTGCGTGTCGGTCGAAAATCATTAATGTACTTTTTCCCTTGAGATATCCCATAAATTGTGCTACACTTAAGTAAGGTGGTATCGACACCAAAAGGTGTATATGGTCTTTACAAGCTTCTGCTTCTATGATTTCTACACCTTTTTGTTCGCACAATTTTCTCAGTATCTCTCCGATGTCTTTTTTCAGTTTTCCATATATTTCTTTTCTTCTATATTTCGGAGCAAATACTATATGATACTGACATCTGTATGTTGTGTGTGCTAATGTTTTTATTTCGTTGTTACCATCTTTTTTAAACATGTTTTTAACCTCCTTGTATTTTAGTAATGCGGCTGCCAAACCATTTCTATTATACTCGGAGGTTAAGCTTTTTCTCTAAATTTTTGTGGCTTGCCGTTGCTCGCCACATTTTATTTTTACTAAAGCTTTTTTATTCCCCCGGTAGAACCGGGGGTTTTGTCTTTGCTAAAGACCAATAA
>JAZSPF010000169.1:0-14549 GCA_045537315.1 Acutalibacteraceae bacterium
GCTGTTGTCTCCTTTCAGCTCTTTGAGCCAGAGCAGTGTTTCCTCTAAAACAGAGGCGTTGAGTTCATAATAAATATATTTGCCATCTCGCTCGTCTCTTATAAGGTCAGCATCCTTCAGCACAGATAAGTGCCTTGACACTGCCGCACCGCTGACAGGGAAGTTTTCTACTATTTCCCCTGCGGAAAGCCTGCCTTTTTTCAGCATTGAGAGTATCTCGCGCCTTATAGGGTCGCTGAGGGCTTTCAACGTGTTTTGAATGCTCAAGAGTCATCACCTCACTTAAATATTTAACATTTAACTTAAATGTTAAATGAATTATAGCACGGACTTTATATTTTGTCAAGAGGTAAAAAGAAACAGCCGCAGATTTTTTCTGCGACTGTTCGGTTCAATGTTTAGAAGATGTAGATTTTTACAATATTCATCATAACCTTGAGGATTTTTGCAAGAACTGAAAGAATCTTCTCGAAGATGTTCTCCTTTTCTTCTTCGGCAGGGTCCTCAGCAGGGGGAGTGTAACCCTCTGCAACATCACCCTGAGCGGTGTCCTTCTGAATTGCAATTGAGTCAACTGCCACAGCACCCTCATCTGTTACAGTGTAGGCATCGAAGTAAAGCACACCGTCAACGATTCTCACTGCCGAGAACATGGGAGTTTCAAGTGAAAGAAGCTTGTCTCCTCTGGGGAAGTATTCGTCTGTAAGTGAGGGGTCATTCTGAATGTATGACTTGACACCGCTGCAGCCTGAGATGACATAAGTTGTGCCTGTGGGCTGAATCTGAGTTTTGTAAACCTTGCCGTCGAAGTTGAGATAGGTGCTGTCATAGCCTGTGAGGGCATTGTTTACAAGTGAGCCTGTTCTCATGTAAACGTGGTCGTGACCCTGGAATACCATATCCACGTCGAGCTCGGGCATAAGCACGCTGAGCTGCTCACGGATAGCGCACACATCGTCATCCTTATAGTGTGAACCCTGTGAATAAACTGCCTTGTGAAGAGCAACGAACTTCCATTGTGCATCACTGCTATTCATATCATTTTTGAGCCACTCAATCTGCTCGTCACTGAGACCCTCGTTTTCGCCGAGGTTTTCTGAGTTGAGCACTGCAAAGTGAATGTTGTTGTAATCAAAGCTGTAGTAAACACCGCCTGCTGTGTCCTGCTCGGGAGCATTAGGCACAACAAAGTTATTCACTATTGCGTTTTCACCGTGACCCTCGTGATTGCCTGATGTGGGCATAAGATAGGTGCTCATCAGGTCATCGGATGCTGTGTTGAGAAGCCAGTTCCAATGCTTGAAATTGTTGCCGTGGTCTGAAAGGTCGCCTGTGTTAATGATAAAGTCGCCGTCGGGATGTGTATTGAAGGCTTCCTCGACAACCTTTGCCCAGGCTCTCTTATACTGCTTTTCATTCTGTGACTGAGGGTCAGTCATATGGAAGAAGGTTACTTCCTTGCTGCCATCGCCTGTTCTGATAACACCAGTGTCACTCCACCAGCCTTTTTCTGCAGAGCCTATGCGGTAATAATAGGTTGCACCCTCTTCAAGGTTTGTCAGTGTTACGATGTGACGGTTAACTGCGAATTCATACTGAATGAAGCCGGCAATACCGATATCAATACCGGGGAAGGATCGGGTAACTGCTTCTGACTTGATGTCGATGCCAAAGGGGGCATTTGTTGTGGGGGTACCTGTGAAAACAGGCTCGCTGTCTGCCTTATAGATTTCAATATCGCCGCCTACAGAATATTTTGAGAACCAGCTGATATAAGCACTCTTGTTCTTTTCTTCACCAAGAGTTACGCTGACAGTTGTGGGAAGGCGGTAGTTTTCTCTTGTTACGGGTACTTCTACCTTTTCAGTGCTGTAAACAACATCATAGTCACCCTTTTCGGCAGGGTTCTTATCACCTGTGAAGTCATTAAGAACGTAAGCAACAAACACGCCTATGCCTTCAAACTGGCTGAAGGTGAGATATTTCTGAATTGCGAGCTGGTCGAGAACATCATAAAGGTCTTTATAGGGGAGTATTTCAAGGGCAAAGACCGTATCCACAAGATTCATATATGTGGGGTTGCCCTGAAGCAGAACATTGACAAGATAATCAATTCCGTCACCGAGAGCCTTACCGATGACATCGTCATTCATCAGCTTGCCAAGACGTATCTCAAGCTTGCCGAGGATGTTGTCTTCGATTAAATCGTGCAAAAGAAGGTCAATAAGAAGATCGAAAAGCTTTACAATTGTTTCGCCGCTTTCACATTTTGCAATTGCGTCCTGCAGGAAAGCGTTGTCCTTTGCATCTTCGTTGCCCAGATACCAGTATGTCATAGCTGTGAGAACAAGATCACCCAATGTACCGGGCTTATCTTTGTCGCCGATGCCGTGGCTCTCAAGAAGTGCGGTGCAGGGAAGATCTGAAACCTGAAGGCTTGTAAGCTCTGAAACAAGATATTCAAGAAGATTGTAAAGGTCGGCGGGGTTTTTGATATAAAGGTCATAAACCTGACCTAAAAGGTCATTGATAAACCACATGATGTTATCAACACTGAAAATATTGTAGCCGCCGACTTTAATACCCTCGCCGATATAAGGCTCAAGGAAACCGCCGATGATTGCACGAAGGTCGATATCCATTGTCTTAAGGAAAGCATCAACACTGCCTGCAGCACTTATCTGCTCAATATAGTCACCCAGGAAGGACTTGACGATATCAACGAGGAAGATGGTTGCATCTGCTTTGCCGTCTTCGCTCTTGAGTCCGCCGAAAGCATTGTTGAAAACAGCGTTTTTATATGTGCCGTTATCGTATGTAACACCGTCATAGGTGGACTTTGCTTTATCGTCGAAGTCAACGCTCTCAAAGCTTACTTCGCTTTCGCCGTCTTTATAGGTTGCAATTGTCATCTCGCGGTATGTGCAGGGATAGCTTGAAACGGAAGCAGTTTCACAGTCATAGAGAACTTCGCCGTCGTCATTGATAACACAGGCAACATCGTCTGTGTGAAGGTGACCTGTAAAAGCATAGTGAATGCCCCATGAAGCGAATTGCTCTGCAACCTCCATATAATTGTCAAGTGGGAAAGCAGTTGTAATGGAAGGTTCAGTCTCCATATGAGCGGCAAGACCGTGGTGAGTCATTACAAGAGGAGTTTTGCCGTCTTTCTCTGCATCCTCAGCAAGACCCTTGACCCATAAAAGCAGTTCGTCGGACATGGCACCGCTTGTTTCGTGGTCAGCAGTTTCAGGGGCGAAGGTGTATTTACAGCTGTCAATAACGATAAGGCGGTAGCTTTCGTTGCCGCTTTCGTCTTTAAGATCAGCCGCATAGGAAAGGCCGTTAACTTTTTTGTCGCTGTCCTCGGCATAGCGTGTGAAAGCAAGGTCGTAACCAAGGTTTTTATATACATCGTCAAATTCGTGAGCCTGAATTGATCTGGCTCTTTCTTTTTTGCCATTTTCAAAGGTGAGGGCTCTGTCCTGGTTGACATCATGGTTACCGTTTATAATGATAAAGTCTACGCCGTACTCTGCTTCGTACTCTTCGAGTAAAGCGGCAAACTCGACGTGAGCCACATATTCGCCGTCTTTTGTCAGGTCACCGGGGATGAGAATATAGTCAAGCTCGGGATTTCTTGCCACTGCGGTTTCAATGGCAGTTCTCATCATCTGCTCTGACTGGGCAAACTGTTTTGTGTTAACCGAAGCGTATTCCTGCCACGCTTCGCATTTGCCGCCCATAAGGCTTTCGGGATAGAAATGGGGGTCTGAGATTGTAACAAAATTGAGCTTTGCTACGGGTGTTTCATCTCTGAACTCTGCCGCATAGGAAAGCGAGCTTGCAAGAGAGAAAACCATTGCAAGACACAGAATTACAGAAACAATGCGCTTAAAGTTTTTCATATTGTATCCTCCTTAGGATAAATTTCGCAATAATTATACCATAATAACGTAAAAAATTAAAGGTTTGAATACTCTATAAAAAGTATTTTATCACTTTCAACAAAAACGGGGAAAGGCTTTTATATAATAATCACTTAAAGTTCGTCGATTTGTACATTAAATTGTTTCTCTGACAGTACAAAATCAACAAAAGAATTTGCCGAAAAGTGTAGATTTAATTTTATAATGGTGATATAATATCGACCGTAGATATTTGACTTAAGGAGTTTTTTATGCAAAGAGAAAACAAAATGGGTGTTATGCCCATAAAAAAACTGGTTATATCAATGAGTCTTCCCATGATGGTGTCAATGCTGGTGCAGGCTCTCTATAATGTTGTTGACAGCATATTTGTTTCTCAGGTCTGTGAAGATGCACTCACGGCAGTGTCTCTTGCTTTCCCTGCACAAAACCTGATGATAGGTGTGGCTACGGGTACCGGCGTAGGTATCAACGCACTGCTGTCAAGAAGTCTCGGTGCAAGAGATTTTGATAAGGCAAATAAAATAGCAAATCAGGGTGTTTTCCTTGCGGCACTAAGCGCAATTGCTTTTATGCTTTTCGGCATTTTCGGTGTTCCCATTTTCTTCAGGGCACAGATTGACCCTTCGTCACCCATATATTCCTACGGTGTGGATTATCTCTCAGTAGTCTGTGCAGTGTCTATTGGTCTTTTCGGTCAGGTGACTATGGAAAGACTTATGCAAGCAACGGGTAAAACAACTCTTGCAATGGCAACTCAGCTCACAGGTGCAATAACAAATATTATCCTTGACCCTATTCTTATTCTCGGTCTAGGACCTTTCCCGAGAATGGAGGCTAAGGGTGCCGCTGTTGCAACGGTCATCGGTCAGATTTTTGCTTTTATTGTGGGCATAATCTTAAATCAAAAGTATAACAAAGAGGTTCATGTCAACTTAAAGGGCTTCAGACCCGACGGCAGGCTGATTACAGAGATATATAAAATAGGCGTTCCCTCAATTATCATGGTGGCAATCGGTTCCTTTATGACCTTCTGCTTCAACAAAATTCTTTTAGGTTTCTCAACAACGGCGGCAGCGGTTTTCGGTGTTTATTTTAAATTGCAGTCCTTTGTCTTTATGCCTATTTTCGGTCTTAACAACGGTGTTATTCCCATTGTCGCCTTTAATTACGGAGCAAGAAATAAAGAGCGTATCACATCAACTCTCAAATTCAGCTGCACAATAGCTGTGGCGATTATGGCTTTCGGTATGCTCTTGATGTGGATAATGCCCGAGACAATGCTCAGGCTCTTTGATGCAAGCGAAGATATGATGGGCATAGGCGTACCTGCCCTTCGCATTATCAGCACCCACTTTATTTTTGCAGGTGTGAGCATAAATTTAGGTGCTTCATTCCAGGCACTGGGCAGAAGCCATTTCTCAACCATAGTTTCCTTTGCAAGACAGATTATCGTACTTCTTCCTGCGGCTTATCTGTTGTCAAAAACAGGGGTACTCAACAATGTGTGGCTTGCCTTCCCCGTGGCAGAGCTTATGTCTCTGATTGTGACATTGATATGCTTCAGATATGTTTATAAAACTCTTATTTCCAAACTTCAAAAAGCCCGATAAATAATTAAGCTCCCGAATGATTGCATCTTCGGGAGCGATTATTTTGTTCAGAACGAAATATTTAAAAAATATTAAAAAAGCAAAAAAACTGTTTTCAAAATGCAACAAATAGTCTATAATAGTGCTGCAAAACAACAAAAGTGTGTTTATTGTTTAACTTCTGACAACTTCTGGTTCTCTAATATCTGTAAAGTTCCGAATTGCATTTGTTGCAGTTCGGAATTTTGCGTTTTAATGTGCTGACTCGCTGTCGGATTTTTTCATTTTAACAAAGTGTCTTACAAGATAAACCACAACGCCCACAGGAATAGCACAAATCACAATCTGAATTATAAGGTGAATGGGAATATAATCGTAAATTCCGTCACCTAAAATGGTGAAGAGGATAACTCTGGGCATAATGCCCACAACAGAGGCTATGAAATATCGGGGAAATTTAGCCTTTGATGCACCCCAGAAAAGTGAAACAAAATCTATTGGGAAAACAGGCAGGGCTCTTATGGCGAGAAAAGCGGGGAAGTTATCGTTGATTTTCATGTTGAGAATTTTTTGTCCGCCCTTGCTTTTTGCAAGCAGGTTGTTGACATAGGCGCCGCCGAGGAAAAGTCCGAGAAAATAGGTGATTGTAACCTCAAGAACTATGCCAACAAGACTTATCAGGCAGGCTGTTATGGGAGAAAAAGCCATTCCTGTTGAAATATAGATAAGAGAAGCGGGTATAATAAAGAGAACGGATTTCACAATATAGACTCCCCATAGGGTGAAAACTGCAAGCAGTACACTTGAAGAGCCTTCAACAATGGCACGCACATCTATATTTTTCAGCTTTTCGTAATTTATAACAGCCAAGACGAATATAGTCATAGCAACGGCGGCTCTTAATAAGGCTAGCAAGGTGGATTTTGTTTTACTGTTCATAGTCTTTATCCTTTCAGAATAACTTTTGATATTATACACTAATCATTGGCAGAATACAAGAAGAAATATAATTCACTTTTTGTTATAGACAATTTGAAACAATTGTGATATATTAGTAAGTAAAGTTGTTATATTAACTAAAACGGAGGTACCGCAATGACAATTAAAGAGAAAGCCGAGAGATTGGCAGTTGGTGCAACCATTGACGGATTGTTAAAATATATTGATAAAAACCCTCAGGAAAATCTCATTAAGCTTATTGACCTTGCAGAAAAGCTTCTCGGAGATACCTTCCCTAAGAAGAACATTGAAGCGGCAAGAAGAATTATCAAAGAGCAGGATAATGTTTATTACACTCTTGCTATGAGCATATTGAATGATCTTGACAGAGAGATGCTCAAAAAGATGATGCTCGCTGTTGGCCTTGGCGCAGGTGTCAAGGGTACCAAGGCAGTAAGAGAAAACAGAGAGAAGTATAAATGTAATATACCTTTCCAAATTTTGTTTGACCCCACAAGTGCATGTAACTGCAAATGCAAGGGCTGCTGGGCGGCAGAGTACGGTCATCAGAACAACCTGACTTATGAGGAGATGTCAAGCATAGTTTCTCAGGGCAGGGAGCTTGGCACACACTTCTATATGCTCACAGGCGGTGAGCCTCTTATAAGAAAAGATGACCTTATAAAGCTTTGCGAGGAATATCCCGACTGTGCATTTATGGCTTACACAAACGGTCACTTGGTTGACGAGAAGCTCTGTGACGATATGGTCAGAGTCGGCAACTTTGCACTTGCTCTCTCTATTGAGGGCGACGAGGAATCCACAGACGAAAGACGCGGCGAGGGCAACTATCAGAAGGTTATCAATGCTATGAAGCTGCTTAAAAGCAAGGGCTGTCTTTACGGCATGAGCGTGTGCTACACAAGAAACAACATCGATAAGGTGACAAGTGACGAGTTCCTTGATAAAATGGTTGAACACGGCGTGAAATACGCACTTTATTTCAATTTTATGCCCGTGGGTCACGATGCGTCACCTGAGCTTATTCCCACTCCCGAACAGAGAGAATATATGTATAAGTGGCTCAGACGCGTGAGAAACGGCAAGACCGGCAAGCCTTTATTCTTCATGGATTTCCAGAGTGACGGCGAGTACGTGGGCGGCTGTATCGCAGGCGGCAGAAACTACTTCCACATCAACTCGGCAGGTGATATGGAGCCTTGTGTATTCATACACTTCTCTGACTCCAATATCAGAACCCACACTCTCTTAGAGGCTCTGCAGAATCCCTTGTTTATGGCTTTCAGACACGATCAGCCTTTCAATGACAATCATCTGAGACCTTGTCCCATGCTTGAAAACCCTCAGTGCCTGAGAGATATCGTTAAGAGAACGGGAGCAAAGTCCACTAACCTTATTCAGGAAGAAACTGCTGAAATGCTTTGCAGCAAGTGCGACAAGTTTGCCAAAGAGTGGGCACCGAGAGCTGATGCACTGTGGAACAGCACAAAGCATCCCAACCCCAAGACACAGTATTACAGAGATACTCCCGAAGGCAAGGCGGAGTTTGGAAATAAGTGAGGAGTTGCCGGAATGCAGAATGCAGAGTGCAGAATGCAGAATTGCGGTCGCGACTTCACCGCTGGCTAACCTTAAGCCTTCCACCGCGGAGCAAAAGCTCCGAGACGGTAAGTCTCATCAATCTTAAATTAAACGGCAGGTCACTACCAATCGGTAATGACCTGCCTTTATTCTGCGTTCTGCACTCTGCACTCAATTCATTCTTCCATTTGCTTGCCTAAAAAGCCGGCGGCAACCTGAGTGAGCTTGATGTCGGTCTGTGTGGGTACAGTTGCTTTATCCCCGCTCATGAGCACCACGGCGCCCATAACATCACCGCCGCCGATAATAGGTGTCATAACGCTGACAGGCTTAGGACTGTCCTCTGAGACAATAAGGTTATCCTTATCCTGACCGAAAACATAGGTGTTTCGTCTTTCCATATAGCTTTCAAGCAGAGGCGAAATGCGCTTGCCCACCATTTCCTTTTTCGGCATACCTGACACGGCAATAACATGGTCTCTGTCACATATTACCACGGGTACTCCCGTAGTTCTGCCAAGGACATCAACATACTGCTTTGTGTAAGGTCCCAGCTCGCCGATAGGGGAATATTTTTTGAAGATTACCTCACCGTCGGTGTCGGTATAGATTTCAAGGGGGTCGCCCTCTCTTATTCTCATGGTTCTTCTTATTTCTTTCGGTATAACAACACGCCCAAGGTCATCTATGCGGCGTACTATTCCGGTTGCTTTCATAAATTTCTTTCTCTCCCTTAAAAATACAAATTGTGATAATATTATCTGTAAGTAAGGGAGTTTTATACTGTGCAGATTTACTTTTTAACCTTGTTGTGATACAATAAAACAAAGGTGGTGATTTTGTGAAAAATATAAAAACCACAAAGGAATTATATGAAAAGCTACTTGAAATGCCTGATTTGCATTCTACACCCGAATTAGATGATGGAATTCTAATTTGGAAATTGTATAAAAATGCTTATGTAAGAGCTTACTGCGATAGTTATGATACTTGTATTGATGTAATTAGTAATTCTATTTTAGTTGGTTCCTTAACTCATTGGCATCCTGATGAAAATGATATTTTTGATGACCTATATAATCTTGGTAAAAAAGGCAACATTCTTGTTGTTCAAAACTCTTTATTATTCAAAGGAGTTTTTTATAAGGGTGTTCCTGATAAATATCTTTTTAATAAAAACAAAAAATGGCATTGGGGCAAGTTAATCTATTTAGAGCAAAAATGATTTAGGTGGTGAAAAGATGGAACTTTGTTGTGATATAATAAATCAAAGGCGGTGATTTTATGAAACTAAATACCCATGATCGTACACCAAGACCTAAAAACAGCAAACTTATAAAAGGACTGTTTATTCTATGTGGCATTTTAACATCTAGCATGTTCGGTTTACTTTCTTTTGTTTGTTTTTATTATGCAAAAAGTTTTGTTGGCGGCATATCCGTTATACTTATACCCGCTTTGCTAGCTGCCATTATTCAAATTCATATAAAAGATATTGAAAAAGCATATGTGGAAATAAAAGAAAATGAAATTTGTGTTGTAGATTATTATTGGGGTATTAAAAAAGAAAAATGTATTTCTTTTTCCGATATTACATCTGCCGAAATTTGCATTGGATATTCACACAAAGTAAAAGGATATCGTTTAAGTGTGGTAGGAATGCGTTACATTGTTTTTAAGCAAGATAAAAAGTATCTGTTCAAAATTATATATCTTCCCGAAACAGAAGAAATCTTCAAGCAGTACATACAATGATTATAAAAGCGAGGTGAATTTCACCTCGCCTTTCTCTTGGCGGTGAAATTCTTACCCCCACACCTCCACCGCCCCGCGTACAAACCCTTGACTTGAGACACAGAATGTAATATAATTAAATATCAACCAAAAACTCAGAAAAGAGGTTTTAATATGAGCGATTATAAAATTGCAACCAAATGTATCCACAGCGGATATACACCCAAAAACGGTGAGCCGAGACAGCTTCCCATCTGCCAGAGCACAACCTATAAATACGATTCAAGCGTTGAAATGGGCAAGCTCTTTGACCTTGAGGCTTCGGGCTATTTCTACACCCGATTACAGAACCCCACCAATGACTGTGTAGCGGCTAAAATCGCTGACCTTGAGGGTGGTGTTGCCGCAGTGCTCACATCATCAGGTCAGGCTGCAAACTTCTTTGCTATCTTTAACATCTGCTCGGCAGGTGACCATGTTGTTGCTTCCTCAGCTATTTACGGCGGTACATTTAACCTTTTCAATGTCACAATGAGAAAGCTTGGTATTGACTTCACTTTCGTTACTCCTCAGTGCTCCGAGGAAGAGCTTGAAGCTGCTTTCAAAGAGAACACAAAGGCTGTTTTTGGCGAGACTCTCTCAAACCCCTCACTGCAGGTACTCGATATTGAGAAATTCGCAAATGCGGCACACAGACACGGTGTACCCCTTATCGTTGACAACACCTTCCCCACACCTATTAACTGTCAGGCATTTAAGTACGGGGTAGACATCGTTACACATTCAACCTTTTCAATGTCACAATGAGAAAGCTTGGCATTGACTTCACTTTCGTTACTCCCCAGTGCTCCGAGGAAGAGCTTGAAGCCGCTTTCAAAGAAAACACAAAGGCTGTTTTCGGCGAGACTCTCTCAAACCCCTCACTGCAGGTTCTCGACATTGAGAAATTTGCAAATGCGGCACACAGACACGGTGTACCCCTTATCGTTGACAACACCTTCCCCACACCTATTAACTGTCAGGCATTTAAGTACGGGGTAGACATCGTTACACATTCAACCACCAAATATATGGACGGCCACCCAACTCAGGTTGGCGGCGTGATCGTTGACAGCGGTAACTTCGACTGGACTAAGAGTGACAAGTACCCCGGACTCACTACTCCCGACGACAGCTATCACGGTGTAACCTACACTGAACGCTTCGGCAAGGGTGCATACATAACAAAGTGCGTTGTTCAGCTTATGCGTGACCTCGGCTCAATTCCCGGACCGCAGAATGCATTCCTTCTTAATCTGGGTCTTGAAACTCTGCACCTTCGTATGGAAAGACACTGCAGTAACGCTCTGAAAGTGGCAAAGTACCTGAGTGAAAACGATATGGTTTCATGGGTATCATTCCCCGGCCTTGAAAGTGACCCTCAGTATGAGCTTGCAAAGAAATATATGCCTCACGGCACCTGCGGTGTAATCTCATTCGGTGTTAAGGGCGGCAGAGAAGCTGCAACAAAGTTTATGGATTCACTGAAGCTCGCTTCAATCGTAACCCACGTTGCAGACAGCAAGACCTGCGTGCTTCATCCTGCATCAACCACTCACAGACAGCTCACAGACAAGCAGCTTGAAGAAGCCGGCGTTAAGAGCGACCTTATCCGTCTGTCAGTTGGTATAGAAGATGCTGACGATATTATCGCTGATATCCAGCAGGCACTTGTAGAAGCAACAAAATAAAAAAGTATCAACGCGTTTTTGGTTGCTTTTTGGGCGGTAGCAAAAAGTAACGCCTTTACTCTTGCGGATCCCAAAATCGCTTTTTCGGCTTGGAGCGCCGAGCGATTTTGACCGCTGCGCCATCCTCGCCTCACTTTATCCGCCACCGGCGGCGCTTCGGCGACGATGCAGCGAGCGCATAAGCAATTATGAATTGCGCACCTGCGGTGCGAGAATGAAATACACTTCGTGCATGAAAAAATAAGAGGTATAAAAATGAAACTTGGTATTGTTGGTTTGCCCAATGTTGGCAAAAGTACACTTTTTAACGCAATAACAAACGCAGGCGCTCAGTCCGCAAACTATGCTTTCTGCACAATTGAGCCTAATGTTGGTGTTGTTGCAGTACCCGATGAAAGACTCGACAAGCTTGCAGAGATGTATAATCCTGTGAAGTTCACGCCTGCAACAATTGAATTTGTTGACATCGCAGGTCTTGTAAGAGGCGCATCAAAGGGTGAGGGGCTTGGTAACAAATTCCTTTCACACATAAGAGAGGTTGACGCTGTTATTCATGTTGTGCGCTGCTTTGAGGATGATGATATTATCCATGTTGACGGCAGTGTTAACGCAAAGCGTGACATTGAAACTATCAACCTTGAGCTTATTCTCTCTGACCTTGAAATGATTGAGAGAAGAATTGACAGAACATCAAAGGCAATGAAGGGCGACAAGAGCCTTGCGGCTGAATATGACTTCCTGCAGAAGGTTAAAACTGCCCTCGAAAACGAGCAGACAGCAAGAAGCATTGAGTGCGACGAAGAGGAAAAGGCTATCCTTGACAGTGTTGCACTGCTCACATCAAAGCCCGTTATCTATGCCTGCAATATGAGTGAAGCCGACTTTGTAAGCGGCATCGACTCCAACGAAAACTACAAGGCAGTCTGCGAAATCGCGGCAGCTGAGGGCAGTGAAGTGCTTCCCATCTGCGCAGGTCTCGAGGCTGAGATTTCCTCGCTTTCAAAAGAGGATAAAGAGATGTTCCTTGAGGATTTGGGCGTTGAGTCAAGCGGTCTTGACCTTCTCATTCAGCGTAGCTATAACCTGCTTGGTCTTATCTCATATCTCACTGCAGGTCAGCCCGAGGTAAGAGCATGGACTATCAAAAAAGGCACCAAAGCACCTCAGGCAGCAGGCAAGATTCACTCAGATTTTGAGCGCGGTTTCATCAGAGCCGAGGTTGTTTCCTTTGAAAATCTTATGGAGCTTGGTTCACTTGCTGCAGCAAAGGAAAAGGGTCTTGTCAAGAGCGAAGGCAAGGAATATGTTATGAAAGACGGAGACATTGTTCACTTCCTGTTTAATGTTTAATATAGGAAAACAACAACGCGTTTTTGATTCGTCTTGCCTCTCCTGAAAGGGGAGGTGGATTTTGCGAAGCAAAAGACGGAGGGGTTCTCGCGGCAGGAAAAAGTTTTCCTCTTGCGGTTCCCAAAATCGCTTTTCGGCTTGGAGCGCCGAGCGATTTTGACCGCTGCGCCATCCTCACTTCGCTCCATCCGCCACCGGCGGCGCTTCAGTGACGATGCCTGCCCGGCGAGGGCGATAATAATGAATTATGAATCGCGGGTATATCTGCTGTAACGGTCAGGTTATACCCGCCGTTTTAGTAAGAGAAAGGAGAAAGCATGAATATATATTTCAGAAATCAGTCTGACAAAAAGATAATTATAGGGCTTAACGGCATTGTTTACTTTTTGCCGTCGAGTAGCGATGAGATTTATTTTATAGACACAAATGAGGTCGGACTCACTCTGACCACAGAGGATGAATACAGCTTTGAAACCTTCTCGGAAAAAAGAGGAATGACTCTTTATCACAGATTTATTACGGTAGCACATTATGATTTTGTACTTGAGAAAGACAGTGAGATTTCGCTGAAAGTTGAAACGGTAAGAGGTAATAATCTTGAAAGCTATCAAAGGGTAGTACCTTCACTTAAAGGCGGATTTATGCCCGAGGCCTTCTACACTGTAAAAAACGAAGAAGCTGTTAAAGAAAAGCTCCGTCAGGATGAGTATAAACTTGATAAGTTTGAGAAAAAGGCTGATAAGTGGAGCAATGTTTTAGGCGTAGGATTGTGGCTCGAGGATGCTTTTGCAGTTATTGGCGGAATATTCCTTGGGCTTATATTGCTTGGTACAATTATAGGTTTGCTTATAGTTTTTCCTATTCCTACAATAATTGTGTTATCGGTGCTTCTGGTTGTGGGAGCCTTAGGGTGGAAAATAATCAAAAAGGTGTTTAATTTTGCCTTTAAGAGCTTCGATAAACTCCTCAATAGACACGGTGAAAAAATAGGTGAATCAATAGCACCCTGCAACGATATACCTGAGGGTCTCTATAAAGACGATAATTCATATTTTGATAATGAGTATATTTCGGCTGTTTTTAAACATAGCACAAGGAGAAAATAAAATATAGTCCAAACCAAAACGGCGGGTAAGAAACTGCATCTTAGCAGAATCTTACCCGCGTTTCATAATTCATAATTGAATTAAACTCTGATAACTCTTATTATGTTTTCAGTGTCTGCAATTGCCTTGATTGTTTCGTCACTGACTTCGTCAGGTGTGTCAACCATTGTGCAGGCATAATTGCCCTTTGAACGGTTTGCCATGTGATCAATGTTGATGCCTTCATCCGAAATCTTGCCGGTGATGGTGCTGATCATATTGGGCACATTCTTGTGAAGTACCACAAGTCTTGAGGCAGTTGTTCTGGGCATCTCAATGCTCGGATAGTTCACACTGTTTTTGATGTTGCCGTTTAAAAGGAAGTCACTGAGCTGATGAGCCGCCATAACTGCACAGTTGTCTTCGCTCTCGTTTGTTGATGCACCGAGGTGGGGTGTTGTGATGATACCCTCGCAGTTGATTGTCTCCTCTGTGGGAAAGTCTGTGACATAACAGCTTACCTTGCCGCTTGCGAGAGCCTCTTTAAGGTCAGGCACATTTACAAGGTCAGCGCGTGAAAGGTTGATA
>JAZSPF010000175.1:0-4963 GCA_045537315.1 Acutalibacteraceae bacterium
AACATATCACAGTCAATTTCACTTTTGATTCTGTCGCCGTAGTAGCCCTCGCCACAGCATATATCAGCAATTACGGGGTGGGGGAGTGCCTTCTCTTTTATAAACTCACTTATACCGCGTACAAGAGCATCGAAGTAGCCTTTAGAGAGAAACTCACGGCGATTGAGAGCCATATCTTTATTGTCACCTATTTCACTGCCGGGCTTGTGTGAGCCGGTCAGCAGATTGACATAGCCCTCCTTAGCCATATCGAAGCAGTGATTGTTTTTGCATTTATAGGTTCTGTCTGTTACTGTCAGCAATTCACCGCAGACAGGGCAGATTATTTCTATCATCTATTTTACCTCTTTGTTGAAAAAATTTACTCTGTGTGCTATTATATATAAAATTCAACTTTTAGTCAATGGTGAGGTTCATATGGCAAAGGATAAAGGTATAAAAACTAACGCAATGCGTATACTCGATAAAAAGAAAATTCCCTATAAGGTCAATTATTATGAGTGTGACGAGTTTATTGACGGCATACATATTGCCGATATGCTGTCACAAAGCTATGATATGACCTTCAAGACTCTTGTCGCCGTGGGCAAAAGCGGAGAAAACTATGTCTTTGTTTTGCCTATAGACAGAGAGGTTGACCTTAAAAAGGCGGCAAAATCCGTTGGTGAAAAAAGCGTGGAGCTGCTTCATGTCAAGGACATAAAGAATGTCACAGGCTATATAAGAGGCGGCTGCACTCCCATAGGTATGAAAAAGCAGTTCAGAACGGTTATCCACGAGAGTATATTGCAGTTCACGGAAATTATTGTCAGCGGCGGTGCATTGGGTGTTCAGCTTTTTATCTCTCCAAAGGGTCTCATTGACTGCGTGGGTGCAGAAACTCACGATATAATTTTTTCCTGAAATTCTTGAAATTCACCGCAATATGGTATATAATAAAGCTACGATAAGCATAGGAGGAAAATATAATGGAAAAATTATTCGCAACATTTGAAGAAATATTCTGGCAATTATGGAATAAGCTTTATGAGTTCCTTTGCGAGCTTATGGGTGGTGAGGTTAATCCTGATTGGATGGCACCCCTGCCTGAAGAAGAATAAGCAAAAAGTACAAGCGGCTGTCTGAGGGCAGCCTTTTGTTTTAAGGAGCATATATTATGATAAAAGACTATCTTGAAATAGGCAAGATAACATCCACTCACGGCATAAAGGGCGAGATGCGTGTTCAGCCATGGTGTGACAGCCCCGAGTATATGAAAAAATTCAAGACTCTTTATCTTGACAAAAAGGGTGAAAAACCTCTCAAGGTTTCAACAAGACCTAACGGCAATATGGTCATTATGAAGGCTCAGGGCATTGATACCGTGGAAGAAGCGGCTAAATACAGAGACAGAATTCTCTATATGAAAAGAAGCGATGCAAAACTCCCTGAGGGCACATGGTTTATTCAGGAGCTTATTGACTGCGCCGTAATTGATGCTGACGACGAAAACAAAGCCTACGGCATTATCAGCGATGTTTCGCAGACGGGCGCAAATGATGTCTGGCACATTAAGCAAGGGGATAAGGAATATCTTATTCCTGCTATTCCAAGTGTGGTTATCAGCACCGATGTTGTAGAGGGCATAATTAAAATCCGCCCCCTGAAAGGAATTTTTGACGATGAGAATTGATATACTGACTCTCTTTCCCGAAATGTGTGAGGCGGTGCTTTGTGAGAGCATTATAGGCAGAAGCAGGCAGGCAGGACTTGTGGAAATAAATTGCCGACAGATAAGAGATTACACTCTCGATAAGCACAAGAGAGTTGACGATACACCCTATGGCGGCGGTATGGGTATGATTATGCAGGTGCAGCCCATATATGACTGCTATATGAGCCTGTGTGACGAAATCGGCAAGCGTCCCCACCTTATATATATGTCGCCTCAGGGCAAGACTCTGACACAAACAAGAGTGCGCGAACTTGCTCAGATGGAAAATGTGGCAATTCTTTGCGGGCACTATGAGGGTATTGATGAGAGAGTAATTGAGGAAATAGTTGACGAAGAAATATCCATAGGTGACTATGTACTCACAGGTGGTGAGCTTCCTGCATTAGTTTTAGCTGACAGCATTTCACGCATGCTCCCCGGGGTACTGCCCAATGAGGAAGCCTTCAGTGATGAGAGCCATTACAGCTCACTTTTAGAGCATCCCCAATATACACGCCCCTATGAGTGGCACGGACAAACTGTTCCGGATATACTGTTATCGGGGCACCATGCAAATATAAACAAGTGGAAGCGTCAGCAGAGTCTTATGCGCACTTATCTTCGCAGACCTGATATGCTCTCGAAGGCAAATCTTGACAAAAAGGATATTGAGTTTTTGAGAGAATTTAAGGCTCAGCTCAAAGCCGAACAGCGGCAGAGTAGCGAAGAAACAGACAGTTAATAAGCAGATGTCGCATAAAATCGGCTCCTATTGTGCATAGTGACGTGAACGAAAAAATAATTGTAGTGAAAATGCACAAATTTGAGCTCGGATTTTTGTTGATGTTTAGGCTTGCAACCAAAAAGTTTTAAAGTCTCTTTTAACCATTGACGAAGCTCGATTTTACGGTTATAATATATTAGCAATTGATCGTAAATAACCAAATTTATATGTGTGGGAGATATTGATATGTTTGTTAAAGATGTAAAAGTTCAGAATCAGGTTGGTCTTCACGCTCGTCCTGCTACATTCTTCATCCAGAAGGCAAATGAATTCAAGTCCTCAATCTGGGTTGAGAAGGAAGAGAGAAGAGTTAATGCAAAGAGCTTACTCGGCGTTCTTTCACTCGGCATTATGGGCGGCACAGACATTCGCATCATCGCCGGCGGTCCCGACGAAGAGCAGGCTGTTGAAGAACTCGTAAGACTCGTAGAGTCAGGCTTCACAGAATAAGAAAACCTAATTCTGCACACCCTTTTGGGTGTGCATTTTACCTTATTAAAGAAAGCGAACCACTTTAGAAAAAGTGATTCGCTTTTTTCAGTTTTTGATTCGTTTCTGCAAATTTTGCATTACTCTGCCTAAAGGTTTATAGAGCAGCAACATTAAAGCAAAGTTGCCTACACAGTGGGTGATATCCCATGGAATACCTGAAATCCACCAACTCACGGCATAAGTCAGACCGCTTTTCAGGTCTACAGCCGTAAAGATATAGGGGATAGCACACAGTGCACCGAAGCACAGACCGAAAATACCTGAAATGACTGCCCAGATAAGAGCGCTGTCATTTTGCCTGAAAATTCTCGTAATAAGCACAAGCAGCGGCCACGCATAAAGATAGCTTATCCACCACAGGTTAAACCCGAAAACAACACCCTCAATAAGAGTGAAAACGGGGACAACATAATAGACCTTGCCGCCAAAATGCTTTGAAAAAAGTACCAGCCAAAAAGCTGTGAGGCTTATATTCGACAGACCTATCATTGCAAATTTGCACACTTCAATCACAGCCACCATCAGCGCGACGAGAGCTACATCAAAGGCGGCATTTTTGCCTTTAGCGCCCATCATTCTGCTAAGGTGTAAACAATCTGAAAACTGTCGCCGTCTTCAACGGGCTGCTGAGATACACCGTAGTTGCAGTATTCACCGCCGACGAAAAAGCCCCAGTAAGCCTGACCTGAACTAAGGTCAGCAGTGACACCGTTAACGGTGTTGACAGTGAAACCGTAAGGGCCTTCTTCACCCTCAAAGGTGAGGCCTTCAGCGTCTTGCATAGCGCCAAGAAGATACTGTGCATCAGTGTCAACCTCATAGACAGTGGAGGTTTTATCTTCTGCAACAACTTCAATTGTTATGCTTTTTTCGCCCTCCACAGGCTTTTCTCTGAACGCGATAAAGGTCACCGCCATGGCAGCAATGAGTACCGCCAAAACAATCAGACCTAAAATTTTCCTGCCTTTCACACTTTTCACATCCTTTCTTTAATAGTCTTAAGTGCATAAAAAAATCGTGGCACTTACGACTTAAAGAAGGATGTCGTTTGCTTAAACCGATTACTCGCGGTCCCACAAAATCATTTAAGGCAGGTCTTCTGACTTAGCTATCAGCATTTTATTCCGTCTTCTCGGCCTTCACCAATGACTGCACCGCAGTGCGTGGAACAAAACTCCTTCATTACAGCGACGAGTTCGTGAGGGATTTGCACCCTGCTTCCCTTTTCACCGGACAGACAGTTCTGTCCGACACCTTAAATGTTTCTATTCACTTGGACACATTATAGCACCGCGGGGGAGAGCTTGTCAAATAAAAATAACTCAGCAGGAAAATGCTGCTGAGTGTTGGCAGGTGGATCAGTGAAGAGTGAAAAAGTAAAAAAATCTCAAGTCTCATATAAAAACAAAAGAACTGCTAACGGTTAAGTTGCAGTTCTTCTGTTTACTGGTGCGGATGTTCATAACACAAGTTCAACTCTCCGGTAACACACATTCACCGTACTATATAGCTTTTCTTCATACACGGAGGATTACATAATGTCAAATATAATAGAAGAATTATTCTACGGGAATCTTGAACCGCAAGAGCTCACTACTGAAATCACACCAAGACTCAAAAAGAAATTAAGTGAGCTTGTAAAGAAGGAGGAAGAACTGGCAGCAAAACTGTCTGACGAAGAAAAAGAGAAGTTTGCAAATTATGTGAGCAAATATAATGAATTTTCAAGCATCAGCATTTCTGACGGCTTTGTTTCAGGCTTTAGATTCGGTGCAAGATTTACATACGATACTTTTGTTGTGAATTCAAAAGGAGGTATGTAAAATGAGTAAGAGTATAAATATTTCTTATCGACAGGTTGGCGACTATAAAATTCCGAACATTATCTTGCCGCCTGAACAAGCAAATATCACTGTAGGTAAATGGGGAATGATGCATAAGGATTACCTTGAACATAACAAGAGTGGTCTATTTATGCTAATGGTAACCAAATG
>JAZSPF010000120.1:0-8869 GCA_045537315.1 Acutalibacteraceae bacterium
GCCGGAATAATAGATTTCCTTTATAATAAGGTCTTCTCGGTGCTTATATATACAAACTCCATATTTATCATACTCGGTCTTATTAAGATGGAGCTTGCCGGTGAAAAATCTCTCACCGCTTCAAGCGGCAAATCAAAGAAAAAGAGCAAAAAGGCACAGACAGCCGAGGAAGGCGAAAAAAGAGAATAATTAAATTTACAGCACCTCATTTAAGGGGTGCTGTAATTCTTATTTTACTGTCGGTTTTTCTTGATTTTTCTGCGTATTATTGATATAATAACATGAATACATATTTGCTGTAAAGCGGAGGTAAAAAGTATGATTAAAATTTCACCTTCTATTCTTTCCTGTGACTACTCAAAAATGGGGGAAGAATTTGAAAATATGAAAAACTGCGGAGCTGACTGGCTTCATATTGATGTTATGGACGGTCACTTTGTGCCGAATATCACCTTGGGCGCACCTCTTGTGAAGTGCCTGAGAAAATGCTCGGATTTAGTCTTTGACGTGCATCTTATGATAAGCGACCCGAAAAAATATATACCCGACTTTATAAAAGCCGGCGCTGATGTTATCTGCTTTCATGTTGAAGCCGATTCACCCATAGACGAGACTATAGATCTTATCCGTGAAAGCGGAAAAATTGCCGCCCTTGCAGTGAAGCCGGGTACGGCAATTGAAACGGTTTATCCCTATCTCGACAAGCTGGGTATGGTGCTGGTTATGACAGTTGAGCCGGGCTTCGGAGGTCAGAGCTTTATGGAAGAAATGATGCCTAAAATCGTTGCTCTTCGCACTGAATGTGTGAGACGCGGAATTGAAATTGATGTTCAGGTTGATGGCGGCATCTCTCTTAAAACAGTTGAAACTGCCGCAAAAGCAGGCGCTAACGTACTCGTTGCAGGCTCTGCAATTTTTGGCAGTGACGACCCGAAAGAAACCATATCACTTCTCAGAAGCAGTGCCGCTAAGTACTTCTAAGGCATTCTCTTCAATAAGACACTGCCAGCACTCTTTTGTGCTTTCAAATCCGTAGGGTGAGGTCATATCTTCAAGGCAGAATTCTTTAGCGAGAAAATAAAAAGCACTCTTCCCGGAGTGTATGCAAAGACGGTATATGCCATTTTGAGAGAAAAGAGAAGATGAGTCTGCCGACAGAAGGCCCGAGGCAGTTCTTGCAAAATCTAAAATTCGGTTTATGTCACTGCTCTGGAATATGCTGATGTGGGGCAATTTGTGAGCTTTGATGTTTTCGTATTCACCCTCACAGATAATCAGCAGTCCGCCGCCTTTTATATCGGGCAGAAAGTCAATTTCAAGACCTTTTGACACTTCTACGGTTTTGCCCGTAATGCGTGCGGCATCATCTATAATCGACCACAGCACCCTTCTTGTGTGGGGTGATGAATAATCGCTTTTTTCAAAGGTAAAATCATATTGAGTCATTTCCTCAGGTGAAAGCTCAATAACGGTGATTGTGTCTGAAACAAGAGAAATTTTCACGTTGTGTACTCCTTAAACTTCTTTGGATATACAGTAATAATACACCTTCACGGTGCAATAAATCAACGAACAATTTTTACCACGGATAAGGAATGCTTCCAATGCAAAGAAAAAAGAAAGTCTTTTCAAGAAACGATAAGCTGCGTGTGAGAAAAAGCTATTACACCTTTACCAGGGAATACCCTCAGGGCTTTGTCAGAATTCAGCGCAGTAAAAGAAGAATAAATAAAAAGCAGATAAGAAAAGCTCTGCTTTATACAGCTTGTTTTATGCTTGTTGCCTGTCTTTCATATTTTGCAGTGAGTCTGGGACTTGAAATATCATATAAGCCCATAGACGAAGCAGCACAGGATCAGGTTCAGAGCAGTGCCTCAGAGGTACTCTCACAGCAGGGAATAAAAGCTCTTTATGTGCCGTATACCCGACTGGGTGATGAAGGCTATCTCAAGGATGTGGCGAAGCAGGTGCAGAAAAAGAACGGCAACAGTGTTGTAATTGACTTCAAAACAAAAGAAGGCAAGCTGGTTTACTCCTCATTGCAGGAAAGCGCCGTCAAGGGTAAGTGCGCCCTTTATGACAACGATACCGTAAGGCAGGCACTGGATATTTTTGAGAGTGAAGGAATTGCCGTAATTGCCGGAATTTACTGTTTTGAAGACAGTGCCGTAGCAATGTCCGACAGCTCTCTTGCAGTAAAATATATGGATACGGACGTTAATTGGCTTGACGGCAGTGACGAAAAAGGCGGAAAGCCCTGGCTCAATCCCTACTCAAAGGATGTGCGTAATTATCTCGCGGGGATTGTAAGGGAAATCAGCTCATTCGGTATCAGTGCATTTATGCTGGAGTCCCTTCAGTTTCCCGACGGCGAAAACACAAACGGTGCCACTTATCCCGGTGAAAAAAATCAGGCAAAGAGAAATGCGGTGCTGAAAAACACAATAAATGAGATTAAAAATGCTTTGCCTGAAAACACACTGCTGATTTTTTCTCAGAGTGCAAGCAGTGCCGTGGCAGGAAATGACAGCATATATTTCGGCTCTGTGTCGGATATTCCCGTTTATGCCATAGCCGCAGACACAAGAGAAAGACCCCTGAGTATAGCCGTAGATAAAAAGACAGATTTTGTGTCAATTCTCTCTATGTATTCGACAATATCTGTAAATTATCCGGGCAAAATAGTTATTCCTATTATTGATATGGAGGAATACTCCTATTCCTATATCAGAAGAATGAAAAAAACGGGCTATGACAATTTTATCCTCTACAGTGAAACAGGGGAGTACTAAAATAAATTGACTTATTAAAGAGGTAAATATATGACAGAGAATAAAACAGCTTTTATTGCCATTGTAGGCAAACCCAATGTGGGCAAATCCTCAATACTTAACCGTCTGCTGGGGCAGAAAATTGCAATTGTTTCCGACAAACCTCAGACCACAAGAACAAGAATTATGGGTGTGCTGACCGTAAATGAAACTCAGCTTGTTTTCACCGACACTCCCGGTTTTCATAAGCCCAAAACAAAGCTTGGTGAAAAGATGGTCAAGGCAGTTTCCGACAGTATATCAGGTGTTGATGCCTGCCTTTTTGTGGTTGAACCTGAGGGGGAGCTGCGTGAGACAGAGCTTGAGCTAATCGAAAAATTTACTCAGCAGAAAATGCCCGTGGTACTTGCCATAAACAAAATTGACACTGTCAGCGACAAGGGTGTTATTATGTCGAGAATTCTCGAAATGACAAAGCTTTATAATTTTGAGGCAGTTGTACCCGTGTCTGCGGCAAAGAGTGACGGACTTGATGACTTGACGGATGAGCTTATAAATCTCGCAATACCTTCAGAGCATTTCTTCCCTGAGGACACGCTGACAGACCAGCCCGAAAGAGTTATTGCTTCCGAAATAGTAAGAGAAAAAATGCTCAGACTCCTTGATAAGGAAATTCCTCACGGTATTGCAGTTGCAATTGAAAAAATGAGGGAGCGCAGTGATACTGACCTTATGGATGTTGAAGCCACAATCTACTGTGAAAAAGAAAGCCACAAGGGTATTATCATCGGTAAAAAGGGCGCAACCCTCAAGAGAATATCTACCTACGCAAGACAGGATATGGAAAAATTTTTCGGCTGCAGAATCAACCTGCAGTGTTGGGTCAAGGTGAAAGACGATTGGCGCAACAGAGAGGGTCTCATTCATAATTTCGGACTGGACTGATTTATTCGTTTAATAGTGTACAAATTTAAGCGAAAAATTTTGTACACAAAATAGAAACTTATTTTTCCCGTTTACTTTCCCTTTTTTCTGCAAAGCATATGAGTATAGTAACTTAAGACTTTGCGTTGAGGTGATGACAGTGACAAAATGGGAGCTGTGGGAAGTTTTTATGAGAACGGGAAGAGTCAGCGATTATCTGAAATACAAAAAAGCTGAAGAAAGACCTGCTTTCGACAACTCGGAAGAAATAATGACAGAATTTTCTCAGGAGTTTTTCGAGGAGTATCCCGAGCAGGATGATTAAAAAACCGTGTCAGTAACACGGGGAAAGGAAAACCGAGTTATGACCTTCAAAACCGACGGCATTGTAATCAAAGAGGGTGCAACGGGTGAGCAGGATAGGATTGTAACTGTGCTGACCCGTGACAGAGGTGTCATAAAAGCTTTTGCCAACGGAGCGAGAAACCCTAAGAACAAGAATGTTTCTTCTACGGGACTGCTGTGTTACTCGGATTTTCTTATCAATAAAACACAAAAGGGTGTCTATGTCATAAGAGAAGCTACGGCAAAGGAAGTTTTCTTTTCACTTCGCAGCGACATAGTACGCCTTAGTCTTGCTCAGTATTTCGCTGAGCTTACATATGAGCTGTCACCCAGAGAGGAAAACTCGGGGGAGTATTTATCCCTTCTTTTAAACAGCATATATCTTCTCGCGCAGGGCAAAAGAAATCTCAGACAGATAAAAGCTGTGCTTGAAATGAGGATGCTGAGTATTGCTGGCTATATGCCGGGTGTGGTTGCCTGCGGCAACTGCGGCAGCTTTGAAAGTGAAATTATGTTTTTCAGCACTGTGACAGGAGAGCTTTTCTGCGAAAACTGCAAGCCTCTTGAGAAAACCGTCAGATTACCTCTTGGTGTGGTGACGGCAATAAGACACATCTGTTTTTCGGAAAGTCCGAAGATTTTCAGCTTCACACTGCCTGATGAAAGCATAGCTCTGCTTTCGGCTGTAACTGAAAAGTACCTCAGAAATATAACGGCAAGAAGATATAAAACATTAGACTTTTTCAATATGATGTCAGACTGATATATAACGGTATAGGAAATCTCAGGTAAAGGAGATGATAAAATGAATAAGCATTACAACGCTCTTGAGCTTCATAAGGTGCTGTCACGCCTTGCGGACTTTACTTCATGCGAAGATGCAAAATATGAGGCAGAGCATCTTGAGCCTCAGAGCAATATACATACAGTGAATAATCTTATCTCACAGACGGCGGACGCCCATATGCTTATGGCAAAATTCGGTGCGCCCTCTTTTGGCGGACTTAAGAATGTGAATAATGCTCTGTCAAGAGCAAATGCAGGCAGTACCCTTAATATGCGTGAGCTTCTCGATATTGCTGAGGTGCTTCGTGTTATACGCTCCTTGAGTGAATGGAAAGACAGAAACAGCGGAATTGTAACCTCAATTGATACATTTTTCTATTCTCTTGCTCCCAATAAATTCCTTGAGGACAGAATTACCTCTGCAATTATCAGTGAAGAGGAAATGAGCGACAACGCTTCGCCTGCCCTTTATGATATAAGACGAAAAATCAGAATAGCTTCATCAAAAATAAGAGACCACCTTGACAAAATGACAAAGTCGCCTCGCTATCAGAAATATCTGCGTGAGTCAATTGTCACCATGCGCGGCGGCAGATATGTTGTACCTGTAAAGATTGAGCATAAGGGTGAGATAAGCGGTCTTGTCCACGACACCTCATCGAGCGGTGCAACGGTGTTTATTGAGCCTGCGGGTGTTGTTGAAGCAAATAATGAGATTAAGGTTTTGCAGAGCAAAGAACGCGATGAAATTGAGCGCATACTTTACGAGCTCTCCGCCGAGGCAGGCGGCTTCTATGAGGGCATAAAGGCATCTTATGAATGTGCCATTGAGTTGAACCTCATATTTGCAAAGGCAAAGCTTGCCTATGAGATGAAAGCAAGTGTACCCACAATAAACGACAAAGGCATAATCAATCTTAAAAAGGCAAGGCATCCCCTTATTGACCCGAAAAAGGTGGTGGCAACGGATATAAGACTGGGCGATGATTTTGATACGCTTATTATCACGGGTCCCAACACAGGCGGCAAGACGGTGTCCATTAAAACTCTCGGACTCATGAGCCTTATGGCTATGTGCGGTCTGATGATTCCTGCCGCTGACCAAAGTGAAGTTTCCGTCTTTGACAATGTGCTAGCAGACATAGGTGACGAGCAGAGCATAGAGCAGAGCCTTTCCACCTTCTCATCTCACATGGTGAATATTATAAATATAATAGAAAAGGCAGACGGTAAAAGTCTTGTGCTGATTGATGAGCTCGGTGCAGGCACAGACCCTATAGAGGGTGCGGCACTTGCAATATCCATACTTGAAAAAATAGGGGCAAAGGGTGCAAAGATCGCGGCAACAACTCATTATGCAGAGCTGAAAGCCTATGCCCTTGAAACTCCCGGAATAGAAAACGGCTCATGTGAGTTTGATGTGTCATCACTCAAACCCACCTACCGCTTGCTTATCGGTACCCCCGGTCGCTCAAATGCTTTTGCAATATCCCTGCGACTCGGAATGAGTGAGGATATAATAGAAAGAGCAAAGAGTCTTGTTTCAAGTGAAAGCGCACATTTTGAGAGAGTCATTGAATCTCTTGAAAGCAGCCGTCAGCAGTTTGAAGACCGGAAGGCTGAGGCTGAGGCACTTACGGCTCAGGCTGAAAAGGAAAAGAGAGAAGCCAAGGAGTACAAGGACAGTATAGAGAAGCTCCGTGAAAAAGAGCTTGAAAAGGCACAGAGTCAGGCAATAAGAATTGTTGAGCAGGCAAAGCGCAGTGCGGCGGCATTTATGGCTGAACTTGAAAAACTCAGAAAAGAAAATGAAACCGCTAAAGACAAAAGCGAAATGGCAAAGCGTGCAAAACAGCTTATGCGCAAGGGCTACGCCGAGTTTGACGATATAACCAATCCGATTATGGCATCAGGTCTGCCTGATGAAAAATATGAATTGCCAAGACCCCTTAAAGTGGGCGACGAAGTTTTGCTTTGCGATATAGGCAAGACGGCAACCGTCACGGCGCTCAAAGACAAAAAGGGCAACTATGAGGTTCTTGCAGGCATAATGAAAATGCGTACCCCCGAAAAGAACCTGCGCCTTTTGGAAAAGCAAAAGAAGCCTCAGGCGAAAAACCGCAGCGTACCAAACAAAACCGAGCGTGTCTTCTCGCCCGGCAGTGAGGCACAGACCCGTTGCGACCTTCGAGGCATGAATGTTGAGGAGGGCACTCTCGAGCTGGACAGATATATCGACCAGTGTCTGAGACTCGGTCTCGGTGAGCTGACCGTCATTCACGGCAAGGGTACCGGTGTGCTGCGCAAGGGCATTCAGGAGCATCTGAGAAAGAGTCCCTTTGTCAAGAACTTCCGTCTGGGTGTTTACGGCGAGGGCGAAGCCGGCGTAACGATTGTAACTCTCAAATAGTAAAAATGACAGGCAACTACCTGTCATTTTTTCATATACTTTTCTTTGGTTGCCATGCCGCCCCTAAGGTGGCGTTCACTTTTGTTTTTGTCGAGTACGCACCGCACTTTTTCTGCAAGGTCTTTGTCGATGCTGCCAAGGCGCTTTGTCACATCGGTGTGTACCGTTGACTTGCTCACTGAGTAGACAGCGGCGCAGTGGCGTACGGTAGCACCTTTTTCGGCTATGTATTTTGCCAGCATTACAGCCCGCTCTTCGGTTGTGTCCATATTATTCCCCCTTGGGGAATGTATATGAAATAAAAAACGGTTGTATTCGTTTCTTTGAATACAACCGAATTGATTTTGTTTTTTATTTTCTGCGTTTTTTTTCTTTTGCTTTTTTTGCTCTTTCAAACTCTACTTTTTTTTCTAAAGCAAGTTTTTTTTCATTTTCCATAACTATAATCTTTTCATCCATAAGCCTAACCTTTTTGCTATGAAGAACAGCAATCCATACTATGGAAACTACTACTGAAAGTATGCAACAGAACTGCCAGAAAGTCATACCCCAAACAATGTGTCTTTGCGCTTCAAGTTCATAGTACCTGAAAAACTCAATAAAGAATCTCATAAAGCAATAAAGAATGGTTGTTACGGGATAAACCGTTCCTTTGACATAATATTTTGACTTAAAGGCAAACCAAAAACAAAAAGCGATTATAAGACTCATAAAGAAAACTTCAATTATCTGAATCGGGAAAACAGTCATGTCGCTGTTAAGATACTTAATGCCGAATGAACACTCTAAGCCATGACAACATCCATCTAAAAAGCAACCTAATTTTGCACAAGCAAGAATAATAAAGATGCCGGGTGCAAGCATATCCAACACACCACGCCAACTTTGTTTAAAAATTAAAGCGGCAATTGTCATAATAATGGGTGTAAAAATTACTGCACCAAAAATTGCAACAGCTGAATTGCCCGGATAACCTTTAGAAGCCATAAGAGTGTTAAAAATATCACCCATTATCATTGCTCCCGAAACACCTGCGATGTATGTAATCAAAGTAAGGATAATTGTCTTGATTTTGTTCAGATTGTACCTTTTGTAAGTTTTGAGATTTATTATCATCATAATGATAAATCCTAAAAGATAAAGTAATCTGTCAACAATAAGTGAGCCTGGGAACATAAACTAAACCTTCTTTCTGTGAGTTTTTTTATTTTTTTGTTTTGTCTGGCGCTTTCCTTTATGAGTAATTTGTTCCTTCTTCAGTAATTTTTTATTGAAAGAAGTGGAAATTCTCAAAGGAAGATTATCTAAAACCTTCAAGAAAGCATTGAAGTTAGATTTTATTTCTGAAGGACTGGGAAGAATAGAAATTTCAGCTTTCTTGAGAGTTCTATATACCACAATAACATGTATAAATTGAATGATTTGTAGCGTAACACAGAGAATACTTGTGACATAGTCAACATTGAGATAAACCAAATGGCCGCCAGCATCAGCTAAGAAACCGAAAACGGCGAAGCCTAGATACATTCTAGAAGGGGGATAATCTGTTTTCAAAATATAGACAATCAGAATTATCCAACTGATTATAGTGTTAAAGAAACTCGTCTGCACCTGACCCCCAGGTATCTGAAAT